>PLDN01000150.1 GCA_003136185.1 Acidimicrobiaceae bacterium | reverse complement strand
AGAGCCCGCGCGGATTGGCTAGCAAGCGTGTGACCAGGTAGTTCACGCGACAAAGACCATCCACCGGTCGTTGGTGTGGCCCCGAGAGAATCGGGGTGCTGTTCCAATCACCAAACGACCAAGTGGAGGTCCTCACCATCATGCGCGCGTTTGACCCCGAAGTGGTAGATGCAATCTGGTGCGCCGTAGAGGCTCACATCCCTGTGCGCCAAGACCACCACCCGCTCGGCTGCCACCGGCCGCGGGCTTCAGACCGGGACTGCTTCGACGTGATGCGCGTCAGGCTCGTCACCGGCTGCTCGTGGGAGGACGCCGAGCGGCTCTGTGGGAACAAGGTCTCGGACACGACGGTGCGCGAACGCCGCGACGAGTGGGTGACTGCCGGTGTCTTCGACTTGCTCTTCGAAGAAGCCCGTACCGCCTACGACAAGATCATCGGCTTTGACCTCTCCGAGACAGCAATCGACGGGTCGCTGCACAAAAGCCCTTGTGGGGGCGAGGGAACGGGCAAGAACCCGACCGATCGCGCCAAGCTCGGGTGGAAGTGGTCCGTCTTCACCGACAAAAACGGCATCCCGATCGGCTGGGCGGTCGACGGTGCCAACCGGAACGACTGCGTGATGTTCGCGCCCACCCTCGAGGCTGCCGAAAGACATGGGTTGCTAGGCGACATCGAGACGCTCCACCTCGACCGCGGCTACGACTCAGAGGGCGTCCGCCAGTCCTGTAGGGCCCATCAGCTCGACGACGTCGTCATCGCCCGAAAGCGCAAGCGCGGGAGCCCGAAGCAGCCAGCGGCAGCCGCCGAGACGAACACCCTCGGCATGCGCTGGCCGGTCGAGCGCACGAACTCCTGGCTGTCGAACTATGGCCAGTTACGGCGGAGTACCGACAAAAAGAGCGTCCACCGGCTCGCTCAGCTTGCTCTGGCGGCTGTCTTTCTCCTCACAGCGAAGCTCATCGACTGGAGGGACCGCTGGTCACCGGCAATGGCGCCTATTCGCTGAGCCTCTTAATCAGAGCTTCCGATATACGTCACTGCGATGGGCAACCCGCAGGGCGAGGACCACGAGTTCTGCATCCTTGATCGTGTAGATCACCCTGTAGTCGCCGACGCGTATGCGCCACAGGTCTTTGTAGCCGACGAGGGAGCGGCAACCGACAGGCCGCGGATTGCCACTCAGCGAATTAACGGTCCTGAGGATTCGGCGGGCCACTGTCTTGTCGAGCTTGGCCAACTCCTTCAGGTCTTTCGGATCGTAGAGAACGCGGTACCGCTCGGGGGTGTTCACAATCCGAGCTGTCGGGCCACCTCATCTGCTGAGACTGGTGTCGTTCGACCAGCATCGAGGTCAGCCAATCGCTTCCGAGCGATACGACCATCTTCGAGGTCAATCATGGCTTCGTAGCGATCGACGAGCTCGACCGGCACGATTGCGGCAGCACGCCGGTGGCCGCGGCCACGGGTGACATAGGTAATCTCGCCGCCGAAGAAAGCACGGTTCACAGCATCGGAGAAGCGGTCACGGGCCTTGCTCACCGAGAGTTCGTTGGGCTCAGCACTCATGCCAGCATGATACGCCAAGTTGGCGAACTTCGCCACTATGAACGTCTGACCGCACTTCGCACACGTAACCGGAGTTCACATGACGAATCCAGACGCGAAAGAGACGAACTTGTTCTTGAGAGCCCGCCTCGGGCTGCCCATCCGCGCATGCTCTAGACAGTAAAGCGCCTCGCGTCCTCTGCTGCGTACTTCGCGACCGTCGAGTCCACCGCAGCCGTCTTCTCGATCGAGGCCACGAGCTCGCCGAGCTGCGAGGCTGGGAGCGCACAGGTCATCTCCTCCGGCTTCATGCCCGTGCGGGCACGGCTGAGGGCGCAGCCGCCGCTGGCGGCCGGCCGGCCTTGCTCCTTCGCGAGCGCCACGATGTGGCACTGCGGCTTGCCTTCGATCGACAAGCCCGGTATCGAGTCGGAGAGCACCATCATCTGGCGCCCGTTCACCCGCAGGAGAACGACGTCGGGCAGGACGCCAACCGGGACGTCTTCTAGCCGCCCGTAGCTGATGGCACCCGGCCGCTCAGCCACGAAGGGGATCTGCGGGACCATCTCGGGCGTCACCCACCCGCTCTCGAGAAGGGCGCGCACGTCGTCCTTGCTCGTGTCGAGCTCAGAGAAACCATGCGTCCACTTCCCAACCGAGCAGTTCCCGTGATCGTCGGCGACGGTCGAGAATGCCTGCTCGGCCACAGCCGCCTCGACCCAGAAAACGCACGAGGCGGGCACCCGGCCCTGGCGCCCGTCGGCTGCGGGCTCGCTCATCGGCTTGTCGAAGGCGGCAACGCCGGCCGGAGGCTCGCCCTCGAAGGCGAGGAAGATGGGAGGTGCGGCCAGATGCAGCGCGGACGAGAGGCGTTCGGCGAGGACGGTCCACTCTGGCGCGGTCGACTCGGTTGTGGTCATAGACATGCAAGGTAGCCGGATCGTCGCGGCCAGCCGCGCGTGGCACGCTTAAGACGTGCCCCCGATCCTCCGCGACCTTGACTTTCGCGGCCCGAGGCGAGTCCGCTGCGGGGCGGCCGTGGCGATGATCGCGGCTGTCGCCATCGGTCTTTCGGGTTGCGGCTACTCCGGCTCGCATGCCCAACAGGTGCGCGAGTGGGTCGCGGCGAACACTTACGTCGTCAACGAGCAACAGGTCGTGGCCGACGCACACAGTGTCGCATTGGCCGTCTCGAAGGGGACACCTCTCCAGCTGCGCACCGTCTGTGGCGGGCTGTCGTCGGATGCGGGGACGCTCTACGACACCCTCGACACGCCAGACCACACACTGACCAGTGAGATCGCTGCCTCGATGGAAGACTTCTTCGACGGAGCCGAACCGTGCGCCGTAGCGTCCTCCACGACGTCGCCCGCCACGAAGAGTGCTCTTGCAAAGGTACGTGCCGGGCTGGCGGAGCTGGCAGTCGCGAATCGCCGTATCGCCGGATTCGGCGTACGTTCCTCCTCGCTGTACCGCCGATAGCCTGGCGCCGATGGTTCACCACGGCGATCTCGTCGGGCCGTTCCCCGACGGGGTCGATCCGGAGGACTACGATCGCCTGCGGCGCCGCGTGTTGTGGCAGCTTCCAATGGGCCTCTACCTCCTCGGGACGTCCGCAGGTGACCGGAAGAACCTGATGACGTTGAACTGGGCGATGCAGGTATCCACCGAACCCAAACACCTCGCGGTATCCGTGGAACGCTCCGCCGTCACGCACGAGCTCCTCGTAGAGGGCGGATGTTTTGCTCTGTCACTCGTGTCGAAGGACGACCGGGCGGCGGTGCGCAAGTTCGTCAAACCCGCCGATCACGATCCGGTGGCTGCAACCCTGAACGGAATGGCCTACGTGACAGCCTCCACGGGAGCGCCCATCGCCGAGATCTCCGTCGGCTGGCTCGACTGCGAGGTACGCCAGCAACACGACGTGGGGAGCCACACGATCTTCGTCGGGGAGGTCGTAAATGCGGGTGGCGGTGACGAGTCGATCCCGATCCTCGCGATGGAGGACACACGGATGAGTTACGGCGGATGAACGCCGAAATTGCACAGCCGACCGGTCTCGTGGACACCCAAGCCGCTTTCGACGAGCTCGTCAACGAGCTCTCGAGCGCAGAGGAATTCGCGATCGACACCGAGTTCCACCGCGAGCGCAGCTACTACCCGCACCTCGCCCTCGTGCAGGTCGCCTGGGAGGGTGGCCTCGTGCTGATCGACCCGCTGGCGGTTGACGTCTCGGGTTTTGCGAAAGTGTTCGCGTCAGGCGCACTGCCGGTACTGCACGCGGCCGACCAGGATCTCGAGGTGCTCGAGCGAGCGTGCGGAACGATTCCCTCGACGATCTTCGACACGCAGTTGTGTGCCGGGTTCATCGGCTACTCCTCCCCGTCGCTCTTGACGCTCGTCGAGGGGATGTTGCGCGTGAGGCTGCAAAAAGGTGACCAGCTGACGGACTGGATGAGGCGCCCGCTGTCAGAGACCCAGATGGCATACGCAGCAGGTGACGTCTCGCGGCTGCTCGAGCTCAAGTCCCTCATCGCAGGGCGTTTGGCGGAATCGGGCCGGACAGAGTGGGCGGCGGAGGAGTGCGCCGTGCTGCTCGCGAAGGACCGCTCCGAGACCGTGCCCGAGGAGGCGTGGTGGAGGTTGCCGCACTCGCGCCAGCTCCGGGGTGCGACGCGGGGGGTGGCACAGGCGATCTGCGCCTGGCGCGAGAAGCGAGCCCAGCGCCTCGATCTGCCCGTTCGTTTCATCGTGTCGGATCTCGCGATCCTCTCGATCGCGCAGCGCCCCCCTTCCGGCCGGGAGGACCTGTTGCGGACACGGGGCGTTGACGCTCGGCACATCAGCGGTGCCGTCGGCGAGGAGCTGTTCGACGCGGTCAAGCGAGGGAAGTCCTTGTCGCCGTCCGAGCTGCGCCTGCCCCCAGCGCAAGCCTTCGAGCGCCCTAACCGGCCGGTTATCGCTCTGGCCGGTGCCTACGTGGGCCAGCGCGCATCAGAGCTTTCGATCGATCCGGCGATACTTGCGACGCGGGCGGATCTTGTCGCGTTCTTCCAGGACACCCCGAGCGGGCGCCTGGCCGCCGGATGGCGTTGCGGATTGCTCGGCAAGATGTTGAAGCGGCTGGCAGACGGCGATGCAGCTCTCGCGTTCGACGGTGCCGATGCCCTCGTCCTGGAGGAGCGTTCCCGGCGACCGCTGTCGCCCGAGTTCGACTAGAGCGCCGACCGCCAGGCGGCCGGTTCCTTCCACCTGTGCGGCCTTGCCCGTCCACCTCGCTGCCCGCTGCCCGCTCCGACCGCTGCGCCGGAATTCTTTGGCGACCGCTGCGCCGGCGCTAGCGAGCCCCCCGGTCGGGACGCCGCAATATCACGGCTTCCTCGGGTCCGAGCCGACCGGCGAAGAGCTCGTGCTCGGTAGTGAGCGAGCCCTCACCGCCCGAGCCGACCTCGACCACCCACGGGCCGCTGAGAGCCTCGTCCACTGGCTGCTCGACGTCGGAGAAGTTGACGAGCACGACGACCTCTCCTTCGCCGGCTTCGGCGAAGGCTTTTTCCCGTCGCCCGCGCCGGAAGGCCAGCACCTCCTCGGGACCGGCCTCGAGGAGTTGGAGGTCGCCGTCAAAAAGGGCGCTCGAGCGGCGGCGGAACTCAATGAGCCGCTGGTAGAGCGCCAAGACTGAACTGTCGTCACGCGCCTCGTTCGCCACGTTCAGCGTGGTGGCATTGGGTGCGAACGGCAGCCACGCCTCCGAGCCGCCGAGTGCCCACCCGTGCTCGGCACTGGCATCCCATGGGATCGGCGCCCGGCAGCCGTCTCGCCCGCCTGGGTCGACCGCGAGCTCGTCGGGTATCTCAGTGTCCTCGAGGCCCAGCTCCTCGCCCGCATACAAGAACACGGTCCCTCTCATTCCGATCGAAAGCACCGCGGCGGCCCGTGCGCGCCGCTCGGAGCCACCGAAACGGGTCCGGTGCCGCGGGCGGTCGTGATTCGAGAGCACCCATGTCGGCCACGCATCGACCGGTCCGAGGGTCGCTTCGATCTCCTCGAGGCGGCGGCGAAACGACACACCCGAGAACGGGCTGAACATCGGAGCGAAGTTGAACGCCAGGTGCAACTCGTCACCGTTGCCGTAGTACTTGGCGACCTTCCCGGCATCGATCAGGAAGACCTCTCCGACGAGAAGCGGCTGTTGCGGCCAACGGTCCACGTGAGCACGGAGGCGACGGAGGATCGGGTGGGTGGAATCGTGGTCGTTCAGAGCCGAGTACGGGATGTCGGCCTGCGCGTCCGGAACGTCGTCGAGTTCGGGCGGCTTGCCGAGACCGTGGACGACGTCGATCCGGAAGCCGTCCACGCCCCGCGCCAGCCAGAAGTCGAGCACTCCCTCCATGGCCTCGACCACCTCGGGTGTCGCCCAGTTGAGGTCGGGTTGCTCAGGGAGGAACAAGTGCAGATACCACTGACCGGTCAGCTCGTCGAACGTCCACGCAGGACCCTCGCCAAAGGCCCGCTTCCAATTGTTCGGCGGCCGCGCCGGATCGAGAGGGTCAGGATCCCGCCAGACATACCAGTCGCGATGGGCACTCGTCCTGGAGCGCCGAGCGTCCTCGAACCAGGGGTGCCGGTCGCTCGTGTGGTTCGGTACCCAGTCGAGGAGCACGCGGATCGAGCGGTCGTGGGCGTCGGCAAGTAACGCGTCGAACGTGTCGAGGTCACCGAAGAGGGGATCTATCCCGCAGTAGTCGGCCACGTCGTAGCCGAAGTCGGCCATCGGCGACGGGTAGATCGGCGAAAGCCAGATGGCATCGGCGCCTAGTTCAGCGACGTGGTCGAGATGACGCCGGATACCTTCCAGGTCACCGGCCCCGTCCCGCACGCGGTCGGGCGGAGATCCGGCGCCGAGGGCGAGGCGCGCGCGCCGCCCGGAAGGATCGGCGAGGCAGTAACTGCGGGGGTAGATCTGGTACACGACAGCGCCCTGCCACCAAGCCAGCGCCTCCCGGGCGCCAGTCACAAGCTGTGCAGCTTCCCGGCTCGACGGCTACTAATGCCCGTTCCCTGCCGGAGATGAATCCTCCGGGGGCTCGGCCGCCTCGGCCTCGCCAGGTTCGGCCGCCTCGGCCGGCTCGCCAGGTGCGGGACGCAGGTCGACTCGCAGAGTCAGGATCCCATCTTCCAGAGACCCCGTTGAGTCCGCGAGCATCGCGAAGTCTTGGAAGTCGAGTTGCATCTGGCGCACGATCAGCTGCCTCTCGGGCCCCTCGACCGGCGGGATGCCGCGCCGACGAACCGCCTCAGCCCGTTCCCGGAAGCGGACGATCATTGAATCGACGTCGAAGTCGGCCGGCATCGACGTCACCCTATCGTTGGTCCTGAGCCTCGGCGGACGTCGCCTGTGAATGGTCGGCCGATATGGTCTGCCTGGCGATATGCTGATGCCGCCAGCACGAAGCAACTGGTCCATGGCGTCCCTTTCGACCTCGGGCCGATGAAGCGCTGTTGGTTCGGGGCAGGATCCTTTTACCTGGGAGCGGCTCGTGAAGAAGGGACGGCACCGTCGATTTGAAGAGGCGCGTAGCTTGAAGCGCGCCTTCGAAGTGACGGTCGAACCCTGCCCGGAGTGCGGGGCCGATCCCGAGGAACCGCACGCCTCCTGGTGCCTCCACGACTCAGAGGAGCTGGAGGACGAGGAGGAGGAGAAGCCCGGGCTGACAGGGTTGCCCGACTGAGGCGGCCAGCCGGAACGGCGATCAGCGGGAGCGGACCGCGGGGTGTGGCAGGCGGACCGAACGTGCCTCGCGGGCAGCCAAGTAGCGGCCGATCAACTTGTAGACCTTCTCGCCGGTGATGGCGATGATCTCCGCCCGCATCGTCTCGTAGACGGGCCTGCGGGCGCCGAACGCCTCCGGCGCCTCGGTGCACCACCAGTGGAAGTCATGTCCTCCCTCGCCCCAGTTGCGGCGGCGCCACTCCGTCAGCGTGGACGTCACGTGCCCGTCTGCCGCCACCTCGTCGGAACGGCGCAGTGGCAGCTGCCAGCAGACGTCAGGCTTGAGCTCGAGCGGCTCGATACCTCGGTCGATCGCCGCCCGGTGAAGGGCGCAACCCGCGCCGCCCGCAAAACCCGGCCGGTTCAAGAAGATGCAGGCGTCCTCGACTAGGCGCGTCACGAGCTCGCCATCGGCGTTGGTGTAGATGACGCCCCGCTTCCCCCGACCCTTGCTGCGGAACTGCCACTGCTCGGCGGTGAGTGTGAGAGCAGCCGCCTGGACCCGCTCGGAATCGTCTTCGCCGGTGAGGTGTGCACCATAGGAGCAGCACCCTTGTGCCAGCTCGGGGGAGGGACCGGTCAACACGCCCTGGCAACCGTTCAGGTAGATGCAACGCCAGCCACTCTCGAGAAACGTGACATCTACCATCCACGTCCTGTTCTCATCCGGGTCGTCGATGCTCACCCACTCGTGCGCGTCGCCAAGAGCAGCGAGATCCTTCGGTCTTGCCTCTCTCCGCGCCATCAGCGCCTCACGAGCTCGATCTGGGCGAGGGTCGGCTCTGCGCAACAGAACCATGCCTCGCTGAGGCGTGGCCGCGCGTGCCCAGGCACCGTGGACAGATAGCGGGGATCGGCTGCGGGGGGCTCGTCGCCGAGGGGCGCGCCGGTGTGCCGGCAGAGCGCCCAGAGCTCGGTGAAGGTCTCTTCTGGCGAGCATTCGGCGGAGGCGCTCGCCTCGACGAGTGATGCCATTGCGCGCTGCAGCTCGTCGATGCGTGGATCGCGGTGCCGCCAGGCCAGGCTGCCCGAGAAAGTCGCAGGCGACGCGGCGCCTTGCCCGTCCGGCGTAGTCGTGCCGTCGGGGTGCGTCGCCTCCTCGAGGACGGGATCTGGGTCGGCCATGAGAAGCGAGCCCCGTGGCAGCAAGAGGCGGATCGAGTACTGCACCGAGTCGGTGCTGCCGACGAGGTCCGCCCTGGCGCTGAACTCGAGAAGTGACGCGAGCGACCCGAGCGTCGTCCAAGGTGTGAAGGGGAGCCAGGACGGGCGTATCTCGACGCCGGCGGATCGGAGAATCGCCACAGCCTCGGCCTCGTCATCGGCGGTGTGGCCCTTGTCGAGGACCTGGAGCAGCTCGTCATCGGTGGATTCGAACGCGGAGACGACGAACGTCAACCCGCTACGACGGAGCTCTGGCCAGAGTGAGCGATGGCGCAAGATGTGCTCGATCTTCACAGTCGCGTCGAAAGTGACCTGGGGGAACCGGTCGTGCAGCCCGTGCGCGACCGCCAGTGCGTGGGTCGGCCGATTGAGGAAGTCTGGGTCGGCGAAGCTGATGTGGGTCGCGTTCATGCTCACTACCTGGGCGATGTCGGCGAGGACGCTCTCGAGCGCGATCGCTCGTGACCGGCCCCCGTAGACGGACGCGACCGGGCAGTGCCTGCAGCGGTGGTTGCACCCTCGTGTCGATTCGACGCTCGCCGCAAGCTCGGAGCGACCGCCCTCGAGGTAGCGCGCGTAGCGATCGAGCGGTGCGAGCAGGCTACGGGCCGGCGGTGGTGTCGCCGGGAGCGCGACGGGGCCGAGATCGATCGATGCCTGCAGTGGCGGGCTGTGTTGTGTCGCGCCGACCGACGGCCCGTCGCTGAGCTGTTCGAGCCAACGCTCGAGCGCTTGGGCGGTCTCGCCGGCTCCGAGAAAATCGGAAGGACGAAGGAGCGGGTGATCCTCGAGAACGCTCGCGTACAGCCCTATGAAGGCGAGAGGCGGTCTCAGCCCCTCGTCGGCGATCCGCTGAGCAGCTTGCATCGCCAGCTCAGTCGCCGTGTGCATCGGTATCGAGAAGACGATCGCCTCGGCGCGCGAGATCGCCTCGGCAGGCCACGGTTCGAAGGACAGGTCCGCCGTCTCGACGTCATGGCCTGCACTGATCAGCGCGGCAGCCGGTCCAGCGATACCTAGCGGCTGGTGGCCAAGCTCATAAGTCGAGCAGAGGAGGACCTTCATCCGACCACCGTATCCGGGCGGCCATCGGCGATCTCGACCTCCAGCACCGCCAAGGCGGTGCGAAGGGCACGCTCGACGTCGTCGCGGTCGGGCGCGGCCGCGAACACGAATCCGAGATAGCGGTCGCCTTCGGGGAGCGCCTGCACCCTCCGCCCGTTCGGGATCGTGATCTCCACCCCGGTGATGTGGTCGAGCCCGCGCACCTTTTCGAGGTGGTGAACCTTCGTGAGGATCCCCGAGCGGGGGATCGGGATCATGAGCACTCCAGCCGGGCCGGCAAGACGTGCCGGCGGCGATTGCACACCGACTGCCCTTGCTATGACGAGGTCCTCGAGCGTCCCTCCGCCCTCCAGCATCAACGCCTTTGAGCAGCGGCCGCCGATGGTCCGCCCGGCTACCTCGAGCACTGCCACCTGTGGCTGAGACTCTGGGCCAGCGGCGATCGGCACCCTGAGCTCGGCGTGGACCGGCCCCTCGGTCAGACCGATTGCCCCGACTGCCGCCGCCGTCGCCTCCTCGACGGCCCGCCCTGCGTTGTCGTCGAGCCTCGTCGGCGCCAGGTAGAAGGTCTCCTCGAAGTACGGACCGTCCAGCGGATCGGGCTTGTCGAAGATGGTCACGACGTCGAGCAAGCCCCCGGACAAGATCGCTTCGACGGCCACCTCGAGGCCGGGCACGAACCGCTCTACTAGCTGCGGTGAGCCGGCCGGTTCGCCTGCCGCGACGAGGATCCGAGAGATTCGCTCAGCGCATGCGGCGGCATCCTGCGCCGAGTCAGCCCGGATGACGCCCCGGCTGCCCGAGAGCGTGCACGGCTTGACGACTACCGGTAGCCCGACCCTCGAGGCCGCAGCGGCGACCCCTGCGGGAGAGCCGGGCGTCACGATCTCGAACGCAGGTTGAGGAACGCCAGCTGTCGCGAACGAGACGCGCATCGCGGCCTTGTCCCGCGTGCGCCGGACCGCGGCGGGCGGGCTGTGAGGGAGCCCAAGCATCTCGCTCGCGAGGGAGGCTGCAAGCAGGCCCTCGTCGTCGACGGCGATAACGGCGTCGAGGGGAATGCGGCGGGCGTGGGCGAAGATGATCTCCGCTGCCTGCTGAGGGTCATCGAGAGGGACCTCGACGAAACGATCGCCCATCTTCTCGGCCAGCGCCTGTGCCCGCTCGGACGCCGTGACGACCATGACCCCGAGTCGCGCCGCCGCTGCCAGGTATTCCTCGGCTCTGTAGGTCCCCGTCGGGAGGATTATGAGAGCGGTCGGCACGTTGACATGATGCCTGCAATGCTGGACCCTCTCGACGCTGGGCCCGGGGAGGCCGAATGAGGCGGGCGCTGATCGTGTTGGCACTTGGTGCCGCGCTCGTCGTCCCAGGGTCGGCACGCTCGTTCAGACCGAGAAGCTAAGCAAGGCCAAAGTCTCCTCGTTCACCGAGACGGCGGGCGCGCAATCGATCACCGGCCGGTTCGGCTTCGCCTACCTCTCGCTGACCATCATGTTCCCCTCCGTCTCGGGGTCGTCCTGCTTACGGGCGAAGTCGGGCTATACCGAGGCGCTCAAGATCACCGACAACTCGGGCACGAAGGAGTGCTACGTGGTTTCGTCGGTTGAGACGACCCTCGCCGGCAAGTCGAGCTCGATCAAGGGCCGCTTCGGCTTCGTCTTCCAGCAGATATCCGTGACGTCTGCCTGATCCGCTCGTTATGGGATTAGCCTTATGCCGTGCCTGAAGACGCAGCCCTCCGAGTAACCGAACCCGCTCGCGCGATGGTGCTCGGTATCCGCGACGGTGAAGAGAACGGCGGCTCACTCGCGCTGTGGCTCGAGATCAACGGCTCCTCTCACGGCTCCTACACCTACGACATGTGGTTCCAGCAGGCATCGGACTCCGGGCCGTCGGACGCCATCCTCCAAGACGACGGCCTCACCGTGATCGTGGCGGCGAGCAGCGTTGCCAACATGAAGGGAGCCACCCTCGACGTCGGTGACAACGGCGGGCAGCAAGGCCTCGTCATGCTGAACCCGAATGCGCCTCCTTCTGCTCGCCCCGCCGCCGCGACACCGACTGCAGATCTCTCTGATCCCCTCTCTCAACGGATCCTCGAGGTGCTCGAGCAGCAGGTCAACCCGCAGATCGCCATGCACGGAGGCTGGGCGGAGCTGGTGGCATTCGACGCCGGGACTGCCTACGTGAGGATGGAAGGCGGCTGCCAGGGTTGCGGGTTGGCAGCAGTGACGCTCAGCCAGGGAATCACCGTCGCGATCCAAGACGCTGTGCCCGAGGTGACCGACGTCGTCGACGTGACGGATCACCAGTCCGGCGAGAACCCGTACTACGAAGCGGCCAAGAAGTAGTTCGGCCCGCTGGGCAGGCTCAGGCGAGGAACCGCTCGAACCACGCCACGGTTCGCGCCCAGCCGTCACGGGCTGAAGCCTCGTGGTATGCCTCGCGCTTGTCGCAGTGAAAACCGTGACCCGCGTCGGGGTAGCGGACGATCTCGGTCTCGACCGGGGCTGACTCGGCGAGGCGTCGGCGGAGCTCCTCCACCTCCTCGATCGGGATCCCCTCGTCGAGATCGCCGAACAGGCCGAGCCATGGCGTGTTCATTTGCGCCACGTCGTCCGCCAGCGGGGCCAACGCCTCTGAGCGCCCCTTCAGGATGCCGCCACCGTAGAAACCAACAGCCGCGCCAACCCTCCGCCTGCTCGCCACGAGGAAGCTGACCCGACCGCCCATACAAAAGCCGACGATCCCGATGTGCTCGGCGCTGATCCCGCGGCCCGTCACGTGAGCGATCGTCGCGTCGATGTCGGTCAGGAGGCCCGCGTCGCTGATCTCGGCGAAGTGCGGCATGACGAGGTCGAAACGGTCGTAGTCCACCGTGCCTCCGCCGGTGCGGTGGAACACGTGGGGCGCTACGGCTAGATAGCCGAGCGCTGCGAAGCGGCGGGTCACGTCCTCGATGTGATCGTTCACCCCAAATGCCTCCTGGATGACGATCACGGCGCGTTCCGCGGTGCCACCAGCCGGCTCGACCTCGTAGAGCGGCATTGCGCCGTCGGCTCCTCTCGTGTCGGCGCCGACCCTACCGGGGTTCGTCGGGGGGACACCCGGCGCCGAAGTACCGTTGGGCCATGTTGCGATACCTCACCGCGGGTGAGTCGCACGGCAAAGGCCTCGTCGTGATCGTCGAGGGCCTTCCCGCCGGTCTGCGCATCACTGAGGCCGACGTGCAGGGCGAGTTGGCCCGGCGGCGTCTCGGGTACGGGCGCGGGCCGCGTATGCGCTTCGAGCAGGACGAGGTGACGCTGCTCGGCGGCGTCCGCCACGGCCGGACGCTCGGCTCGCCGGTCGCCATCGAGATCGGGAACACCGAGTGGCCGAAGTGGGAGCAGGAGATGTCGCCCGCCCCGGGGGCGCCCTCCAAGCCGCTCACCGCGCCGCGTCCCGGGCACGCGGACTTGGCTGGGATGCAGAAGTATGGTTTCTCGGACGCGAGGGACGTGCTCGAGCGTGCGTCCGCCCGCGAGACTGCCGCCCGCGTCGCTGCGGGCTGCCTCGCCAAAGCGCTCCTCGCCGAGGTGAGCGTCAGAGTTCTCAGCCACGTGGTGGCGCTCGGCGCTGCTCGGTTGCCAGGTTCGGTGCGGCCTGATCCAGAAGATCTCGCGCGCATCGACGAATCGTCGGTCCGGTGCATCGACCCGGCGACCGAGGAGGCGATGATCGCCGAGGTAAAGGCCGCCGCGAAGGACGGGGACTCCCTCGGGGGCATAGTCGAGGTCCTCGCCCACGGTGTGCCGGTCGGTCTCGGCAGCCACGTGCACTGGGACCGCAAGCTCGACGGGTTGCTCGCACAGGCCGTGATGTCGATCCAGGCCGTGAAAGGGGTCGAGATCGGTGACGGCATGTCGATCTCGGGCCTTCGTGGGTCCGAGGCGCACGACGCGATCTACTGGAACGCCGAGGGCGAAAGCTACGTGCGCCGCACCGACCGTGCCGGCGGCATCGAAGGTGGAATCTCGACCGGCTCACTGCTGTGGTTGCGAGCCGCCATGAAGCCTCTCGCGACGCTCAACCGCCCGGTGCTCGCGACGGTCGACACCGCCTCGAAGGAGGCGACGATCTCGTTCAAGGAGCGGACCGATGTCACCGCTGTTCCGGCGATGGGCGTCGTCGCCGAGACGATGGTGTCGCTCGTGCTCGCGGGCGAGGTCCTGCGGAAGTTCGGCGGTGACTCCGTCGCAGAGCTAGTCCGGAACCGGGACGCGTATCTGAAGTCTGTTCACGAGACCCCGTCCGAGGCCGTCGGGCACGGGGACGCCGGTGCCTGAGCACGTACTCGTGATCGGGATGATGGGGGCCGGGAAGACGACCGTCGGGCGTGCGGTCGCTGCTGCGATGCGGCGCCCGTTTCTCGACAGTGACGCGGAGATACTCGAGCGGACCGGGCTCACCGTGCCCGAGATCTTTGCCACAAAGGGAGAGCCCGCCTTCCGCGGGGAAGAGCGGGCCGTGCTGGCCGCCGCCCTCACATCGCCTGTGCCGTCGGTTATCGCCGTGGCCGGCGGCGCGGTCTTCAATCCCGACTCGCGGAGGCGCATTAGGGCTGGCGGAGTGGTGGTCTGGTTGCGGGCGCGCCCTCAGACCTTGGCTGGGCGCGTCGGCGTGGGCAACGAAAGGCCGCTGCTCGAGCACGACCCGGCGGGCACGATCGCCCGCCTCGACGCTCTCCGCCGACCGGTGTACCGATCTCTCGCCGACGTGGCGGTCGACGTCGACGGCGTCGCGCCGAGTGGCGTCGCGGAGCGGGTCACGCGCCTCGCGCGGGTCTGGCTCGACGAGCGCAGCGATGCCGCCGATCAAGCGGCCCGTTTCCGTCTCTCGGCGGGGTCGTCGCGGTGACTCGCACCTTGCGAAGCGTCGGTGTTGACCTCGGTGATCGCAGCTACGACATTCTCATCGGGCCGGGTGCCCGTCATGGGCTCGCGGCGTTGCTCCCGGTTGGAGCTCGACGGGCCGTGATCGTGACGCAGGCGGGCATCGACGTGAAGGTCGAGCCGGGGATCGATCACGAGGTCGTCGAGATCGGCCGCGGGGAGCGGTCGAAGTCGATGGAGACGGTGGGCGAGCTGGGGCGGGCAATGGCTCGCTTCGGGCTCAGCAGATCCGACGTGGTGATCGCCGTCGGAGGCGGTCTCGTGACCGATGTTGCCGGCTTCGCGGCGGCCAGCTGGCATCGCGGGACGCCGGTCGTGCATGTCGCGACCACACTCCTCGCCCAGGTGGACGCGGCAATTGGTGGCAAGACCGGCGTGAACCTGCCCGAGGGCAAGAACCTGATGGGCGCTTTCTGGCAGCCGCACGCGGTGATCTGCGACACCGAGACGCTTTCCACGCTGCCGCCCGAGGAGTGGCGGTCGGGCTTTGGCGAGATGGCGAAGTACGCCTTTATCGGCGTCGACGGCTTGCCTGGCATGCCTCTCGAAGAGCAGGTAGCAGCATGTGCCGCACTGAAAGCCCGTGTCGTCTCGGCCGACGAGCGCGAGGGCGGCCTCCGGATGATCCTCAACTACGGGCACACGCTGGCGCACGCTCTCGAAGCCGCCGGGTTCGCGGCGGAGCCCGGCGACGTGCTCGACCAGGTGGGCGCAGGGCCTGCCGCAGGGCCGGCCGCAGGGCACCCGCTCCCGCGCCCGCAACCTGTCCCGCTCCCGCTTCGCCACGGCGAGGCGGTGGCCGTCGGATTGGTCTTTGCCGCCCGTCTTGCCCGCGCCCTCGGCCGGATCGACGACGGGCGCGTGCGAGAGCATGACGAGGTCGTGTCCGCCTACGAGCTTCCCGCCCGCCTGCCGCGGGGGGCCGAACCCGCCCAGCTCATCGAGTTCATGTTGCGGGACAAGAAGGCCCACGGAGAGCTGACATTCGTCCTCGACGGCCCGCGCGGGGTGGAGCCGGTGGCCGGCGTGCCCTCAGGGCTCGTGACCGAAGTGCTCGCCGAACTGAAGGGACCCTGAGACCGTGAGCAGCGAGAGCGTGAGCGTGAGCAGCGAGACCCAGCCGATTCTCCTCCTTCTGTCCGGACCGAATCTGCAGCTCTTCGGTGAACGCGAGCCCGAGATCTACGGTTCGGAGACGCTCGCCGAGCGGGTGGCGCGGTCGCTGCGGGCTGCGGAAGGCCTCGGATGGAGGCTCGAGCACGTCCAGTCGGACTCCGAGAGCGACCTCGTCAATGCCGTGCATAACGCGCGCCGGCGCGCGGCTGCCATTGTCGTGAACGGCGGCGCGCTGTCTCACTACGGCTGGTCACTCCACGATGCACTCGCCTCGTTTGAAGGCGTCATCGTCGAGCTCCACGTCTCGAATCCGATGAGCCGCGAGAAGTGGCGGTCTGACTCGGTCATCACACCTATTGCCGACGGCTCGGTCGCTGGCTTTGGAGGGCTCGGGTACGAGTTAGCGGTCGAAGCGGCCATCCGCCTCGTGCGCGAAGCCTGAAACGACTCTTCGTCAGCTGCGTTTATCCTTCCTCCGATGCCTCTCCTAGTTAGTCGCTCCCAGCTCCCGGCGACGAGCGTCTCGTCCCGCCTCGGAGCGTTGCGCGAGGCCATCGAGGCTGCCGAGTGCGACGCGCTGCTCGTCACCTCGCTCGTGAATGTCCGGTACCTCACCGGGTTCACCGGGTCCGCCGGCATGCTGCTCGTCACGGCGACCGACGCCCTCCTCGTCTCAGATGGCCGCTATCGCGAGCAGGCGCGCGAGCAGATCGCCGCGGCGGAGACCGATGTCGAGATCGAGATCGGCAAGGCCCCAGAACAACTGGACGCGATCGACAGGGTGGCGAAAGGGATCGGCCGCCTCGGGCTGGAGGCGAACGACATCTCGTGGGCTTCCAAGCGCCGCCTTCCTGCCGCACTTGGTCAGTTCACCAGCGGCGGTGGAGTACTAGTCGCCACACAGTCCCTGGTGGAGCGCCTGCGAGTTGTCAAAGACGAAGGCGAGCTAGCCCGGATCGAGCTCGCTGCTGACATCGCGGACGTCGCGCTCGCCCAGGTGAAGGAGCGACTGACTGGCGGACCAACGGAGGCCGAGTTCGCCCTCGAGCTCGACTACGAGATGCGCCGGAGGGGCGCGGACGACGTCTCGTTCGAGACGATCGTTGCCAGTGGTCCGAATGGGGCGCTTCCTCACCATCAACCGAGTGACCGGCCAGTGGCGCCGGGCGAGCTCGTCGTGGTCGACTTCGGAGCGCTCGTCGACGGCTACCACTCGGACATGTCGAGAACTCTCTGTGTCGGCGGCGTCCGTTCGGCTGAGCTGAGCGACCTGCTCGAAGCCGTGCTCGCCTCCCAGCGTGCCGGCGTGCGAACCGTGCGACCAGGCGTAAGTGGTGCCGAGGTCGACGAGGCCTGCCGGACTTCGCTCGAGAATGCCGGATACGGCGACCTTTTCGTCCACGGGACCGGGCACGGCGTGGGCCTCGAGATCCACGAGGCACCGGCTGTCGCACCAGGGTCGACTGATATCCTCACGGAAGGCGCGGTCGTGACGGTTGAACCCGGAGCGTACGTGGCAGGCCTCGGTGGTGTTCGCATCGAGGACACGCTCGTAGTCACTGCGACTGGAGCGCGCCCGCTCACCAAGTCGACGAAGGACACGACCCTCTGATGGCCCTTTCTACTAACGACCTCCGCAACGGCATGACGATCGATCTGCCCGAGGGACTGTTCTCGGTGGTCGAATTCCAGCATGTGAAGCCGGGAAAGGGCGGGGCGTTCGTCCGCACGAAGCTCCGCAATTCGAGGACGAAGGCGGTCGTCGAGCGGACGTTCCGCGCCGACGAGAAGGTGGAGCAGGCGGTCATCGACAAGCGAGAGATGCAGTACCTCTACCGCGACGGCGAGCAGTTCGTCTTCATGGACAACAGCAACTACGAGCAGCTCTACGTCGACACGTCCGCTCTCGGCGACGCGGCGTCGTACCTGAAAGAGGGCGATTCTGCCGTGCTGCAGATGTACGGCGGCGAGATCGTCGACGTCGATCTGCCCGCGGCGGTCGAGCTCACCATCTCAGAGACCGAGCCGGGGATACAAGGAGACCGCGTCTCAGGTGCTCGCAAGCCGGCAACGCTCGAGACGGGCCGGATCGTCCAGGTCCCTCTCTTCGTGAACTCGGGTGACCGCATCAAGGTGGACACCCGGAGCGGTGAGTACATCACCCGGGCGTAGTGGCGAGCGTCGCCGATCGAGGGAGCGGGCTCTCGAGATCCTCTACGAGGCCGAGTGCAAGGATCTCGCCTTCGACGAGGTACTGAGCGACTTGGGGGTCACTCCGGCGCCCTATGCGGTGAGGATCGTGACCGGAGTCGAGCGCGAGCTGGGCCGGATCGACGATCTTCTCGACCGTCATGCCTCCGGCTGGCCTGTCGAAAGGATGCCGGCGGTGGACCGGTCGTTGCTGCGCATCGCTTGCTACGAGCTCCTCTGTGAGGACGTGCCGGTGGCGGTCGTGATCGACGAGGCGGTCGAGCTAGCGAAGAACTATTCGACGGAGGACTCGGGCCGCTATGTCAACGGGGTCCTCTCGGCAGTGGCGGCTGTGGTTCGTAAGGGCCCGGCTGTGCCGGAGTCAGCGCCGCCAGCTGCGGAGAGCTGATGGGCGACGAGACGGGTCGCGAAGACGCCTACCGCTCCGCGGGCGTCGACTACGGCGTGCTCGACGCCGCCAAGCGCCGATCGATGCAGGCAGTCCTCTCGTCTTTGGAGGCCCCGGCGGACCGGGGTGCGCTGGTTGCCCGAGAGACCGTGGGTGAGCCGGCACAACTCGTCGAGGTGGATGGTGTCCAGCTCGCGACCGTGCTCGAGTGCCTCGGGACGAAGTCCGAGATTGCTCGCGAGGTCGAGGAGTCTCTCGGCATCGATCGCTGGGAGGCGATCGGGATCGATGCGGTCGCTGCCATCGTCAACGATCTCTGCTGTGTGGGCGCCTTACCTATTTCGGTCAGCGCGTATGTCGCAACGGGGAGCGCGGGTTGGTACTCCGGACCTCGCCACGGGTCGCTCGTCACCGGATGGCAGCGCGCTTGCGATGAGGCGGGCGCAGCCTGGGTTGGCGGTGAATCGCCGACGCTGTCGGGCATTGTCGGCGAGCAGTCGGTCGACATCGCGGGCTCGGCGATCGGGCGAGTGCCCGCAGGATGCAGAGCGTGGCTCGGGTCGCGGCTCGAGCGGGGCGACGAGATCGTGCTCGTCGGATCGAGTGGGTTGCACGCGAACGGCGCGTCGCTCGCCCGCGCGGTGGCCTCGTCGTCTGCCGACGGTTGGGCGAGCGCGCTGCCGAGTGGCCGGACCCTCGGCGAGGCGGTCCTCGAGCCGAGCCTGATCTACGTCAGGCTCGTCGAGGCGCTGCAGTCGTCGCCGCTGCACGACCAGGTCAGTTACGCGAGCCACATCACTGGGCATGGCCTGCGAAAACTCATGCGGGCGGATCGTGCGCTCACCTACCGAGTGAGCGATCTTCCGCCAGTTCCCGAGGTCCTGTCTTGGTTGTCCGAGCGGGCCGGGCTGGATACCGCTGGCGCCTACGGCACGTTCAACATGGGCGCCGGCTTCGCCATTTTCACTCAGGCAGGCTCTGGCGAATCAATCTGCGCGACGGCAGCGTCCGTTGGCCTAAGTGCCATCGTGGGCGGAACCGTCGAAACAGGCGACCGGCGCGTCATCCTCGAGCCGCTGGACATCGAGTACTCCTCAGACGAATTAGATCTCCGCTGAGCTAACCCTCAGGTCCCTGTTCTGCATATTCCGGCGCCGAACCCGCTGCACGCCCGAAGCCCGCGGGCTATTATTGGATCTCGGACGTGAAGCGGGTCCTGCGAGGCCCGAACGGACGGAAAGAGGAGCCCGAGTGGCCGAACGAGAGCGAAGATTGACGCGCCCCGGTGGGCGCGTTTTTGTTGCCCGCGCACAGGTGATGGATGCCGACGAAGTGGCCCGTGCGCTGCGGAGAATCGCCCACGAGATCATCGAGCGCAATCACGGTCTCGACGACGTGGTGGTCGTCGGCCTGCAGACGGGCGGCGTGCCACTTGCGGAGCGCCTGGTGCGGGTCCTCACCGACATCGAGGGCGTCACGGTGCCGCTCGGCAGCTTGGACGTGGCCTTCTACAGGGACGACATCGGCCTGCGGCCCGTCCTGCCCGAGGAGGTCACGAACATCCCGCTCGACCTCATGGGAAAGACGGTCGTCCTCGTCGACGACGTTCTGTTCACGGGCCGGACTGTGCGGGCGGCTCTCGACGCAATGGCCGACCACGGCCGGGCGAGGGCGGTTCAGCTGGCGGTGATGGTCGATCGTGGGCACCGAGAGCTGCCGATCCGGCCCGACTACGTAGGGAAGAACCTTCCGACACGGCGCGACGAACTCGTCGACGTCACAGCGGACGGCGTCGAGATCGGCGAGCTTGCGGACGAGCGGACTGCCCGATGAACGATCGCCACCTGTTGTCCATCGCCGACCTCGGCCGCGAAGGCATCGAGGACGTCATGCGGACCGCCGACTCCTTCCGGGAAGTGGCCGGGCGTTCCATCCCTAGGGTCCCCGCCCTCCGGGGGAAGACAGTTGCGACGCTCTTCTTCGAGGCCTCGACCCGCACGCGGCTCTCGTTCGAGACCGCCGCCAAGCGCCTTTCTGCCGATGTGATGTCCTTTGCGGCCTCGAGCTCGTCTCTCGAAAAAGGCGAGTCCTTGCGAGACACTGTCGAGACGATCGACGCTATGGGAGTGGACGCGATGGTGGTGCGACACCGCTCCTCCGGCGTGCCGGCGCAAGTCACCGCCTGGACATCAGCCTGCGTGATCAACGCCGGAGACGGCCAGCACGAGCATCCCACCCAGGCGCTCCTCGACTGCTACACGATCCGTGAGGCGCTCGCGCAGCGCCGCGGGACGGAGGACTCACAGAACGGGGCCGACTTCGCGGGGCTGCGGATCGGGATCGTCGGCGACGTGAAGCACAGCCGGGTCGCTCGTTCGAACGTCCTCGCGTTCTCCGCCCTCGGTGCCGAGGTGGTCCTCGTCGCACCCCGAACCCTGATGCCGCCATCGCTCGACGGCTGGCCGGTAAAGGCGACGGCGGACCTCGATTCGGTGATCCCCGATCTCGACGTGGTCTACCTGCTCCGGATCCAGGCGGAACGGGCGGGCCAGGTGCTGCTCCCCAACCTCGACGAATACCACGAGCGTTATGGCCTGACGCGGGAGCGCTCCAACCGGTTGGCCGCCGGTGCCCTCGTCATGCACCCTGGGCCGATGATCCGAGGGGTGGAGATCGCGCCCGAGGTCGCCGACCTCCCCTCTTCCCTCGTGACGCGTCAAGTGAGAAACGGAGTCTTCATCCGCTCCGCCGTCCTCTTCCACCTACTGGGGGCCGCCGACAGTGGAGAGGCGATCGATGCCTGAGGTGCTGATCCGCGGCGGCACGATCGTCGATGAGCAAGGCGAGCGTCGAGGAGATGTACTCGTGTCGGGCGTTGGCATCGTCGCGGTGGACTCGACGATTGACGCGCCGGCGGGCGCGGCGGTCGTCGACGCCGGAGGATGCATCGTGGCGCCGGGGCTCGTGGATCTTCACACTCACCTGCGCGAGCCGGGAGCAGAGGTCGCCGAGACTGTCGAGACGGGCTGCCGGGCTGCCTCGCTCGGTGGCTACACGGCGGTAGTGGCGATGCCGAACACCGAGCCGGCGATCGACAATCCCTCGATCGCCCGCGACGTCCTCGAGCTCGGGCGGAACGCGCTCGCTCAAGTGGCAGTCGCGGCGGCGATAACCGTGGGCCGCCAAGGAGTTCACCTCACGCCGATGGCGGAGCTCGCAGCGCTCGGCATCCACTTGTTCACCGACGACGGCGCGGGCGTGCAGGACGCCTCGCTCATGCGCCAGGCCCTTGAGTACGCGGGCGATCTCGGCATCGTTCTCGCCCAGCACTGCCAAGACGACTCGCTCGCTGCCGGAGGCCACATGCACGAGGGTGCCTGGTCGAGCCGCCTCGGCATCGCCGGGCAGCCCGCTCTCGCCGAGGAGTCGATGCTGGCGCGAGATCTCGCGCTCGTAAGGTTGACGCGCTCGCCGATGCACTTTCTTCATCTCTCGACCGCCGGATCGGTCGAGCTCGTCCGCCGCGCGAAGGCCGAGGGACTCCCGGTCACCGCCGAGGTGACTCCTCATCATCTGTCGCTCACCCACGCCGAGGTCGCGAGCTACGACTCCGCCTTCAAGGTCAACCCTCCGTTGCGGGAGGAGGCCGACGTCGAGGCGCTCCGTGTCGGACTCGAGCAGGGAGTGATCGACGCGGTAGCGACCGATCACGCGCCGCACGCGCCCGAGAAGAAACAGGTGCCCTTCGACGAGGCGCCCCCCGGCATGCTCGGGCTCGAGACGGCCCTCGCTGTCGTCTCCAGCGCCATGAGCGGCCGGCTCGGCTGGGTCGACATCTTCGCCGCCTGCTCCTGGCGCCCGGCGCGGATCGGCCGCCTCGACCCGGCATCGGGTGGTCGTCAGGGCGGGCCGGTCGCGCCCGGCGCCGCCGCCAATCTCGTCGTGTTCGACCCAACCGCCGAGTGGTCGGTCGACCCGAGCCGCCTCGCCTCGCGGAGCAGGAACACGCCGTATGCCGGCCGCCAGCTGACCGGCAAAGTTCGGCATACCCTTCTCGAGGGGGAGCCGGTCGTGATCGACGGGGAGGCGCAGCGTTGAGCGCGCAGCGCGTGCGACCACTGGCGGCCCTCGTGCTTGCCGACGGAGCCGTCTTCGAAGGCGAGGCGATGGGTGCTCTTGTCGACTCCGGCGACGGCAGCCCGCCGAGGCGGATCGGTACCGGCGAGATCGTGTTCAACACCTGCCTCAGCGGATACCAGGAAGTCGTCACCGACCCGTCCTATGCCGGCCAGGTGATCGCGTTCACCTACCCGCACATCGGGAATTACGGGGTGTCTCCGCAGGACGAGGAGTCCGGGCGGCCGTTCTGTCGCGGAGTGGTCGTTCGCGACGTGACCGACCGCCCGAGCAACTGGCGCTCGGCCGAGGGGATCGAGTCGTTCCTGATCCGTCACAAGATCCCCGGGATAACGGGCATCGACACGAGGCGGCTGACCCGCCACATCCGAGAGCAGGGAGCGATGCCCTGCGCGCTTGGGACGGCAGGTGAGGCCGAGCTGCTGGCCGCCGCGCAGGCCGAGCCCGGCACCGAAGGCGTCGATCTCGTGGCAGAGGTCTCGACAATTGCGCCCTATCGCCCAGACGGGTCCATTGCGGCGCAAGGCGGCCGAGACGCCGGCCTGTCCGTCGTCGCGTACGACTTCGGGATCAAGACGACCATCCTGCGCAACCTCGCCCGGATTGCCGATGTCGAAGTGGTGCCTGCCACGACGCCGGCCGCGGAGGCGCTCGCTCGTCAGCCCGACGGGATCTTCCTGTCGAACGGTCCTGGCGACCCGTCGGCGCTCGATCACCTCACCGATCAGATCCGCCTGCTGCTCGGCACCGTTCCGGTCTTCGGCATCTGCCTCGGCCACCAACTGTTGGCGGGCGCGCTCGGGGCGAAGACGTACAAGCTTCGTTTCGGGCANNGCCACGGTGACCCACGTGAACCTGAACGACGGCGTCATCGAGGGCCTGCGGCGCGACGACCTGCGTGCCTTCAGCGTGCAGTACCACCCTGAGGCCGGTCCAGGCCCTCACGACGCGCGGTATCTGTTCGAGGAGTTCCGCGCCGAGATGGAGAGGTCCCGCTGATGGGAAGGCGGGACGACATCGCGTCGATCCTCGTCGTCGGGTCCGGTCCGATAGTGATCGGCCAGGCGTGCGAGTTCGACTACTCGGGGACCCAAGCGTGCAGGGTGCTGCGCGAGGAGGGGTATCGCGTCATCCTCGCCAACTCGAATCCGGCGACGATCATGACAGATCCCGACCTGGCAGACCGGACGTACGTCGAACCGCTCGACGCCGAGGTCCTCGCAGCGATCATCGAGCGGGAGCGGCCCGACGCGCTGCTCCCGACGATGGGCGGCCAGACGGCACTCAACCTCGCGACCGAACTGTCCGACGCGGGCGTGCTGGCGGCTCAAGGGGTCGAGCTCATCGGCGCGAGCGCAGAAGCGATCCACACGGCGGAGAACCGCGACCGCTTTAAGCAGGCGATGACAGAAATAGGGCTAGCCGTGCCGGACTCGGGGTTCGCCCACCATCTCGATGAGGCGGTCGAGATCGCCCGCGAGATCGGGTTCCCCATCATCGTCAGGCCTTCGTTCATTCTCGGAGGCGCAGGGACGGGGATCGCCGCCAGCGAGGCGGAGTTCCTCCAGCTCGCGCGGGAGGGCCTCGCCGCAAGCCCGGTCTCGGAGATCCTCGTCGAGCGATCGATCGCCGGCTGGAAGGAGTTCGAGCTCGAGGTGATGCGCGACAAGGCGGACAACTGCGTCGTCATCTGTTCGATCGAGAACTTCGACCCGATGGGCGTGCACACCGGCGACTCCGTCACCGTCGCACCCGCTCAGACGTTGTCAGACGTCGAGTACCAGGAGATGCGTGATGCAGCGTTCAAGTGCATCCGCCGCGTAGGAGTCGAGACGGGCGGCTCGAACATCCAGTTCGCGGTGAACCCGGCCTCGGGCGACATGCTCGTGATCGAGATGAACCCGCGGGTCTCCCGCTCGTCCGCCCTCGCTTCGAAAGCGACCGGGTTCCCGATCGCGAAGATCGCCGCCCGCCTCGCAGTCGGCTACACCCTCGACGAGATCGCGAACGACATAACGAAAGCGACTCCGGCGAGTTTCGAGCCGACGATTGACTATGTCGTCACGAAGGTGCCGCGCTGGGCCTTCGAGAAACTCCCCGGTGCGCCCGACGCCCTCGGCACCCGCATGCAATCGGTGGGGGAGGCAATGGCCATCGGTCGCACGTTCCCTGAGTCATTGCAAAAGGCGCTTCGCGGGATCGAGCGCGGCCGGGACGGCTTGAACGCCGATCCGGGCGAGCGTCACTACGACGCCTTGGCCACCGACGAGCTCGTCGAGCGTGCGAAGGTTCCGACGCCCGAGCGGCTGTTCCAGCTCGAGTCCGCGCTGAGAAGGGGCAAGACGGTCGAGGAGCTGGCGGAGGCGACGGGGATCGACCCGTGGTTTCTCGACCAGATCGAGCTGATCGTGAACGAGCGCCACCACCTCGAGGCTCTCGGAAGTCTCGAAGCCCTCGACCGGCGCGAGTGGCGCCGTGCCAAGCGCCTCGGCTTTGGTGACGCCCAGATCGCCTACCTGTTCGGTCTGGACGAGCCCTCCGTGCGGTCGGCCCGGCTGGCCGCAGGCGTGAAGCCGACGTTCAAGACCGTCGACACCTGCGGCGCCGAGTTCGCCGCCGAGACGCCGTATCACTACTCGACCTATGAGGACGAGGACGAGGTCCAGCCGGGCCAGCGCCCCCGCGTCGTCATCCTCGGCTCCGGCCCGAACCGGATCGGCCAAGGCATCGAGTTCGACTACTGCT
>PLDN01000031.1 GCA_003136185.1 Acidimicrobiaceae bacterium | reverse complement strand
CGGGGTTGGGGGGCACCCGGCCGGCAGGCGGGGCGGGCGCTGGGGGGCACCCGAGCCGGAAGCGGGGAGCGCTACCGCCGGTGGATGGGGCCCGAGGCGTCACGGAGCGAGGACGCCCGGACGCCGGCTCGCACCGAGACGATCTCGGCGCAGATCGCCACCGCCGTCTCCTCGGGAGTACGAGCCCCGATATCGAGCCCGATCGGACTCATGAGCCTCGCCCGGAGCTCGTCCTCGTCGGCGCCGGCCTCGACGAGTCGCCGCCAGCGTGCCTCGTGCGTGCGCCGCGAGCCCATCGCACCGATGTATCCCGCCCGAGTCCGCAAAGCGGCCAGCACAGCAGGAACGTCGAACTTCGTGTCGTGAGTGAGGACACAGATCACGTCGCGAGGCCCAAGCCCGCCTCCGATCCGCTCGAGCAAGCGGTCCGGCCAGTCGACGACGACCTCGTGCGCTGCGGGGAACCGCCGTGTCGTCGCGAACACTGGGCGTGCGTCACACACGGTCACACGGAACCCGAGCTGCCGGCCGGCGGAAGCGAGAGCGGCGGTGAAGTCGACCGCACCGAAGATGACCAGTTGCGGAGGCGGCGCGAAGGACTCGATGAACACCGATACGTCGTCGCGCCGGGCCTCGCCTCGCGGTCCGTAGTGACGCGTGACCGTGACGCCCCGCTCCAGTGCGGCCAGGGCGTCACGGGTCACAACGCGATCCAGCTCGGGATCGCCGAGCGTGCCCGACGCGGCTTGGTCGTAGCCAGGCCTGACCACGAGCTTGGCGCCGACGAACGACCCGAGGTCGGCAGCGGAAGCCTCGGCCGAAGCGCCGCCCCCAGCGCCCCGCCCCACCTCGGCCTCGTCCCCAGCGCCGAGCGCGACCACCGTCGCCAGCGCAACGGGCTCAGACACGATCAGCGCCGCCCGAAGCGCCTCGTACAGCGGGCGCCCGGCGGTCACCAGTCGAGTGGCTCGATCAGGAGATGCAGCGTCCCGCCGCAGGTCAAGCCAACGGCGAACGCCTCGTCGTCTGAGTATCCAAACGTCCGCACCCTGGACTCACCCGACTCGAGCACCTCGAGCGCCTCGACGACGACCGCCCCTTCGACGCAGCCGCCCGAGACCGATCCCGCCACCTCGCCGCTCGCGCTCACCGCCATTGCCGCACCCGGGTCTCGCGGCCCGGACCCCTCGACGCCGATCACCCGGGCAATCGCCACTCGCTCGCCCGCGGCGAGCCACCGGTCGACGTCAGCCAGGATCTCTTTCACCAGTGGTACCTCCGGGACGAACTTATCGGCTCGCCTGCTCGAGAGCCCGCCTCACGAGCACACGAGCAAGATGACGCCGGTACTCGACCGAGGCGTTCACGTCGGCCGCAGGGTCGCAGTCGGCGTCCGCAAGAGCGGCGGCGTCCGCGATCGACGCCCCGTCCGCCAGAGCGGTCTCGGTCGACGCCGCCCTCACCGGCACGGATGCCATATTGACGAGCGCCACGCCGATGCCGCTGCCCGCGGCGACGGCGCCGGCGCCGGCGCCGTCTGGCACCTCGCGCCTCACCGCGACCACCCCGACGATGGCCCAATCCTGCGCGCGCTTGGTCAGCTTCTCAAAACCCCAACCTCCTTCGCCCCACTTCCCCACCCGGATCTCGGTCAGTGCCTCGTCCGGTTCAAGGGCCGTCTCGAGGAACCCGAGGTGGAACTCGGACGCCGGTATCTCGCGGCGTCCCTTCGGGCCCGCCACGACGTAGGTACCGCCGAGCGCCAGCACTACCGCCGGCAGGTCGGAGGCGGCGTCGCCGTGTGCAATCGACCCGCCGATCGTTCCCCGGTGGCGCACCTGCGGGTCTCCAACCTGCCCGGCGACGTGGGCGAGCACCGGTACGTGGCGAGAGAGCAGCGCGTTGCGGGCGAGGTCGTGATGGGTCGTGAGCGCTCCGATGGCCACGACGTCTCCTTCGTCCCGGACATACTTGAGTTCGTCGATCCGCCCGATATCGACGAGGACCGAGGGCGTGGCGAGCCGAAGCTTCATGAGTGGGAGGAGGGAGTGGCCGCCGGCTAGGAGTTTCACCTCGTCACCGTGCTCCACGAGAAGAGCGAGCGCCTCGTCGAGCGACTCGGCGCGGACGTATTCGAACGAAGCGGGGATCACTCGCCCGCTCCCGTGCGTGCGACGGCGACCCCGGCCTCGCGAGCTGCGGCGAGAGCTGAAGCGACGATGTTGTGATAGCCGGTGCAGCGGCAGAGGTTTCCCTCGAGGCCCTCGCGGATCGCCGCCTCGTCCAACTCACCCGGGCCCGCCTCGGCGATGAGGGAGGTCACTGCCATCACCATGCCGGGCGTGCAGTAGCCACACTGCAGGCCGTGGTTCTCATGGAATGCCCGCTGCACGGGGTGCATCAGGGAGGCCGCCCCTTCACCCGAGCCGTCGCCAGCCTCGGGTGCGAGGCCCTCGATGGTCAATATCGAGGCTCCGTCCGCCTGAGCCGCGAGAACCGTGCAGGACTTCACCGACTGGCCGTTGAGCAGAACGGTGCAGGCGCCGCACGAGGTCGTATCGCAGCCGATGTTCGTGCCCTTCAGTCCGGCGACGTCGCGTATGAACTGGACGAGCAACAACCTCGCCTCGACTTCAGCTGCAACGGCCTTGCCGTTGACTTTTATCTCGACCCTTACGCTCTTACTTGCGCTCACACTCACGCTCCTGGCCCCGGGCCGGTCGCGCCGGTCGCAGTCTCGGTATCGCTCTCGGTCGGGCTTCCGCCCGCCGACTGGATCGCTTCCCACACTCGCTCAGGCGTCGCCGGCATGTCGACGTGACGCACCCCGAGGTGAGCCAGCGCGTCGCACACGGCATTGTGCACCGCTGGTGTCGAGCCGATCGTCCCCGCCTCGCCGATGCCCTTCACGCCGAGGGTATTGAGGGGGGTCGGTGTCTCGGTGAACGCCGTCTCGAAGCTCGGCAGCTCCACCGCCGAGATGAAGGAGTAGTCGGCCAGGTTCGCCGTCAGAGGGTTACCGCCCGCGTCGTAGCGGAACTCCTCGAGCAGAGCCTGCGCCACGCCCTGGGCGATTCCACCGTGCACCTGGCCCTCGGCCAGCAACGGGTTCATGATCTTGCCGGCATCGTCGACCGAGATGTGACGCAACAGGCGGACCTGCCCGGTCTCGATGTCGACTTCCACGACCGACACGTGCGTACCGAAAGGGAACGTCGCACCGGGGTACTCGAAGTCAGCTTCGGCTTGGAGCGGCACCCCGTCCCGCTCGATAGATGCGGCTCCGAGCTCGCGCCACGACCGCGATATAGAGGGCGTGCCTGCCACGTGGAAGCGCCCGCCTGCCTTGTCGAGCACGATGTCGGCAGGATCGGCCTCGAGCAGATCGGCTGCGAGTTCCCGTGCCCGGTCGACGACCTCGCCGGCGGCCTGGTTGACGGCCGTCCCGCCAAGCTGGAGCGAGCGCGACCCTCCGGTCCCGCCGCCCCTCGGCACGATGTCGGTGTCCCCGTGAATCACCTCGATGTCTTCGAGCGCCACGCCCATGGCGTCGGCGACGATCATCGACCAGGCCGTGGCATGACCCTGGCCGTGCGGGGAAGTCCCGGTTCGGACGATCACCTTGCCGTCGGGGCGCACCTCGACGGCACCGAACTCGCCACCGGCGATGGGTGCGGTGATCTCGACGTAGCTCGAGATCCCGATCCCAATTTGTTTGACCGACCGGTCGCTCGAGCCGGCTTCACGACGACGGGCTTGCTCGGCACGCAAGTCGTCGTAGCCGGCGTTCTCGAGGGCGAGCTCGAAGGCCCTCAAGTAGTCGCCGGAGTCGTACTTCGTACCAACAGCAGTCGTGTACGGGAACGCGTCAGCCTGGATCAAGTTGCGCCGGCGCACTTGAGCCGGGTCGAGCCCGATCTCGGCGGCGAAGCAGTCGACCACTCGTTCGAGCGCAGCTGTCGCCTCCGGCCGGCCGGCGCCCCGGTAGGCAACCGTGGGCACGGTGTTCGTCAGGATCGACCGTGTCGAGCATTCGACCTTCGGTATCGCATAGACGCCCGGAGCCATCTGGCGGGTCATGAACGGGAGCACGGCACCGATGTCGGCGTAGGCACCCGAGTCCTGTAGGACGTTCAGCCGGTAAGCCGTGATCTGACCTGCCCGCGTCCCGCCGATCGTGACGTTCTGGACCTGCCCTCGCCCGTGCCCGAGCCCTACCATCGAGTCCGAGCGGGTCTCGGACCAACGCACAGGGCGGCCGAGCGCACGGGCGCACCACCCGACGACGAGTTCCTCGGTGTAAACAGATCCCTTCGCGCCGAAGCCGCCTCCCACGTCGGGCGAGATCACGTGGACGTCCTCGGGCGCAAGGCCGAGCTGCGCGACGAGCGTCTCTTTCACACCGTGCGCTCCTTGGGTCGAGGCGAAGAAACGTAACCGCCCCTCCACCATCTCAGCCGCCGCCGCCCGTGCCTCGAGCGGGCACGGCGCCACGCGCTGGTTGACGATCCGCTGGCGGACCACGACCTCACAGTCGTCGAAGAGCGCCGGGTCCTCGGGAAACTGAAGCTCGAAGGGAACGTTGGTGTCCGCCCCCTCGAAGATCATCGTCTCGCTCGACACGGCTGCCTCCGGGTCGACGACGACCGGCAACGGCTCGTACTCGATCACCACGAGCTCTGCGGCGTCCGCCCCGGCCTCGCGGCTCTCGGCGACGATCGCGATAACAGGCTCACCGACGTAGCGGACAACGCCGTCGGCGAGGAACGAGCGCTTCATCGCCTGGTTCAGGAATCCCATCGGGGCAACGGGGCCGGCGTCGATGTCTGCGTCGGTGTAGACCGCCACGACGCCGGGCGCCGACCGCGCACCCTCGACGTCGACCGACTCGATCCTCGCGTGCGCCGCCGTTGAGCGGACGAACGTCACATGAAGCGCCCCCTCGAGGGGCAGGTCACCGACGTAGGTGCCCCCGACAGTCAGGAACTTGGGGTCCTCGCGGCGAAGGACCCGGTTGCCGAGGATGCTCACGGAGCGACCCTACCCGTAAAGCTCAGGCGGACGCCTTCCAGAACTCGAGCCTCNNGCCTCTGCACCACCCTCTCCCAGAAACTCGCACCTCCCCGCGCCACCGATCCCCCGCCCACTTGCGACAGCTGCGAGTCGCTCGGGACGACGTCCGACTTCGGGATCGTCGTCTCGCCGAGCGGGGCGCTCGTTCCCGTGGAACCGTGACCGCCGACCGATCCTGTGGCCCCGCCGCCAGGCATGACTACGACCGAACGCTGGCCCGACTCGACGAGCCCGTATTCCTGGTGCGCGATCTGCTCGATCGTGGAGCCCTGCTTCAGGTCGTGAACCTGCGCCTCGAGCGCTTTGTTCTCGGCGCGGATTTTGGCGAGTGCTGTCGTGACGTCGGCGGCCGCGGCGCGGG
>PLDN01000103.1 GCA_003136185.1 Acidimicrobiaceae bacterium | reverse complement strand
CGTGGGCGGCGGCATCGCGGGAGTGGCCAGCAAGTTCGAATCGGAAGGCATCATGGTGATCAACGACCGCACGGCCATCAACGAGTGGGAGTACATCTTCGACCTTAACAAGTACCGGGGGCCGGGCAACCCGCTTGGCGGCGGACCGGGAACGCCGGTTAATGGCAACCAGGGCGGCGGCACGGGTGTGGGGCCGGGCGGCGGGCCGGGCGGTGCGGGCCCGGGCGGCGGCCGCGGACAGTAGCGGCTAGTTAGTGCATCGACCGGCCAGGAGGCCGGTCCCACCTTGCTCGGCGGCGACGCTCGGCGGCACGCACCTGTTCTTCGTTCATTCCGAAATAGTGGGCCACCTCGTGCCAGACGGTGTCTTCCACCATGCGGCGCAAAGCGGCGGGGCTGCGCGCCAGGCGCTCGTGAGGTCCCTGAAAAATGGTGATGCGGTCGGGCATGGAGAAGGGCTCGAAGACGCTCCGGGTGGTGAGGGGGCGGCCTTCATAGAGGCCCAGCAGGGTGCTGGTGGGGCCGACGCGGCCGAGTTGCGCGGCGGAAGGCTCCGGTTCGACCAGCAGCGCCACGTTTTTCAGCCGCTTGCGGAAGCGCGCGGGAATGCGGGCGTAAGCGGCGGCCACCAGGCGGTCGAATTCGTTCGGGCTCATGGCTCTTGTTATTCTAGATCTTGGACGACAACCAACCGAAGCGGGTGGTGGTAGCGATTGACGGGCCGGCGGGCGCCGGCAAGAGCACCATCGCGCGGCGCCTGGCGCAACGCCTGGGCTTTACGTATATCGACACGGGCGCGATGTATCGCGCGGTGGCCCTGTGGGCATTGCGGCAGGGCGTGCGGTTCGACGACCTGCACCGCATGGAACAACTGGCGATGGCGGCGGCCATCGAACTGGCGCCGGGGCGCATTCATTTGAATGGCGAGGACGTGAGCGAAGCCATCCGCACGCCGGAGGTTTCGAGCGGGGCGTCGCAGATCGCGGTGATTCCGGGGGTGCGGCGGGCCATGGTCGGGAAGCAGCGCGAGATCGGCGAGCGTTCGAGCGTGGTGATGGAAGGGCGCGACATCGGCACGGTCGTCTTTCCCGACTCCGACCTCAAGATCTACCTCACCGCCGATCCCGTCGAGCGAGCGCGGCGGCGGTCCGATCAGGTCAAAGCGTCGGGAGCAGTTGACGCTGTCCCGGTTGCCGAGAGCGTGGTGGTCGCCGAGCTTGCGCGTCGTGACAGGTTCGACTCGAGCCGCGCTACGTCGCCACTGCAGATCGCCGAAGATGCAATCGTGGTGGACTCGACCAAGATGTCAGTTGACGAGGTCGTCGAGGAGGTGCTTTCCCACCTGTGAGCGAGGACAGAGTTCCTGCCCCGGCGAGCGCGCTCGCCGAGCAGCGTCCACCGACCCGGGGCGAGCTGCGGCTCTACCGCTTCTGCCGCGCCGTCTCGGTCGGCATATCGAGGCTCTTTTTCCCGGGACGCGTCCTCGGGAAGGAGAATCTCCCGGCGACGGGCGCTTTCATACTCGCCCCTGTGCACCGGTCGTACCTCGATTGGCTCCTTGTCGCGAGGGTGACGAACCGGCGACGACTGCGGTTCATCGCCAAAGCGGAGATCTGGAAGTCGAAGCCGATCGGGCGGTTCATCGAGGCGAACGGCGCTTTCCCGGTCCATCGCTCGGGAGCCGATCGCGAGGCGCTTGAACGCTGCCGGGCAGTGCTCGCGGGTGGAGAGCCGCTCGTCATGTTCCCCGAGGGTACGCGGCGCTCCGGCCCGAAGGTGGAGGACTTGAGAGAAGGTGTTGCCTACCTGGCCTTGCGAGCGGGCGTCCCGGTCGTCCCGGTCGGAATCGGCGGCAGCGAGCGAGCCATGCCCCGCGGCTCGACGATGCCCAAACCCCGTCGGATCGACCTCGTCATAGGTCAGCCGATCCTGCCCCCTCAGCGCGACGAGCCGGAGCCTGTGATCCAAGGCGAAGGGGCGGGCGGTACGAAGGCTCGGTCGCGCGTCTCGCGGCGGGCGACGAAGGAGTTCTCCGATCAGCTCGGCGAGGCCATCCAGGTGGTTTTCGACGAGGCCGAACGGGTGCTCAAGACGACGACGATCCGCGGAAGGAACCGCCGTTAGGCGTCGGCTCCCCGCCGAACTTGTCCAGAGCTCGCGGCTAGGGTGGCTCGCCGTGCGAGTCCTTGTTACCGGTGGAGCCGGATTCATTGGTCGTCAGGTCGTGAGACACCTTCTCGAACGAGGCGACGACGTAAGCGTGGTCGACCTGAAACCTAAGGCCGATGAGGGCGTCCATCATGTGCAAGGGGACCTGCGCGATCAGGCGGTCACGAAGAAGGCACTTGCGGCCGGCACCGATGCGGTTGTGCACCTCGCTGCTCTCACGCGCGTCCTTGACTCGATCAGCGACCCCGACGGGGTGTTCAAGACGAACATGCTTGCTTCTCACTACCTCCTAGAGCGGTGCCGCGAGCTCGGCGTGCCTTCGTTCGTCTTCGCCTCGACCAACGCCGTCGTCGGTGATGTCGGCCGGCGGGTGATCATCGAGGACATGCCGCTCAAGCCGCTCACTCCCTATGGCGCGACAAAGGCTGCAGTGGAGATGCTGATGTCGGCTTATTCGGCGGTGTACGACTTGAAGACCGTCGCCCTGCGGTTCACCAATGTCTACGGCCGGGGGATGCAGGTGAAGGACTCCGTCATCGCCCGGCTGATGCGAGCGGCGCTGGCAGGTGGGGGCATCGAGATCTACGGCGACGGGACGCAGGTGCGGGACTACGTCTACGTGACCGATGTGGTGAACGCCATCGAGCTCGGGATAGCCCTGCCGGCGAGCGACGTCCTCGTGATAGGCAGCGGCGAGTCCGTGTCGATGGTCGACTTGCATCAGATCACCTGCGAAGTCACAGGCGTCGCGATCGGCAAGGCGCACATTCCGGGAAAGCCTGGGGAGATGCCGGCCGTCATCGTTGACAACTCCCGCGCGAAGGGTGCCGGGTGGTTCCCTGAGTACGACATTCGCTCCGGTATCGAAGCGACGTGGAAGGATTTTCTCGCAAGCCAGCCGAGCGTGTAACCCGCTTCCTGAGCGGATCGACTATACCGTCCAGACGGTATAGTCGACGGGTGACCCGAGGCTCCCCAGAGACGCGCGCGCGCATCCTGTGCGCGGCGGAGGACCTGGTCATCCGCGACGGCGTCTCGAAGCTGACCCTGGACGCAGCAGCTCACGAGGCAGGAGTCAGCAAGGGCGGGATCCTTTATCACTTCCCGAGCCGAGCAGCCCTCGTCTCGGCGATGGTGGAGCGATTCGTGGTGAGCTTCGACGCCGACCTCGATCGGTACGGGGCAAATGGGGGAGGCCCGGGCGACTTCACTCGTGGTTACCTGAGAGCGACGCTCGCGCCGAGCGAGGTCCCGGGAGATGCACCTCGCGACAACCGTGACCAGAGGCTCGGCGGAGCGCTCCTCGCCGGAGTCGCGTCCGATCCTGAGCTGCTCACGCCCTTGCGTGACCGCTTCGACGCCTGGCAGGCAGCGGTCTCGTCCGATGGTCTGCCGGCCGAGGTGGCAACGCTCGTCCGCTTGACCTCCGACGGCCTGTGGCTGAGCGATCTCTTCGGCCTCGCACCGGTCACCGGAGAGCTGCGGGAGAAGGTGGGAGAGCGGCTGTTCGCCTTGATGGACGAGGCGCCTGCGGCCCCGACTGACGAAGACGAGAGGAGGTGACGAAGTGAAGTCGTTGCGAAAGCTCGCGAGCGGCAACACGCCGGAAGAACGCGCCACGCGCCGCATCGTCATGGCCCTTTCGATATCGGCGTTCGCCGAGTGGGGTGGCGCCAGCGCGGTGCTGCCACTTCTGCCTGTCTACCTTCGTCACAAGGGCTCCTCCGTGGCGCTCATCGGCGTCACGATGGCGGCGTTCTTCGCGGCGGCCGTTGTGGTGCAATACCCGCTCGGGCGGCTCTCTGACCGCGTCGGGCGGCGCACGATCCAGATTGCCGGACTCATCACCTATGCAGTCGGGTCGGTGCTGTTCGCGTTCATATCCGCCCCGCTCGCGGCGCTCGCGTTCCGCGCCCTGCAAGGTGCCGGTACCGGCATCGTCGATGTCGCGAACTCCGCCACCATCGGCGAGGTCGTCCCCGAGCACCAGCGTGGGCGTGCCTACGGCGCCCTTTACGGGACGAGGACCGTGGGGATGGCCATCGGCCCGTTTCTAGGGGGATTGCTCGGTATCGGCGGGATGCGTTGGCTGTTCCTCGCAGCCGCAGCCGCAGTGCTCATTGCCACCGTTCCGATCATGATGTTCACACCGCGCTTCGGCGGACACGAACCGCTCCGGGCGAGCGAGCGCACGCCCTTGTGGCGTAACAGGTCGGTGCTGGGGGTGGCTGTCGCGTTTCTTGCCGGTGGCGTCGTGGTCGGGATGTACGAGGTGTGCTGGAGCCTTCTGCTCACCTCGCGGGGCGCTCATCCCTGGGAGCTCGGGCTGTCGTGGACGCTATTTGCCATCCCGTTCGCGATCATGTCGGTCCCCGCAGGTTGGCTCGTTGACCACATGGACAGGCGGTACTTGATCGCAGTGGCGCTCTTCGGCGCTGCCTTTTTCGCGGCGCTTTACCCCTTCATCGACTCTGTGGCGTGGCTGATCGGCCTAGGTGGAGCGGAGGCGGCCGCTGTCGCTCTAGGCGGGCCCGCACAGTCATCGCAATTGGCGCACTCGGTCTCTGCTCGCGAGCTCGGGCGCGCGCAGGGCGCCGTGTCGAGTGCGCAGACTGGGGCGATGGCCGTGGCGGCCACGATCGCGGGTGTCTTGTTCGGAGTTCATATCTGGCTCCCGTTCGTGCTCGCCTCAGGAGCGGTTCTCGTCTGCGCCGGCGTCTGCGGTTTGCTCTTCCGCGGCGTCCCCGGACGTGCGACGGGGGGGCTGGCTGTGGGAAGTGGGCTCGCGATGTCGCCGGTACCTGCTCCGGGCATAGCGCCTATCTCGAGCGGCGGGAACGCCCTAGAGCGCGCCGGGTAGGGCGCTCGCGCCAGTAGGTCCGCAACAGGACCTTGCCGTACCGGTAGCCGTAGGCGAGGTTGCCGCCCTTTTTCGACTTGCCGCCGGCTCGGTTGAGCATCGTGATCGGCACCTCGCCATAACGCACCCCTTGCGCGAGCGAGCTGATCAGCAGCTCGGAGGCCTGGTACTGCGGCTCTTCGAGAGTGATCGAGGCTGTCAGATCGGCTGAGAAAGCCCGGACTGGGTTGGCCGTGTCAGTCACCTTGGTGCCGGTCAACGCCGACAATATGGTGGCGAAGATCACCACTCCGGTGTTGCGCACCGTGTCGTCACCGTGGGTCATGCCAAGGCGGCGAGAGCCGTTCACGAAGTCCTTCTCGCCATGCATCACGGGAGCAAGGGCGATCGCGAGGTCGGCGGTGTCGGTCTGGCCGTCGGCATCCGCAGTGACGATGTACCGCGCCCCGTACTCGCGGGCGATCCGGTAGCCGAGACGCAGAGCGGCGCCCTGTCCGCGGTTGACCGGGGCGATCACAGCCAACGCGCCCGCCGCCCGAGCGATGATGCTCGTGCCGTCGTCCTCCCCGTCGACGACGATGATGACCGACACCCTCTCGCCGTTGATCTCGTCAGGCATCGACTGCACGACGGCTTCGATGTTCTCGGCCTCCTTGTACGCCGCAACGACGATGGCGACCGGGTGGAGGGAGTGACCGCCGTGGTGGGCGTTGAACTCCTCGACGGCGACGTGGTCGATCAACTCATCGGTCGCCCGCCGGCGACGTGCCTCGCGGGCGTTCACGAAGCGCGCCGGACCCCGGTCGCAGTGTCCGGGCGGGGGAGCACGGAAGCCGCCGGCACCAGGCGGTCGCCGGCCGTCGGCACTGCCGGGTCCGGACGCGCGCCGAGGAGCGCCGTGGCGGCCGCGGCCGTCACCCGCAGCAGGTCTCGTAGCTCGGGTGGGGGAGGGAAGTATTCGTCCTCGTCGGTGACGTGCACGATCTCCACACCGTCGGCCGGGGCGAGCGCGGCAAGGACCTCTTCGACGAGCCACTCCGGCGCCGACGCGCCGGCCGTCACCCCGATGACACCTTCGAGGTCGTCAGGAAGCTCGGCGAGTGAGTTGATCCTGTGCACCCGTGAGCACCCGTAGGCGGTCGCCGTCTTGGCGAGCGACACGGTGTTGGAGGAATTGGCCGAACCGATCACGACTACGGCGTCGCAACCCGGGGCGAGCGCCCGCATCGCGGCTTGGCGGTTGGTGGTGGCGTAGCAAAGGTCCGAGCGGCCTGGCATCCACAGATCAGGAAACCGGAGCCTCGCGGCGTCGACGATGCCTGACCACTCGTCGTGCGCGAGCGTCGTCTGGGCAAGGAGTGCGACGGGCTGGCCAGGGTCGATCTGCAGGCCTTGGACGTCCTCGTCGTGCTGCACGAGCCGCACTGACTCGGGCGCGACGGCCATCGTGCCGATGGCCTCTTCGTGGCCAGCGTGCCCGACGTAGAGGACCGTGTAGCCCTTCCGGGCGCGCACCTTCATCTCGTGATGCACCTTCGTGACCAGCGGACAACACGCGTCGACGACTATGCGGTCCTCCTCGCCGGCCTGGGCTTCGACCTCAGGCGCGGACCCGTGCGCCGACAGCATGACCGCCTTGCCGGGAGGCACTTCAGAGACATCGTCTACGAAAATGACACCGAGGGCCTGAAAGGCCTCGACGACGAGGGCGTTGTGGACGATCTCGTGGTAGCAGTAGACGGGCGGCTCGAAGACGCGCACCATCCACGAGAGAGCTTTGATCGCCATCTCGACTCCAGCGCAGTATCCCCGCGGCTGCGCAAGCCGAACCTTTGCCACTCGCACCTGGTCGAGGCTATCGGACGGTAGCCTTGGGATATGCCACTACCCCAGGTGGTGGCCGTGGCCGATTTGTCGCCGGCGTCGCGCGCCGGGATAACGCCGGGCGACGAGATCCGCTCGATGAACGGCCAGGTGCCCCGAGACGTCATCGAGTATCAGTTGATCGCGGACGAGCCGCTAGTCGAGCTTGCCCTCGCGCGTGGCGGCCTCGAACTGGAAGTGGTCATAGAAAAGCTCGCCGGGGAGCCTCTCGGCGTCGAAGTCTCCTCCGCCGTCTTCGACCGCGTGAGGACGTGCGACAACCACTGCGAGTTCTGTTTCATCTACCAGCTTCCGAAGGGCATGCGCCGCAGCCTCTACTTAAAGGACGACGACTATCGCTTGTCGTTCCTCTACGGGAACTTCACGACACTCACGCGCTTCACCGAGGCTGACCTCGAGCGGGTCGTCGACGAGCACCTCTCGCCTCTCTACGTCTCCATCCATGCGACCGATCCTGACCTTCGCTCCCGCATGCTGCGGAATCGTCGGGGTGCGGTGAGCCTCCGTTGGCTGCGGCTGCTGCTCGACGCCGGGATCGAGGTGCACGGCCAGGTCGTCGTGTGCCCCGACATCAACGACGGCGCCGCCCTTCACGGCACTCTCGCCGGCATCCTCGACCAGTATCCCGAGCTCGTCACGGCGGCCGTCGTGCCGCTCGGAGTGAGCAAGTACTCAGGCGAGGAGGCCATGCGCCCTCACACGCAGTCCGAAGCGGCCTTCGTCCTCGACGCCGTTGCGGAGTGGCAAGGGGTCTTCTTGTCGGCGCTCGGGCGCCGGGTGATCTACGCCTCCGATGAGTACTACCTCATCGCCGGTCGGGAGTTCCCTCTAGCCGAGGAGTACGACGGCTTCCCTCAGCACGAGAACGGGATCGGCATGGCTCGGTCGTTCGAACTCGAGCTTTCGGGCGTGGGGGAAGGGGCGGGGGGGACACGGTCGGGTTTCTTCCAGTGGGTCGAGGGGGCGCCGGCTGAGGGGTATCGGGCTCCGCGGGCTCCAGCACCCGAGACGGTGGTGGCTCTCACGCTGCAGAAACGCAGCGCTCCTGCCACCATCCTCACGGGCGCTTACGGGGCGGCGGTGCTTAGGCCTCTTCTGGACGCCTACGGGTTTGCGGACGTTGAGCTGCTTGTTGTGCCTAACGACTTTTTTGGGGGGAACATCGGGGTGTCAGGGCTCATGACTGGCGTCGATATCTCTCGGGTGCTTGCTGATGCTCCGGAGGGGCGGCGGTACTTGTTGCCGGATGTGTGTCTCTCCAATGGGATCTTCCTCGACGGGATGGCTGTGGGTGATCTGCCGCGGCCAGTCGAGATCGTGGCGACGGATGGCGTCTCACTACGCCAGGCGCTCAGGCGCGGAAAGGTTGCGGCATGAGCGAGGAGACGGAAGTGTTCGACGAAGCCGAGACGATCGAGGAGGCTCACGACAAACCTGCGCGACTTTTTCACGCATACAGCACAAAAGGCGCGCAGGTTGAGGGCTCGCTCCCTGAGGGCTCGCCTGCCAAGGACTCGCTCCCTGTCCGCCCGCCGGCTGTCCGCCCGCCGGCCCCCCGCACCCCTCGCCTACCCATCGTGGTCGTGGCGGGCCGCCCGAACGTCGGGAAGTCGACTCTCGTCAACCGCATCGCAGGCAAGCAGATCGCAATCGTGCAAGAGACCCCCGGCGTCACCCGCGACCGTCTCGAGCTCACCTGCGAGTGGGCGGGGCGTGAGTTCCTGCTGATCGATACTGGCGGGCTCCTCGAGCGCGGCGACTCCCTCGAGGACAAGGTGACCGAGCAGTCGCTGCGCGCCGTCAAGACCGCTGATGTGGTCCTCTTCGTCCTCGACACCACAACCGGGATCACCGGCGAGGACTCAGATGTCGCCACCCGCTTGAGGCGGATGACCGACCGTGTGATCGTCGTCGCGAACAAGGTCGACTCTGACCGCCGTGAGCTGGATGCGTGGGAGTTCGCCGGGCTCGGCCTCGGCGAGCCGGCGATGATCAGTGCGCTGCACGGTCGCGGCGTGGGCGACCTATTGGACGACGTCGTCGCCCGGCTGTCCGAACCGAGTTCTGCGAGCGCGGAGGCAGCGGACGACGGCACGGACCTGAGCGAGTCGTCCCTCGACGGCTCGAAGGCAACGGCGGTCGCAATAGTCGGGCGGCCGAACGTCGGGAAGTCCACGCTATTCAACCGGCTCGTTGGTGAGGACCGCTCTGTCGTGCACGACCTCCCGGGCACGACCCGCGACGCGATCGACACGCTGATCGAGACCGAAGCCGGCACCCTTCAGCTGGTCGACACCGCCGGCATGCGCCGTCGCGCCCGCACGGGCGATGCGCCCGAGTACTACTCGCTCGTACGCTCGCTCCGGGCGCTCGATCGGGCAGATGTAGCGTTGCTCGTTCTCGACGCGACCGAAGGCGTGACCCATCAGGACCAGCGGCTCGCCGAGCGCGTCGACGCCTCCGGGAGCCCGATCGTGATCCTCCTCAACAAGTGGGACCTGCTCGACACAGAGCGACGCTTCGCGGTGAATGAGGAGGTGGCGGAGAAACTGGCGTTTCTCGGCTATGCCCCAGTGATCCGGATCTCGGCGCGAACCGGCCTCGGGGTCCACCGCCTCATACCGATCGTCGGCGAGTCGATCGAGGCCTACCACCGCCGGATCCCAACGGCCAGACTCAACGAGGCCCTGCGGGCGGCCCAGAGCGCCCACCCGGCGCCCGACGCTCGTATCCTCTATGGCGTGCAGGGCGCCGTCGACCCTCCTACGGTGACTTTGTTCGCGACGCGCCGCTTGCCGCCGACGTACATGCGCTATCTCGAACGCTTCCTGCGGGAGCGCTTCGAGCTCGGGCCTACACCGATCGACCTGCGGGTACGGATCCGCTCGAGCCGATGAGCGATCAGCGCCGTGTTGCCGAGGCGACGGCGCGGGCGCTCGAGGGCAACCTCGCGAAAGGCGGCGAGAAGCTCCGAGCGCAACACAAACTCTTCGTTCGCGACCGCCTCGCGCTGCTCCTCGACAAGGGGAGTCTCGTCGAAAACGGGTTGCTCGCTAATACCCTCGCCGAGGACCTCCCCGCTGACGGGGTCGTGACAGGTCAGGGGCGGATCGACGGGCGCCCGGTGTGCGTGATGGCGAACGACCCCACTGTAAAGGCTGGATCCTGGGGCGCCCGGACCGTCGAGAAGATGGTCCGACTGACGGAGTTCGCGCTCGAGCACGAGCTCCCGGTCTTCTACCTCGTCGACTCTGCTGGGGCTCGCATAACCGACCAGGTCGAGTTGTTCCCGGGGAGAAGAGGCGCCGGGCGCATCTTCTACAACGAGGTGCGCCTGTCAGGCCGAGTCCCCCAGATCTGCTGCCTCTTCGGCCCGTCCGCCGCAGGAGGCGCCTACATCCCCGCTTTTTGCGACGTGGTCTTCATGGTCGAGGGCAACGCCTCGATGTACCTCGGCTCACCGCGCATGGCGGAGATGGTCGTCGGCGAGCACACGGACTTGGAGGAGATGGGCGGCGCGCGGATGCACGCGACGGTATCGGGCTGCGGGGACAATCTGTACCCCGACGACGAGAGCGCCATCGAGGCGGCCCTGGACTACTTCTCCTACCTACCGGGTTCGTGGCGGGAGGTGGCGCCGTGGGAGGAGGCTCTTGCTCCGTCGGGGTCGCTCGACGCCGAGTCGATCCCCGACACCGCAAGTGCCGGGTACGACATCCACGCGGTCATCGACGCGCTCGTCGACGCCGGAACGTTCTTCGAGATAAAGCCATTGTTCGCGCCCGAGCTCGTGATCGGCTGGGCTCGGCTCGACGGCCGGTCCATCGGGATCGTGGCGAACAACCCCATCGTGAAGGGCGGAGTGCTGTTCACCGACTCCGCCGACAAGGCGGCCCGCTTCATCTGGTGCGCGGACGCGTTCAATGTGCCGCTTTTGTTTCTTGCCGATGTGCCTGGATTCATGATCGGCACTCAGGTGGAGCGTGAGGGCATCATCCGCCACGGCGCGAAGATGATCACGGCGGTGTCAGAGGCGACCGTGCCGAAGATCTCGGTCATCCTGCGTAAGGCATACGGGGCTGGCCTGTACGCCATGGCCGGTCCGGCGTTCGCTCCCGATGCATGCCTGGCGCTGCCCTCGGCCAAGATCGCTGTGATGGGACCCGAAGCAGCGGTCAATGCCGTTTTCGCGAACAGGATTGCCGCCATCGAGGATCCGGTCGAGCGGGAGGCCTTCGTGGCCGATCGCCGGCGGGAGTACGAGGAGGACGTCGAGCTGCTCCGGCTCTCTGCGGACCTCGTGGTCGACGCCGTGATCCAGCCCGAGGAGCTACGAGCCGAGCTCGTGCGGCGTTATGCGCTCGCTGCCTCGAAGAGCCGTTGGCTGACCGACCGGCGCCACGGCGTCCCTCCGGTGTGATGGATGAGACCGGGCCGGGTGCAGGTCCCGGTCCAGAGCCTGAGCGACTGGATGAGCCTGAGCCTGAGCCTGAGCCTGAGGCGGGGGCGGGGGCCGAGGCGCCGGTCGAGGGGAGCGCGGGTGGTGACGACGAGGGTGAGTCAGAGTCCGTCGAGGGGGAGGGCGAGGAGCGCCAGGCCAAAGCGCCCTGGCACTTCAAGCTGATCGTCGTTGGTTCGGTCGTTTACCTTGGCTACCGGCTCTACCAGGGGATCACCTGGTTAGCCCACCACTTCTAGGCGTTCGCGGCGCAAGCGCATCCGGCGCCGCATCCGCCGCCCGAGGCTCCGGCCGGCCCGCTCGAGGCGGTCGCTCCAGCAGTTGCGAATACTGAGAGCACTCGGCGAGTCGTTGCGTGCCCGTTCGGGCAAGGCGGTGCGGGGGCATCGAACTCGGCGCCAGAGCGCTTCTGCTCGAAACGCGTGTCGCAGTCGCGGCAGAGGAACTCATAGATCGGCATTCGCCGAAGCCTAATGGAGGAGAGCCTCGTTCGGGATTACTTGATCGCCGCGCTGTTCGAGTACCCGTAGAGGTAGTAACCGGCCTTGCCGGTCACTACGGCGCGGTAGGTGCCCTTGTCTCCTCCAACGCTGAAGGAGAACGTGCCGGAAGAGGATTCCTTCGTTGTCTTGACCGTGTCCCAGAATCCACCGGCCGCGGACTTCTCCAGCGTGACGGTGTACCCCTTGAGCACTGGCTTTCCCGATCCCTTGAGCGTCGAACCGCTCACGGAGATGTGGACCGACTGAGCGTTGAGGATCGGCTGCACCCACAACGGCTTCCCGTCTGTCTCGTAGCAGACGCCTGCACCGTTAGATCCGAGGACCGGTACCAGGCCACCGGCTTGGATCGCCGAGCTGTAGATGGCGAGGTGCGACCAGGAGTGTCCGCCATTACTCGTGGTCTCGGAGAAGATGTCGTAACCGTTGCGTCGATCTAGGAAGAAGATGTGGACGGTGCTACCGACGTCCTCCAGGCTGTAGGCGCCGTCGTCAGGGTTCGTAGGCGCCGGGACCCGCTTTTGGGTGCTGAACGACGTGCCGTTGAACAACTGAAGGTTCTCGCCGCTTGAGAGTGAGTCCTTGTTGATGACCGTCATCAGCGCGCCGCCCGACATGCCAACCACGCTCTGACCCTTGATGGTCGCTATAAGTTTGTACGACGTCTTGGAGCTGAAGTTGCTGCCCTTCGGCGCGTACCACACCCGTGAGTCGTTGCCGCCGCCGCTCGCAACGAGGACGCCGTCTTTGTAGGTCGAAAGGGCGATGCCCTCGACAGCCGTCGCGTTGAGCGTGGGCACCGTCGTGTCGATTCCACTCGGGTGGGGTGAGAAGGCTTGCAGTTGGGTCCCATCATGGTTGTCGTCCGGCGCCACCACGAGTTCGCCGTCGGCGTACGTTGCAGTATTGATTCCGTTGATGTTGCCTGCCGCCGTCTCTGCGCCGAAGGTCTTGCCACCGTTCGTGCTGTTGAAGACAACGGCCTCACTAGGGAAGTAGCAGCAGTCGCTGACAACAACGGTCACGTTGCTCCCGCCGGTCGAGAACACCTCGGCCGGTCCGAACGAGTCGTTCTTGGCCGCCTTCAGCGTCGCTGTGCTGGCGCATTTGGTAGCGCCGGGGTGCAGCACGCACACGGCGATTGTGGTCTCGCTAACCGAGGGCGTGGCAATTACGAGATCGCCGTTGGGCAGGGCGGTGCCGGTGCCGGTGCCGCCCCCGCTCGCTCCGATGTCGAAGCGGGCCAGCCCAGGTTGAGGGTCGCCCTTCGTTCCAGCAGCAAACGCGGCGGTCCCGAGTGCGACCACCAAGACCGCCGAGAGGACCGCAACCCTCCCAGCGATGGAGCCGATCTTCCTTCCGGTGCCGCGGGTGGCGGTGGGCGCCTCGGTGCGATTGAGGGGTGATGCCGGAGTCGATGACATGTGTTGGTTCTCGATTCGTGCTCAGGGGCACGCTCGAACGATGCCGAGCGGGCCCGTCTGCTCGATGCCGAGGGGCATTACCCGAGACGTTACGTGTTTCTGTAGCCTCCGGCATCCCGGAAACCATGTAAGAGCGGCGGCGGTGCACCACGAGGCCGTGAGTCGCGTCTCTCTAGTGGGCGATCGAAGCCCCTGACCAGGTCGAGGTGTTATAACAAGGCACGCTGGATGACCTCGGGCTGATGTGCCTCCTACGCCACCAACTAGCCGACGGCAGAGCCTGCCCGGCCGCTGGTCCAGTAGAGTCGGAGCTGTCACGGG
>PLDN01000166.1 GCA_003136185.1 Acidimicrobiaceae bacterium | reverse complement strand
TGGGCACGTCGGGATTGGTGCGCGCGATCAAGAGGCCGAACGCTGATTCGTGCGCGAGTGTCGTCCAGACCTTTTGACCCGTGACGATCCACTCGTCGCCGTCACGTTCGGCGCGCGTGGCGAGCCCGGCAACGTCAGACCCGGCCCCCGGCTCGGAGAAAAGCTGGCACCAGATCTCTTCCCCGGCGAGCATCGGCAGGAGGTATCGCTCTTTTTGCTCCTCGGTCCCGGCGTGAATGATCGTCGGGCCCGCCCATCCGATACCGATGGCGTTGTCGGGGCGCTTGACTCTGGCCTGGCGTAGTTCGTCGTCGATGATCAGTTGGTGGACCGGATCGGCACCAAGGCCCCATGGACTTGGCCAATGGGGTGCCACATAGCCTGACTCGGCCAGCTGGCGTCCGGTCGGACTCGGGTTCGCAGCGAGGAAGGCCCGCACCTCCCGGCGCCGGGGGTCGTCGTCTCCTGGCAGGGTCAAGTCCACGAGCGGGACCGTAGTGCGCCGGGCAAGCTCGCGCCGCAATAGCATCAGGCTGAGCAGTTCATCGGGTTGCCCCGCATCCCGAGTTCGTCAGACCACCCACACCCGTTCACAGGAGGCTGCAATGCGCGTCGTCGTCGACTACGACCTGTGCGAGTCCAACGCCGTTTGCATGGGGATCCTCCCTGAGGTCTTCGAAGTGCGCGACGACGACTTCCTCTACGTGCTGAACGAGCACCCGGCCGAGGAGTACCGCGACAGAGTCATGGAATGCGTGCGGGCCTGTCCGAAACAGGCCATCTCGGTCACCGACGAGTGAACGCGCAGCCAATCGACGACACCGGCAACGAAAGCCCGCGGCGCGTCCGCGTCCGCATCGCGCCCTCGCCGACCGGCTACTTCCATGTCGGCGGTGCCCGGACGGCGCTCTACAACTGGGCCTTCGCCCGCCAGCATGGAGGCGACTTCATCCTCCGGATCGAGGACACCGACGCCGAGCGCAACCGCGAGGAATGGGTCGACGGGATACTCGACGCCCTCTCTTGGATAGGTACCGATTGGGACGAAGGCCCGTACCGTCAATCCGAGCGCGGGGCGCTCTACCAGGCGGCCGTCGATCAGCTCTCGTCCGCTCGCGCGGTGTACGCCTGCGACTGCACGCGTGAGATGGTGCTCGAGCGCACGAAGGGTGATCCGACGCCCGGCTACGACGGCTTCTGCCGTGACCGAGGCCTCGAGCGTGGACCGGGACGAGCGTTGCGCTTCGCCGTGCCCAAAGACGGTGTCACCGTCGTGCACGACCTCATACGTGGCGACGTCGAGTTCGCCAACTCGACCATTGACGACTTCGTCGTCGCGAAGTCGAACGGCGATGCGCTCTTCGTACTGGCGGTCGTCGTTGACGACCGCGACATGGCGATCAGTCATGTGATCCGCGCAGAGGAGCACCTCCCGACGACGCCGAAGGCCGTGATGCTCTGGGAGGCCCTCAACTCTGGCGGCGAGACCATCGACTTGCCAGTCTTCGCTCACCTGCCGGTCCTCGTGAACGAGCAACGCCAGAAGATCTCCAAGCGCCGTGACCGGGTGGCGCTCGAGGACTACGAGGCGCTTGGCTACCTGCCTGAGGCGATGGACAACTACCTCGCGCTACTCGGGTGGAGCGCACCCGGCGGCGAGGAGTTCTTCACCCTCGCCGACCTTGTGCGCGACTTCGCTTTGGAGAACGTCAACCATTCCCCTGCGTTCTTCGACGACAAGCGACTCCTTCACTTCAACGGCGTCTACCTCCGGTCACTCACGCTCGAGGACTTCACCGATCGAGTGCGTCAATGGGCGGCCCGGACGGGCGACCCGCTCGGCGAGGAGCTCTACTCGTCACCGACCTGGCAGTCGCTCGCCCCGCTCGTGCAAGAGCGGGTTGCCGTACTGTCCGAAGTGCCTTCGTACGTCGAATTCATCTTCGGGTCGCGCTTCGAGGTCGACGAGGCTTCCTACGACAAAGCGATCGGGCGCGACGAGCTGGCGGGGAAGATCTTGTCGGAGTCGCGGAAGCTGTTCGCCGAGCTCAACCTGTGGGATGCCGCCTCGCTGAAAGAGCAGCTCGAAGCCGTCGCCGCGCAGCACGACCGGAAGCTCGGGAAGGCTCAGGCGCCTGTCCGGGTCGCGACGCTCGGGAGGAGCGTCGGCCTGCCGCTGTTCGAATCGCTCGAGGTTCTCGGGCGCGACGAGACCCTCGAAAGGATCGATGCCGCGCTCGCGCGGCTGGGCTGAGCCCGAGTTGCGGCCTGGACCGCCTGTTAGCATCTCAGTCGCCCTTCGGGGGTGGTGTAATCGGCAACACAACAGGTTCTGGCCCTGTCATTGGGGGTTCGAGTCCTCCCCCCCGAGCTCACGACGGAGCCGCTCAGCGGCTCCGTCGCTTCGCGTGGCGAGGCGGGTCGCCGGTATTAGTCTCCGGCGGGTCATTATTGAGAGGCCTGCCGGCCGAAGCAATACTTTGGGCACTGGGACGACGAATGGTCAGGTTCGTAGCTCGCGGGGCGCGCCCAGCGCCAGGTCTGAGCGGTATGGCTCAATGCCAGAGCGCAATATGCCGACATAAGAGGTGATGACTCGTCCGGTCTCACCGGCGCTTGGGGTACTCCGCAGGACCTGTGCTCTAGATGCTCTGGAAGCGTGTCCGCAGGGCGCAATCGCTGTCGGTCGCGACGGCGTGATCGCCTGGTGCAATGCCGCCGCGATTTCCCTCCTTCAGCGTGGGGAAATGCGCGACGTGATCGGGAAGCCGCTCCTCGAGCTTTCGAGGCCGGATGGCTGCGACGACTTGGCTTCGGACCAGTTGTGGGAGCGCCTCCTCGAGGGCGAGACATGGTCGGGCGAGGTCATTACAGAAGGCGAGAACGGTGAGAAGATCCCTCTGCGCGTCTCGCGGTCTCCCATTCGCGACGACAACGGGGGCGTTGTCGGGGTCTTGAGCCTCGCGACCGACCTGAGAGAGGAGTTCCGGGCAAAGGAGGCTCTCTCCGACTCCGAAGAGCGCCTCGCGGCGCTCTTCCAGCACTCGAGCGACGTCGCGGTCGTGTTCGGCCCTGGAGGCTCCATACGTTTCGTGAGCCCCTCGGTCGAACGAGTAGCCGGGTGGCAGCCGAAGCAACTTCTTGGCGAGAACGGCTGGGAGTTCTTGCACCCAGACGACGTCGTCGCCGACATGAACCTCGTGGCCGAAGTGCTCGACAGTGGACGGCCGGTCACGCGCGAGTGGCGGATGCGCCGCGCTGATGGCAGCTACGGGTGGTTCGAGCAGACTTTCAGCGACCTGTCCCACGTCCCTGCGATCGGCGGAGTCGTCGGCAACTTCCGCGACGTGACGGAGCGACACTCGGCCGACGAGGCGCGAAAGGAGAGCGAGCTCATCTTGACGCGTGTCGTCGAGGTCACGAGCGACGCGTTCATCGGCATCGACAAAGAGGGAGTGGTAACGGAGTGGAACCCGGCGGCCGAGCGCATCTTCGGATGGTCGCCCGGCGAGGCGATCGGACAAGACCTCGCGAGCCGCATCATCCCTGAGCATGACCGGAGGAGGTTCGGTCGGCTGTTCGTGCGCTTCGCGGCAGGCGAAGCCAGGCGCTTCCTCCAGCATCCCTTCGAAATGATGGGACAGAGTCGGGACGGGCAGCTATTCCCAGTCGAGGTCTCCCTCGTCCAGGTGACCATCGCCGAGCGCTCGCACTTCCGGGCGTTCGTCCGCAACATCGCAGAGCGCAAGGCCGCCGAGGCCCGCCTTGCCCATCAGGCTTTGACCGATGCCCTCACTGGGCTGCCCAACAGGACGCTGCTTCGCGATCGATTGACGAGGGCTGTATCGCGCCTCGCGCGGCACCCCGGCGCGGTCGCCGTCATGTTCCTCGACCTCGACCGCTTCAAGCTCGTCAACGACGGGCTCGGTCATGACGCGGGCGACGAATTGCTGACCGAGGTCGCGGCTCGTCTTCTCGCCTCGGCCCGCGACATCGACACAGTGGCTCGCTACGGTGGCGACGAGTTCGTCATCATCATCGAAGAGGCCGGGACGATCGATGACGTACGGAATCTCGCCGAACGCATGCTCGCTGCAGTGGCGGAGCCTCTCGTCGTGGCGGGTCGAGAACTTCATCCGCGGGCCAGCATCGGGATCGCGTTCACCGTCGGGGACATGGCACGACCCGACGATCTCGTTCGCGATGCCGACATCGCGATGTACAGGGCGAAAGAACACGGCGGCCAGTCCGTCGAGATCTTCGAGACCGTCATGCAGTCGAGGGCGATTGTCCGGTTCGAGCTCGAGCGCGACCTCCGTGCGGCGATCGGGTCGAGTCTTGTGAACTCTGACGAGACCGGCGCCGGGAGCGGCCGACTGCTCGTCTTCTACCAACCGATCGTTTCGTTCGACGGAGCGACGAATGGAGTCGAGGCTCTCGTTCGTTGGGACCATCCGAGCTTCGGGCTCATGGCGCCCGCCGAGTTCATCCCGCTCGCGGAGGAGACCGGCCTTGTTGCTGCTCTAGGCCGGTATGTCCTCGGCGAGGCTGCACGCCAGACGGCGCTCTGGCGCGCGACGGTCGCGCCGAACCTCTCGGTCTCGGTCAACATCTCTGCCCGTCAACTCGACGACATGGGGCTCCCACGTCTCGTCGCATCGATCCTCGCCGAGACCGGACTTGAAGCGGCGGCCCTGTGCCTCGAGTTGACAGAGACGACGCTCTTGCGCGATTCCGGACGGGCTGCCGCGACCCTTAACGAGCTCCGCAAGCTCGGTGTCCGAGTCGCGATCGACGACTTCGGGACGGGCTACTCCTCCCTCGTTTACCTGAGGCGCTTTCCGGTCCAGGTGGTCAAGCTCGATCGGTCGTTCGTATCCGGCGTACCGACCAGCTCCGATGATGCCGCCATCGTCTCGGCTGTGATCAACCTCGCGCACGCGCTCGGCATGGAAGCGGTAGCGGAGGGCATCGAGACCGAGGAGCAGCGAATAGCCCTCGCCGACCTCGGGTGCGAGCTCGGCCAGGGCTATTTCTGGTCAACGCCACGACCGGCGCAGGATCTGACCGAGATGCTGCGCCTCGAGGCTCTTGCCATCGAGTCGCTCGGAGCGAAGGACCTCGCCAACCTCTGAGTGTCCGCAGTTCGCACCGGCTGGCGAGCCAGGATAAGGGGCGTGCTGTTCGTAGTCTGGCGTTTCTTGCTGCACCCGAACCGTCGCCACGCGCTCTGGATGATCGCGCTCGCGATGAGCGTCGTCGTCCTTGGAGGCGTCGGCTTCTGCATCGCCGAGCACATCAGCTTGTGGCTCGGCCTTTATTGGTCGGTGACCACAGCGACGACGGTCGGCTACGGCGACATCACGCCCAAGACGGACGCTGGTCACATCATCGCCGTCGTCGTCATGTTGACGACGATCCCGCTTCTCGGAGCGGTGTTCGCGGTCTGGTCGGGTGCGGCAGCTGCCGCACGCGTAAGGAGGTTGCTGCACATGGGTCGTTCTTTCCCCGAAGGGGCCTTCCGCTTGGTCGTCGGGATGAATCCGGTCATACCGGCCATGCTCGACGAGCTAGTGAAGGCACACAACGATGTCGTCTTCGTGGCCGACGTCGACCCGGTCTCGGTGCGCGACGATGTGCACCTCGTCCAAGGTGACCCGACGAGCGAGCAGACCCTCAAGACCGCGCAACCGGAGAAGGCCGAGCACGCGCTCGTGGCGGGAGCTTCCGATGGTGAGGTGCTCATCTCGGTGGTCCTCCTCAGAGCCGCCGCACCGAACCTCGCGGTGACGGCCCTCGTGCACTCGCGGGCAGCTGCAGACGCGCTGAAGGATCTGGGCGTCTCGCAGACCATCTCCACGGACGATCTCGTCAGCCACACGCTCGCCAAGTCGCTCGAGACACCGCACGCGGCGGCGATGCTCATCGAGCTCCTCGACTCCGAGCAACACTGCCTCGACGAGCTCGAGGCGACAGCCGAGATGGCAGGAAGGGCCCTTTCCAGCCTGCGGAACGAGCGGGACGATCTCGTTCTCGCTCTCGTCCATGGCGACAGCGTCTCGCTAGGCATCGGCGAGGACCCGGTCGTGGCGGTCGGCGACCTCATACTCGTCGCGCGACCTATCTCTTCTTGAGGCGCACCGTCACGAGCTCGAACGGACCGAGATCGAGTGCGATTGCGCCGTCTGTCATCGGCAGGTCGGCGAGGTGCCGTTCCAACAAGTCGACGCGGCTTGCTTGGCCGGCGTCGAATCCGCTGAGCGTCGCACGTCGGTGAGCCCCGAGGTGCTCGTACAGCCTGACGACGAGATCGCCGGTCCCGTCGTCGGCTCCCTTCACCGCTGAGAGCGTCGCACCGTCGAGGTGGATGAACGACCCGGCCTGACCGAGGGTGCCGCCGACGGAAGCCGGGCACGGCACCGCCCGCAGCGGCAGGTTGAAGGCCTCGGCTTCGTTGACGACTTGCTCGGAGCCGAGGCGCTGGCCAAATGGGAAGATCGCATAAGAGAAACGATGCAGTCCCGCGTCCGCCTCCGGGTCAGGCCAGCCCGGGCCGCGCAGCAAGGAGAGGCGCATCACGTTCTGGCGGACGTCGTAGCCATGCTTGCAGTCGTTCAGAAGAGCGACTCCGAAGCCACGCTCCTCGAGCGATGCCCAACGCTGCGCAGGCACTTCGAACTTCGCCGCATCCCACGACGTGTTCGCATGGGTCGGCCGCTCGACGTGACCGAACTGCACTTCGTAGGTCGCGTGTGGCGACCGCACCGCGACGGGAAAGGCAACCTTCAAGAAACGATGCCGTTCCTGCCAATCGACCTCCGTCACGAACTCGACGCGCCGACTCGAGGCAGCGAGCCGGATCTCCTGGCTCACGGTCGTCGAGTTGCCGACCCGCCGCGTGACGCGGATGCCAGCCCGGACAGGGCCGCGCTCGACGAGATCGATCGACTCTGCGGCCGTGTACTCGATCGCGCGCTCGAAGGCGCCTTGGTCCACATCCCAAGCGTCGAAGTGGTTCGGCAAGTCGTGGTGCAGCTGGAAGACGTTCGCCTTCGCGCCGGGTGCGATCACTTCGCGGTCGTTGACGAGATCACAGATGGAGGTGACTAGCCCGTCGGTGTCGATGCTCACCGAGACGAGCCCATTGGAGAGCGTGTGACCGTTCGGATCGGCGGCGACTTCGGCGGCGTTCTCGAGGGCGAGATTGGCAGAGGCGCTGCCGACGAGATCGAAGCGAGCCCAGCCCGAGCCGGGCACGCGGACGGGGAAGACCGCTCGGCCGTCACCGAGCACTTGAACCGGGAGAACCGTGCCGTCTGTGCCTACGGCGGCAACCGGTACGCCGCCTAGACCGAGTATTGCTATGTCCAGCTCTGCGACATCAAGGCGCGAGTGTGAACCCGAGTTGAGGATGAGCACTCCACCAAGCGAGTGCGCCACAGGCTGCTGCGGAGCGGAGACTCGCGTGGCGAGGCGTTCGGCGGCCTCGGCGATGACGTCGGTCGCGAGGTCGGCGACTTCGGCGTAGGCCGCCTGTGAGTCGTCGTGGACCCAGTGGATGCTGGAGCCCGGGAGGATGTCGTGGAATTGGTGGAGCAGGACCATGCGCCATGCCCGTTCGAGCCGCAATCGAGCCTCGGTGGCGTCGTCGCCGTCGAGCGCCGCCGCAGCCCAGAGCTCGGCTTCGCGAAGGAGGTTCTCCGATCGCCTGTTCCCGAGCTTCCCCCGCGCCTGGGTGGTCTGAACTCCGCGGTGCCGTTCGAGGTATAGCTCTCCCGACCACACAGGCAGGCCGCCAGGCCCCTCGGCATGAGCGGTCGGCACTGTGCCGGGAGCCGCCGCTGCGGCGCTTGCGTCGGCAAGCTGCGCATCGGCTTCCAGTTGGTCGAAGAAGCTGCGGGACGTTCCGAGGGTCACAGAAGGGAGGGGATCGAGGTCGTGCATCCTGCGGGCGCGCCCCAGCATCTCGGCGGTCGGGCCGCCTCCCCCGTCGCCGAAGCCATAGGCGTAAAGCGACTTGTCCGAGATCCCGTGCTGCGCGAACCGGGTCTCGCCCGAGAGGAGCTGTCTCACGGTGAACTCGCCGTTGTAGGTGTCGGTTGGCGGGCAGTGCGCGAGCACGCGTGAGCCGTCGATTCCCTCCCACCAGAACGTGTGGTGGGGGAAGGGATTGATTTCGTTCCAGCTGAGTTTCTGGGTGAGAAAGCGGCGGACGTTGGCGGCCTTGAGGATCTGCGGGAGGTTGCCGGAGTAGCCGAACGCATCGGGGAGCCAGCAGTCGATCGTCTCGATCCCGTAGTTGTCGAGGAAGTACCTCTTGCCGTAGACGAGCTGGCGGGCGAGCGACTCGCCGCTCGGGAGGTTCGTGTCCGGCTCCACCCACATGCTGCCGACTGGTTCGAGCTGTCCGGCGCTGGCGAAGCGCTTCATCTCCTCGAACAGGGTGGGGTAGTTCTCCTCCATCCAGGCGTGTTGCTGCGCCTGGGAGCAGACGAAGACATACTCGGGCTCGCGCTCCATGAGGCGGATGGCGGTCGAGAAAGTGCGAGCGCACTTGCGTTTCGTCTCGCGGATCGGCCAGAGCCACGCCGAGTCGATGTGGGCGTGTCCCACCGCCGTCACCTGGTGGGCGCGGCTGCTCGTCGGCGACTCGAGAAGCGGCTGCCAATGGTGGCGCTGGTCCACGATCGTGCTCGAGAGGTCGTGCAGGTCGACATTGCGGGCGACCCGGTCGAGCACGTGAATGATCTCCGCCGAGCGACGGTTCGCGAGACCGAGAGCGTCGACGAGTTCGGTCAATACAGTCCAGTCGTAAAGGATCTGTGTCAGCTCGTCGTCCACGACGGCGAGATCGAAGCGGTGCAGTCGATAAAGCGGCGCTCCGTCGTAGTCGGGCATAAGCAGCGGCCCCTCGAGAGGACCCTCGCGCATGGCGGGATTGGCGGCGGCTTCGACGAGCAGCGCGACCGGGGCACCTGCCTCGGCGGAGGGTGAGATTTCGACCGTGTTGTGCTTCGGGTTGAGCCCCTGACGAGGTGCTGCTCCGTCGAAGACGATCGCTTCGCCCCCGAAGCCAGGTTGGCCCCGGTACCCGAGATCGACGCGGGCGACGACATGCTGGGCGTCGAACTCGTCGGGTATACGTCCTTCGGCCTTGAACCAGGCCGTCGACCAGGCGCCACCCCATGCCGTGCCGAGCTGGAAGGGCGAGAAGGTGAGCGTGCTTGCGAGCTCCGGCGCGATGGGCTCGCCGGGGAGGCGGCTGATAGAGATCTGCAGAGGGGCCGACATCGGAGTGGTGGCAGGCCAGATGATCTGTCCCATCAGGCGGCCGATGCGCTCCCGGCGGATCTCAGCTTCAGTGCCCATGGGCCTTGTTTAGTGCCTCCGGGTTACCTGGTACGCGAAAAGCTGGCATTGAGGCTTTGTGTTTGTATGGCGAGAACCTGGGTTCACGGTGGAGTTGTCAGTGGACTGGTTGCGGTTCTGGTCGGCGGGGTGTCGCTTGCCGCCTGCGGAGCCGGTACTGGCAAGGCGATCGGCGGTGGCGGGCTGCACGAGCCGGTGCTGAGGGTCGATGCGCATCTCGCACCGCCCGCCCATCGGTCAGGCGACCCGGATGCGGCGCTCGCCCGGACACAGGCCGTCCGGTTGCGGCGCTGGGCGGGGCGGCCGTACGGTTGCGCAACCGTGGCGAAGGTGCCCGCTGGAGCGTCCTCCTCGCTCTCGTCCGCCTTTTCTGAGCCGGGCTCGCCGTACGTCGCTGACTCCCACGTCTACTGCGTGGTCTCCATGACGCCGGGAGTGGTGATCAGCTGGTATGAGTCCCATGTACCGGCGCGCTCATCGCTGGCCGGGACGGGCACCGGTAGCTCCCGCTCGGGGATCACAGTGCAGTCAGTCGCCTTTACTTGGTCCTTCTGGGCGGTACTGCCAGAGCGCGGGGCCTCCATTTCAGTGGCATCGTTGTCCGGCGGCCGGTCGGCGCTGAGGATCGACGGGCTCGTGCTGTACGACCCGGCGAAGCCTTTGAGTGAGCACATCGGGGCCGGGGTGGAGCGCCTCGTCGTGGCCGTCACGTCCGAGACGGGCCGTCAGGTCGTGCGTACGGTGACGTCGCCGAGCGCGATCGCCAAGATCGTCGCGATGGTGAACGGTATGCATCGCCCGCCGATCACTGGGAACCCGGGCGGGATCATGATCACCTCAGCGATGGTGCGTGAGGACGTGATCGTGCACTTCTATGGCGGTGCTCACGGAGCGCTCTTGCTGGCTTCGGCCAACGATCACCCGTGGCTCGGGGAAGGTGCGGGCAACACCGACCTGTGGGTCGGGGGCAAGCGCCAGCCGGTATTGCAGGCTGATTGGGCGTTCGCCCGTGCCGCTGCTCAACTGGCTGGGGCGACGATTCAATCCTGATCGGCTGAGGCGACGGTCCGGTGGCGAGGCGCGGCCGCCGCGCTGGGGCGTCAGAGAGTTGGGCGTGCCTTCTCGGCCGTTTCCCAGTCGCCGAAGGTCTCTACTTCGTCGCCGAGGAACAGCCGCGAGTCGGGGCTCAAGTCCCCCCGTCGCCAGCACCACCGGTCGAGAGCCCACGCGGGCCCGCGTAGCGCGACGTCGGCCTTCATGTGGGAAGCGGCGTAGGTCCGATTGACGGTGTCGATCGTCCATTCGGCGTCCGACTCGACATCGGTGGCGTGAAGGCGGATCGTCAGCCCTTCTCCGAGCCGGATGTCTTGCGCCTCGACGCGGGTGCAGCGATTGAGGTCGAGGTGCTCAGGGATCCCGTCAGCTGCGATCTCGGCAGCAGGGGTTGTGATTTCCGACCCGGCTGCCAGCTCCGCGTCGACCCGGTGAATCAGAGTCTCGTGCATCTGGCGTCGCCACCAGAAGGCGACAGGTGAGTCCGGTCCGGTGACGAAGCTCCACCGGCGCGCATCTTCGGGAAGGTCGCGCAGCAAGCTCACGACTCGGCTGAGGCCCGTCTGCATCCACTCTGCGGGCGGCTGATCTTCTGACTGTTGTGCTGCCTGGTCTCGGTCGGGCGGACCGGCGGAGTCGCATTCGAGGATCGCAGCGACCCACGAGTAGACCCGCCCCAAGTGGTTCGCCAACTCATCGAGAGTCCAACCGGGGCAGCTCGGTACAGGTGCGGAGGAAGACAACCCAGGCTCATCGAAGAATGACAGGATCCGGCGGCCCTCGTGTTCGACGACGTCAAGGCATTGGGTGCGATCCATTTGCAGCATTCTTATCTCTTTCCGCTCGGTGAGAGGAGCCGGATCATGGTGACGGCGTTGTCGCTGGCCTCCGTCGGCGCAACGCCCATGCGGGAGTAGAGGTTCAGCGCCGGATTGTCCGTCTCGACGCTCAAGCTGATGGACCGCAGGCCCCGTCGCGCGGCTTGGTCGATGAGTCCGCCGAGGAGAGCGGTACCGACGCCGAGATGTCGCCAAGCGCCGTCGACTCCGATCACCACCTCGGGAGTGTCGTCATCGACGTAGCCGTAACCGGGGTCGAGGCGAGTGAGCTTGCGGCACCAGGCGGCGCCGATCGGCTCTCCGGCGACCGTGTCCGCTAGCCCGAAATCGCCCGGCTGCGGCCAGCCCGTGATGTAGTGGCCGACGTTCGGGTCGGCGAGAAGTTCGCTTGTAGGCCGCGCCTTGTCGCCGGGCCTCCATTGGGCAGCCTCGCAGAGCATGAGCTCGAGGAACTCCACGTCCCGCGGCAAGGCGGTCGCGTCACGGATCTTCCACGGCGTCGTCTTAGTCTTAGGTGTGCTCGGCATGACTCCTCTGCTCCGAGTCTGCCGCCGAAATCAACGCGCCGTCGCCGGGCTAAGGGGGCTGCGCCGCTGATACTATCAATCCGCTCTGTGGGGGCGGTTACACGCCCCGCAGAGCCGAAGCGGCTCATCAAGCCGTCGCTCGGCCCCATCGTCTAGAGGCCNNTTCGAATCCCGTTGGGGCTGCTACGGGTCAGCGACAGAACTGACTCATCCTCGGCGACACAACTCACGCCAAAGCTGTCGCCAGTATCGCAAATGGCTGTATCACCGCTCGGCGGGCCGTCAACCGAGTTCGGTACGGCTCGATGGGCGCCTATCGACTTCGACTGGGCGCGGCGGCCCTTCACCAGTGTCGCTTTCGGTGGAGATCGGCGGCGTCAGCCGCCTGGTGGCGGTGGCCGGTAGTCGGTGATGCTCATGCGCCGTCGTCGAGCCCGCTCGACCACTTTCTCACCGTCACCGTTGGCCGTCAGCTCTCGGAAGGCGGCGATCTTCCTGAAGTTGGCGGCCATGGTGAGGAAGCCGACGAACAGGCTCTGGGCAGCAATGCCTCGCACTCTCCTTCGGCCAGGTTGTGCGAGGGCCTCGTGCGCGGTGTCTTTCATGAAGCCGTTCTGGCCCTCGATCGTGTTGCGGTAAGTGGCATAGGTTCTGGCCCACTGCTCTGAGCCGAAGGCGAGGTCCTGGCGATGGCGTGCGCCGACGTCGGGTGCGATCGTGACCGCTGTCTGGCGGCAGATCTTCGGCGGGTCCGCTGGCGGGACGAGGACTGGGATCTGACCGAGGGCTCTGTCCGGTTCCCGCAGCGGGCAGCACAGCTTCGGGTGGCCGCCGATCGCCGGGCAGGCCCACCGCTCGTAGCCGTCGGGGTCCGGCCCCTGCTTTCTCACGAGGCGCCACGGTGCTCTCGCCTCGATTCGAGCTCGCCAGGTCACCTCGTCGATCGTCCCGGCTCGGTGATCGGCGTTTGCCGCGACGAGCAGCTCGGGCATCGCCGGGCAGTAAAAGGTGCCGTCCACCATGACAGCTCCCTCGCTGTTGGCCTGGTAACCGAGCTCGGTCACCTTGTAGTCCATGACGACCGAGTAGCCGAGAGAACGCACCGGGAGATGGAAGTGCTCGGGGAGGCACTGGCTGTAGCCACGGTCGGCGCCGGCGAACCCGGCCGGCCAGCCACGGTCTCGCACCGACGCCAGCAGCCGCGTCCCGCTGCCACCGGGGTCCTCACTCGGGCGTGCGAGGCTGATGCCCAAGACGAGGTTCGGGTACTTCGCCACTGCGCCGGGCGGCCGTCCCATCGTGACGATCGTCGCATCGAGGGCCCAGAAGATCTTCCGCAGCTTCTTCCCGCCCGGGCCGGTCACCTCGCGGTGATCGCCCTCTCGGATGTACCAGCCGCCGTCAGGGTCAGATGCGCTCCGGCCGGTTCGTGCCGACGGCCCTCGGCTGTAAAGCGGCACCGGCGTGGCGTCGAGGCCGACCGAGCCGTCGAAGCCGGAGAGCTCGTCTGGCGAACAGACCCGTACCGAGGCCTCGATGAGGGCGGCGAGCACCTCTTCTAGGACCTGGCGGCGAGCCTCGATCTCCTCGACCGAAAGCTTTGTTCGCATCGAGTCGAGCTCGCAGAGCGGGACGACCCGGTTCTTTTGTTCAACCGAGGGGTCCATTACCTGCAGGACCCGGTGGAACAGGTAGCGCACCTGGCGGTAGCGGGCGAGGAAGGCCTTTCTCGTCGCGGTTCCGCCGACGACGCCGAGAGCCTGGCGCTGTTGTGGCGAGAGGCGGTGCCACAACAGCTTCGTCACCGCCTTCAAATGCAGCGGGCGGTCGTCGATGGCGAGCAGCAGCAGCCCGACGAGCAGTGTTCTCACCGGCAGGGCGCGCGGCCGACCGGTCCGGTGTGCGAGGAGGGCCTCGATCCGCTCGGGCACGCCGGAGTCCGAGAGCACTTCGAGACCGAAAGAGACCGCCTCGTCGCTCACCAGCGACGACAAGACCGGCAACGGGCGGCCGAGGCTCATGTCGTCTCGGCCCGCAGCATCTGGCGGAGCGCCGCTTTTGATGCCGGGGCGCCTTCGACATGGGCGGCGTAACGCCAAAGCGACTCCACCTCGCGGATGCCGGTCAGGCCGAGGAGCAGCGAGAGCTCCGTCCCGCCCGCAAGGTGCCCGCAGATGTAGCTCGATCTGCAGCGCCCGACCGAGAGCCTCGCAGCCGCCGGATCGGCCGTAAGGCCGGCGCAGAAGTCGTTCACGAAGTTCGCAGCCCGTCGATCAGCCTGTTCGGGATGGAACAGGTAGCTGCTCCCGGCGCCGGATGCGAGGGCCCGGAGTACTCCTGCCTCGCTCCCTCTCACCGGCACCTCGCGGGCCTGGGTCCCGCCGACGCGGACGAGGACAGCCCGGCGCGAACAGACGACGTCGGCGCCGGTCACCGCCACGATCTCGCTCGTGCGAAGCCCGGCACCGATGCCGAGCGCCAAGAGCACGAGTGCCGAGTGGCGACGCCACGTCTTTCGCTGCGCCCGCGCCACGAAGGAGAGCTCTGTACGTTCACTCGGCGAATACGGCGGGGCAGCCATCGAGCCGCGGTAGCCCGGTGCACGACCGGGCCGGGGCAGACCGGCGAGCTCGCGCAGCACCGAGCGGTAGGTGCCCTTTGTCGAAGGTGCGCGGTCATCGAGTCCGTGGGCGACGAAGGCCTCGGTCACTTCGCCCGCGAACAACGAAGGAGAGCCGAGTCCTTCGAGGTGACAAAAGCGCTCCAGCCCTTGAAGGACACAACGCTCCCGTTTGACCTTCCGGTCAACACCCATGAACTTGAATAGTAACCTAGTCAAGTTCAGAGATCGGGGATGCTGTAGAGGTGGATACGACCGAGGAGCGGCGCCGGGCGATCCTGGCCGAGATCGGGGCGATCGGCCCGGTCCTGCCCGGCTCGATCGTCGAGCGCTCGACGCGTTGCCAGAGTTCAGGGTGCCACTGCCGGGCAGATCCACCTCAACTTCACGGCCCCTATGCCACCTGGATGCGTCAACACGGCGGACGCCAGGTGACCACGACGCTCACCGCGGCCGAGGCAGAGACCATGAGACCGCTCATCGCGGCAGACCGCCGGCTGAAGGACCTCGTACGAGAGCTCGAGCAGCTCACAGTCACCGAACTGATGGAGGACCGGAGCCAACCTACGATCCCACTGGGGAAGAAACCGCCGGAAGCTGGGAAACGATGAACAACAGACGGGAGAACACCGTGTTCAGAGAGTTCTGTCGCTAACCCAC
>PLDN01000085.1 GCA_003136185.1 Acidimicrobiaceae bacterium | reverse complement strand
GCTCTGCCGGGTCGGCCCGCCGCCGCATGCCCGCCGCCGCTCAGTGATCGACGAAGCCAGCCTCCGCATGCGAGCCATCACACAATGGCTTGATCTTCGACTGCCCGCAACGGCAAAGCGTCATGCGGTTGCGCCACTCGATCTCCTCGCCGTCTGGTCCGGTGATGACGATGCGCCCCGTGATCCATAGCGGGCCGTCGTCGATCACTCCGATCTCGTCGGCGAGCTCCGGCTCGATGTCTTCTCCATCGGCCTCGATCCGGTATGTGAGAGCACCCGAAGGGCATCGCTCGACCATTGCCATGACCTGTGCCCGCACGATGCTGTCGTCGGTGGCGGAGCCCGACACGAGCTTCCAGACGTTGGTGATGCGGTTGCTGCAGAAGCCGGCGTGCGCGCAGACCGAACGGTCGTCCCGCATCACGATGCCCGTGCCGAGATAGGTCTTCGACCGCGAGTCATAGCTCTCACCCGGCCCGGTCTCCACTGCGTCGAAGCCCACCGTGAGATGGGTCCCGTCGCAGTAGGGCTTGTTCGAGGACTGCCCACAACGGCACAACGCGTACTGGGACGGAGGATCGAGACGAGCAGTTGTCTGCCACGTCAGCGACTCACCGTCCTCAGACCTGACTCGACGACGCCGAGCGAGTGGCACACCGCCAGCCACTACGTACGGACCGTTCGGCGTCACCTGCACTCGTGCTTGGCGTGGCGCCGGGGTGCCCTCAGTCCGAGTCTCGCTCTCGCGCACGCTCTCGATCTCGATCTCGCTCATGCCGCAAGGCTACGACCTACGCTTCGCGCGTGAGATATGGAGCCGGGCTCAATATAGGAAAGCCGATCGACGAGATCGTCGAGGAGGCAAAGCGACTCGCTGCTGATGGTTACTCCTGCCTCAGCAGCTCGCACATTTTCGGGTATGACGCCATCACTCTGCTGGGCGTGGTCGGGGTCGCAGTCCCCGACGTCGAGCTGATGACAGCAGTCGTCCCCATCTACACACGCCACCCGATCGCGATGGCCCAGCAGGCTTTGACGGTGCAGGCGGCAACCGGGGGGCGTTTTGCTCTCGGCATCGGCCTCTCGCACCAGGTCCTGGTCGAGGCGGTGTACGGATTGAGTTTCGATCAGCCACTGCGGGCGATGCGTGAGTACCTCGCGATCCTGATGCCGCTACTCCACCACGAGAGGGTGCGAGTGAAGGGCGAGACCGTGAGTGCGTCGGCCGGTCCGCTCGAGGTCGAGGTGTCGGCGCCGCCGCAGGTGATCGTCGCCGCTCTCGGGACCGCCATGCTGGAGTTGGCGGGCGAGGTCGCCGACGGGACCGCCACGTGGATGACGGGGCCGAAGACGCTCGCCGAGCACATCGTGCCGACGATCCGGACGGCTGCTGAGAGAGCCGGGCGCCCGGCGCCCCGGGTGCTCGCGGCGCTCCCAGTCTGTGTGACCGACGAGGTGGTGGCAGCTCGCCAGCGAGCAGACGAGGTGTTCGCCATCTACGGGACGCTGCCGTCGTACCGGGCGATGTTGGACCGAGAGGGCGCAGCCGGGCCCGGCGATGCAGCCATCGTTGGGGACGAAGCCGCCGTGCGGGCTGTGCTCGAGGAGCTCGAGGCGGCCGGCGTGACCGATTTCTCGGCCGCGCCCATCGGCAGCCGTGAGGAGGTCCAGCGGACGACGGCGTTGTTCGGGGAGTTGGCTACCGCGGGCTGATCCCGAGCGCCATCGCCGTGATCGATCCGGGGAGAGACCCGACCGGGTTGCCGGCCTTTGTGGACAAGGGTGTGAGGAACTGCTGAGCAAGAAGTCAATGATACACAACGTACATATGTTCTGGTGATACCTGATGAGGTGAATCTGACCGAATGGGCGCGCCGTCAAGGCATCCATCCCCAGACGGCGTACAACTGGTTCCATGCGGGCACACTCCCGGTCCCTGCTGTCCGGGTGAACAAGCGGACGATCCTTGTCTCACCCGACGCAGTCCTGTCAGGCCGCGAAGTCGCCCTCGGGCTTTATGCGCGAGTGTCCTCCCACGACCAGCGCCAAGACCTCGACCGCCAGGTGGCGCGGTTGACCGAGTGGGCAGCCACGACCGGTCAGCCGGTGGTGCGCGTCGAGGCTGAGATCGGCTCAGGCATGAATGGCTCGCGCACCAAGCTGCGCCGCCTGCTCGCGGACCCGAAGGTGACGACGGTAGTAGTCGAACACCGGGACCGCCTCGCCCGCATGAACGTCGAGCTCGTCGAAGCAGCCCTGTCTGCTCACGACAGGCGTCTCGTGGTGATCGACGAAGGCGAGATCGACGACGATCTGGTGCGGGACATGACCGAGGTCTTGACGAGCTTCTGTGCGCGCCTTTATGGGCGCCCGTCGGCCCGCAACCGCGCAGAGAAGGCGCTTCGCTGTGCCGAGCGCGACGTGGGGCCGGCGGCGCTCAAGTCACACCCGAAAAAGAAGATGGCACCGTGACCCGACGGCTGCGTGAGATCAAAGAGCCCTTCGCCGTGGCCCCGCCGAGCGGTGCGCGGGTCCGGACCCGGTTGCACGCCTCCGACACCGACTTTCAGGTGCTCATGGCCCTCGGCACCCACCTGGGTTCGCTTGCCTCCTCCGACCTCGCACGCAGGTGCCGGGCGGGCAGGTGTGACGCCGAAGCCCGTGCCACCTCTCGGCGTGAACGGAAGCGCTTGCTCACAGCCACCAGCTCATCGCGTTGGGCCGGAGCGATCACTCGCACCTCAGAGGACTCCTTCCAACTCGCCATGAGGAACCTCATTGCCGAGGCCCGGAGCCTGCAGGTGAGAACCCGGCAGATCCGGCGTCGCCTGGCCATTCCCGTCGGGGGACGGCGGGGACGGCTCGGTGGTTACGGCACGAGCGACGAGCGGTTCCAAAAGCAGAGGCGGCTGCAAGTGCTCGAACACCGCCTCTCTTTAGTAGCGGCACGGCTCGAGGAAGGTCGCCTCTCGGTCTGTCGGGGCGGGAAGTCCCTCGCGCGAGCCCGTCACCACCTCGACGATGCCGGTCTGAGTGATGCGGAGTGGCGCGATCACTGGAATGCGGCGCGCTTGTTCATCACCGCCGATGGTGAGAAGGGAAAGGCGTGGGGGAACGAGACCATCCGCTTTAACCCCGACGAGCACTCAGTCGAGATCAAGCTCCCCGTTCCACTTGCTCATCTCGCCAATCGTCCCTATGGCCGCTACCGGCTCAGCTGCCCGGTCGCCTTCTCTTACCGAGGTGACGAGGTGGCGGCCCAAGCAGCCAGCGGAGCTGTCCGCTACGACGTCACCTTCGATCCCGCCAAAGCTCGCTGGTACTTGCATGCCTCCTGGAAATGCGCTGTCAAACAACCAGCGGCCATCGACGAGCTGCGAGGCCACCCGGTACTGGGCGTTGACGTGAATGCCGGGCACCTCGCAGCGATGGTGGTGGATAAAGCAGGGAACCCGGTCGGACAGCCGATCACGGTCCCGCTTCCTCAAAGTGGACTGACCGCCAACACCCGGGACGGGCACCTGCGAGAGGCGATCTCCGGACTGATCAAGACAGCCGAGCACCATGACTGCCGAGCGATCGTGATCGAGAACCTGGACTTCTCTGACGCACGGGAGATGGGCCGTGAGCAGACCGGACGCCGTCCTTCACGGGGTAAGCGGGGCAGGACCTTCCGACGCCTCGTCTCTGGTATCGGAACAGCCAAGTTCGCTGGCCGCCTGATCCAGATGGCCTCGAACGCCGGGCTGGCGGTCATCGCCGTCGACCCGGCCTACACGAGCATGTGGGGCGCCGAGCACTGGCTCGGTGCCCTGCAAGAGATCTCCAGCGATGCCTCGGGCCACCACGCGGCGGCTCTCGTCATCGGGAGACGCGGACTTAAACAGCGAGCACGGCGACGGGAAAGGTGTGACTCGACCCCAGCAGGCCATGGGCGAAAGAGAGCTACCAACTCCGCTGTGTGGGCCGTGCCGCCCGGGCAACCGGTCGGTCTGTTCGAAAAGCGCACGAGGAAACCCCGACCCGACAAGGCCAGAGGGCAGCCGCACCTGCGGCAGAGGACCCGACCGGCCGAGCAGGAACCTCGGGGGGACCAGGTGACCCAGGACCGTTCGGGGCCACCCACAAAGCGGGACTCAGTTCCGCTGAGTGCTTAGGAACGGTTACGCGCTTCGACGACTTTCAGCGGCGCCTCGGCATCTCACGCAACATCCTTCAACAGAGGCTCACCAAGCTGGTCGATGCCGGCGTGTTTGAGCGGGTGCGGTATTTGGACCGGCCGGTCAGGTACGACTACCGCCTGACCGACAAGGGTCGTGACCTCTGGCCTGTCCTGACCACCATGCGGCAGTGGGGGGATCGCTACGAAGCGCTCACAGGGCATCCGATCGAGGAGCGTCACAAGTCCTGCGGTGAAATCACCAACGCTGTGTTGGTCTGTGAGTCCTGCGGCGAGCGGGTCGGCGCACGTGATGTGACGGCGCAGCCAGGGCCCGGGAGGGATTCGCTCGTTCTTCGGTAGCGGGCCTTCGGAATTCGGTAGCGGGCCGGCCCCACGCTCTATCAGTCGGTGCGGATCCCGTCGGTGAAGGTCCCGTCCTCGCACCGGATGACGGTGCCGAGGCTCATCATCTCGGCGAGCAAGTCGGCGCTGTCGGAGCGCCCTTTGAGTGCGAATTCGATCTCGCGCCATGTGCCCGCCAGGTTCTCCTGACGGCGGAGGTAGAGCGACTCCTCGACCGCGCGGCCCCACAGGCGGCCGACCATGTCTGTACCGGCGTGCCGCGCTCCGTCGCTGCCGACCCAAGTTCGGTCCCGCATCTCCGAGAGAGCCGTGCGAAGCCAGGCGACGTGCGGGCTCTCGTCCGATCGGATGTATGCCACGAGCTGGGCAGCCTCACCATTGCCGGCTACCAGGTTCTCGTCACTCAGCACGGCCTCGGCCCAAGCGAAGCTGTGGAACGCCGAAATCTCGATAAGCAAGAGACCGATCATCCGTGCCACGAGAGTCTCGAGCCGGAAGTCGATGTCGTCGGGCAGGGAGCGACTTGCGAGCGCCCGGGCCTGAACCTGTGCGAGGTCGGCCGCGCTGCGGGGCCCGGCGCCGATCCCCATGCGAGCGAGCATGAACCCCGTCTCGTCTTCGGATACGGGGCTCTCGAAGGCGATGTCACGCGCGACGAACCACATGTCCTTGTGACCGGCCTCGTCGCCGAAGCCAGCCTCGTCCCTCGCGTGCGCCTCGAACAGCCCGCCGTCGATGTGGTCGATCGCTGTACCGGTGATGTCCTCCGCGAAACTCGCACGGAAATCGGGTATCGGAAGGAGCCGGAGCATTCCCCCAAAACCTTCGATCGTGCCGATGCGAGTGAGGCTGGAAATCGTCGGGTCCGGTACGCCGCTTTCGAGAAGGTACTTCGACTGTTCCACACTCGGGAAACTCGCCGGCCACCGCTCGAGCGGGATGTCGAGGATGTCGGTGCCGAAGTCGGCTTGGCGCTTTGCCTCCCAGGCTTTGATCGCAGGCCAGCGGTTCTTCGTCCTCGGGGAGACGTAGTTGCCGTCGGTGTCATAACCGCCGTGACACCGGACACCGTTCGCGATCAATGGCTCAGCGATGTCGTGATCCGCCAAGAGCTCCGTCTCGCTGTACTCGAGCTGGTCGCTCGACCCGAGTTGAGCGGTCGCTGGCGCTGGCGCTTGCCTCATGTTGCGAGTCTACGGGAGCGCGGTCTGAGTAGCCTCGCCGTTTGTGTCTGACCATGTGCCGGAACCTGTGCCGGAAAGTCTGCCTGCCGAGTCGATGAGTCGGCAGCGGATCCCGATTCCTTACTCTGAGATCGCCCGGTTCCCGTATCCGGGCGACGCCGCGCCGGTGCAAGTGGCGTTCGGTCCAGGTGATCGAGTGCTGACATATCTGTACAGCCCAGACGGCTCGCTCGACCGGCGGCTGTTCGTGCTCGACCTGGACGTCGAGCGGGCGCGGGAGCGGCCGGAGCCGGAGCCGGAGCCACGTGAAATCAGTGTGGGCGATGCGGCGGTGAGTGAGGAGAGTCTCTCTCTCGAGGAGCAGCTCCGCCGCGAGCGGACACGTGATGTTGGGCTCGGAGTCACGTCGGCGACGTGGGCTGACGATGCGGACGTGCTGCTCGTGCCGCTTCCTGACGGGTTGCATGTCGTCTCGGGTCTCTCGGCGGATCCTTCCGGTGCGCAGTCGCGGCTGGCGATGCGCGCGGGCGCTGGCCCGATCGTGAGCCCGCGTCTCTCGCCGGACGGCACCAGGATCGCATTCGTCAGGGACGGCGATCTTTACATGGTGAGCACCACACCAGGTTTGGAGGGCGGCGCGCCGCCGCGCCGCCTCACGACCTCAGCAGCCGAAGGCATCACGAATGGGATCGCCGAGTTCATCGCGCAAGAGGAGATGGACCGCTCCGAGGGCTTTTGGTGGTCGCCCGACTCGAGATTCCTCGCCTACACGGAGGTCGACGAGCGGCACATTCCGGTGTATCGGATCGTCCACCAGGGAAGCGACGAGGTCGGGCCGGGCGCGCAGGAGGACCACCGGTATCCCTTTGCCGGGCAGGCAAACGCGATCGTCCGGTTGGGCGTGATCGATACGGCGACTGAGGGGACTACCACCTGGATGGACACGGGTGACCCCGACCAGTACCTCGCTAGGGTCCACTGGCTGCCGGGTGCGCCGGGCACCGAAGCGAGCCTCGTTGCCGAGATCGAGCCGCGGGACCAGGCGAGCCTCAAGGTCGTGCGTCTCGACCGCGTGACAGGCGAGGCGACGCTCCTTCACACCGAGACCTCCGAACCGTTCGTCAATCTTCACAACGACTTCCGCGCCCTCTACCGAGACCAAGCCCGTGGCAGCTGGATCTGGAGCTCGGAGCGCACCGGCTTCCGCCACCTCGAAGTCAGGTCAGCGGCGGGCGACCTGGTGCGGACTCTCACATCGGGGGACTGGCAAGTCGACCGCCTCGAAGGTGTCGACGAAGACCGGGGCCTCGTCTACTTCACCGCAACGAAAGACGGGGCGACGGAGCGCCACCTGTACGCCGTGTCCGTCGATCCGGCCGACGAGCCCAGCGAGATTCGGAGAATCACGACCGAACCGGGGACACACGACGTGGTGATCGGCGAGCACAGCGGTGTCTTCGTCGACCGCCACTCGGCGCTCGACTCACCGCCGGCAACCCGCGTGCGCTCTGTCTCCGACGGAGCGGTTCGGGCGACGCTCCACGACCAGCGCGACCCTCGGATCGACGTGCTCGGTCTCGAGCCTCCCGAACTCGTGTCGTTCGAGACAGACGACGGTACCGGGACACAGCTTTATGGCCTTGTATACCGACCTGCGATCCAGTCTCCGACAGACAGCCCGCCGCCGCTCATCGTCTACGTCTACGGCGGTCCGCACGCGCAGCTCGCTATCAACGACTGGAGATCGACCGCGAACCTGCGTGCGCAGGCGTTCCGCAAGCTTGGGTTCAGCGTCCTCGTCGTAGACGGCAGGGGGAGCGCAAGGAGGGGGTTGAGTCACGAGCGCCCGATATGGCGCCAAATGGGAGTGGTCGAGGTTGCTGACCAGGTGCGTGGCGTCCGCTGGGCGGTCTCGCAGGGGCTCGCCGATCCCGCCCGCGTCGGCATCTACGGCTGGAGTTACGGGGGGTACATGTCACTGCGGTGCCTCGAGCTGGCGGGCGACGTGTTCCGAGCCGCCGTCGCCGGAGCGCCGGTGACCCACTGGGACGGCTACGACACCCATTACACCGAGCGCTACATGGGTACTCCCGATCTCAACGCCACGGCGTACCACGACACCAGCGCGCTCGCTCCCGTCGGCGAGATGACCGGCGAACTTCTGCTCGTGCATGGGCTCATCGACGAGAACGTCCACTTCCGTCACACGGCCCGTCTGATCAATCGGCTGATCGCCGCAAGGAAGCGGTATCAGCTCCTTTGTTTCCCGGACGAGCGCCACCTACCAAGGCGGGAGGAGGATCGCGCCTTCATGGAGGAGCAGGTGATCGAGTGGCTGAGCGGAGTATTGACCGGCTGACTCGCTGACCGNNGCTGACCGGCTGACCGGCTGACCGGCTGACCGGCTGACCGGCTGACCGGCTGAGCTGGGCTACCAGGGAGCGGTTGTGGTGGTAGTGCCGCTGCCGGTCGTGGTCGTGGTGCCCCCGCCGCTCGAAGTGTTCTTGACCGGAGTTCCGGAGTTGCTGCTCGAGCTCGCGTGAACGAGGTACCAGGTGCCGCCGAAAGCGACGAGCTTTTCACCGTTCGTCGCTCCTGCCTTTGAGTCCGCGATGAAGCGATACACCGGCCAGCCGTTGAAGGTGACTTGCCACTTCGAACCTCGTGTGACGTGGGAGATCTTGCCTTTCACACCCGAGCCGACCGTGATCTTGGCGTTCTTCGCGACGAGGAGCGGCGGCCAATTGGCTACGCACGACTTGCTGGTGCAGTGAAGCTTCCCCTTCGACTCGGTGCTGAGGACGTAAAGCGAGAACCCACTCGAGTTCGTGAGTATCTCGCCGTACTTACCGACCTTGCGCTCTAGGAGCGTCGCCGAGCTCTTGGCTGTCCCTGGTCTTACGTTCTGTGCACCGGCCGTCAACGGCACGGCAATCGCCGCGCCGATCGCAGCGGCGCCGATCAAGCCTGCGCCGATCAAGCCTGCGATGGCGGTCCGCCGCTGGCCGGAGGCGGCGTGGCCGGCGTGATCGGCGTGACTGGCGTGGGTCGCGTGGCCGGCGTGGGTCGCGTGGCCGGCGTGGGTCGCGTGGGTTGGCATGCGAGGTCCTCCCGTTCGGTTCGCTGTGTCGCTTGCCGGGATATACGGGGGGAAGGTCCGGAGGGATTGCGGCTCGGCGAGGGCTCTGCCTTCGGCTCCGGGATTTCGTCAGGCGGCTGCCTCGCCGTCAGTGATGTCGCTGGCGGCAGGGGGCTGGTCGGCAGGTGTCTTGGACCACAGGTCCGCGCACTCACGGCAGGTCTCTTCGGAGACGAGACCTGTCTTCATGAGATATGGGAAGAGCCTGCATGCCACACAGAAGCCGAAAAAGCACTCGAGCGAGGCCGCTGTCATTAGGGCCCCGAGGACTCCGTACGCCGCCTTCTTCCGACCGAAGCCGTAGTAGAGAAGCAGGGCTGTGGCCGAGAAGGCGAGTCCGATGCCCTGGGCTAGGCGTTTGGGCGGCCCGGGTACGAATCTGTGTTCGATGTCCAGCTTGGGCGTGACGACCCTTGTGGCGAACTGGCCGAGCGGGCTCAGCTTCGGTCCGGTGAGGACCCTGGCAGCGAAACCGTAGGTGAGAGGCACAAGGATCCACGGCCGGTCGAGGGCGATAGTGGCAGCCGACATGGTCACCACGCCGCCCGCGACTACGCGGGCCGACGTCTCGTTGACGGGATTGGGGAAGCCGATAACTGGCATTGCACTGGGCTCCGATCTCAGGCGGTCTTTGATTCTGGCTCGTAGGCGGCGCCGGTCTGGTCGGCGAGCGCGATCGCTGTGATCCGCTGCTCGATCGACGCGGGCGCACCAGGCGTCGGGGTCATGACGAACCGCCCGACGATTACTCCCCGGTGCTGGACCTGTAGCTCGACCTCTTCGTCGGGTAGTCCACTCGAGTCCACCGGAAAGCGGGTCGGACCAAGTTCCACCTCGCCAGTTCGTTCGAGCTGCGGTCGGGATGAGTGTTGGGCTGCGCCGGCGGCGCGTACTGACTCGAAGCGACACGACCTGAGCGACAGCACCTCGCTGAGCGCTTCGCAGGCGGACTCGGTCACTTTGCTCATCGGAGCGCCAGTAGCGACGAGGTCAGACGCGTCACGGATGGCCGCGAGATAGCCGCCTTCTTGAGAGGCGATCTCGTAGCGCTGCCGGCTGCGCACGGCGATCTCGGTCACAGCTGCTCCGACGATCGCGAGAGCTATTGCCGTCTCGATGTCGCGGCTCTGAGCGATCGCCAGTCGCTCGAATGGCTTCGTCAGGAAGAGGTCGAACCAGATGGCTGCCGAGACGGTGGCTAGCAATCCGGGCGCCCGGCTTCCTGCAGTCACCGATGCGACGGCGACAACCACGGCGACGAGAGCCAGCGCGGCGGCCGCATTTGCAAGGTGGTCCCGGAAGGGAACGAGGATCAAGGTGACGGCGAGAGGCGCAAGGACGCTCGCGGCGAGCTCAAGCGACCGCCGGGCGGTCGTGGGTTGGCCCTGCCGGGTGGTCATGGTTGGCCCTGCCAAGCGATCATGACGAGGACTCGCGTGGAATCACAACTGAATTGTGCCCGCTGGGTCTGGCGAAAGCGAGCGCGTAGGCCACCGCGAGCCCGGGTCGCCAGCTACAGCCGGTACAGCGCGGGCGCGTCCGAGCGCGTAAGAGACGACTCGCGCGAGCACGTAGCCACCCGTCGCAAGGCTCGTGATGAAGAAGCTCACAGGCGGACTGAAGTAGAACCCGAGCAACAGGCCGATCCAGGTGCACGCGAGGGCGGTGACCACTGACACCACCATGGCGCTCGACGGCCGGGAACAGAGCCTCTCGGCGATGGCGGCCGGCGCGATGAGGAGGGCGAAGATGAGCAGCACGCCGACGACCTGCACTGAGACTGCTACTGCCAGCCCGACGATCGTCATGAAGGCGATGGCCAGCACCCGCACCGGCACGCGGCGGGCTTCGGCGACTTCGGGATCGACCGAGGCGAAGAGCAGCGGCCGGTAGATCACTCCGATCAGCGTGACGACGATCACTCCAACGACGAGTGTGACGACGACGTCCTCGGTGTCGATACCGAAGATCTGCCCGAACAAGATGGAGTAGACGTCTGCCGAGTTGCCGCTGTACAGATTGATAAAGAGGTAGCCGAGGCCGAGGGCAAACATCAGTACGATGCCGATCACGACGTCTCGCTCCCGCAGGCGCTGGCCGATTGCTCCCATCACCGCTGCCGCGCCCACGCAGAACGCGAGCAGACCCCACAACGGGTCGACCACGAGGAGCGCTGCACCTGCACCACCAGCAAAGCCAACGTGTGACAGCGCATGCGCCGCGAACGCAGTGCGCCGGAGCACGACGAAGTACCCGACGACGCCACCGACGATCGAGACGACCGTCCCCGCCTCGAATGCGTTTCGCATGAAGGCGTAAGCCCACATCTGGTTGAAGTCAGAGACGAGGTTCCAGCTGAGAGAGTCGATTGCGGCGATGGTCATTACCGCCCCAGCAGTTCGTGGTTGGCGTGTGGATGGGCGATCTCCTCGTCGATGCCCACCACGAATCGCCGTCCGCGGCTGTCGATCAGGACTTCCACCGGCGCGCCGTAAAGCCGCGAGAGGACTTCGGTGGTGATCACCTCGTCCGGCGTGCCGATGGCGACGCCGTTGCCGGCTATGTAACAGACGCGGTCCACGACCTGACGCAGCGGGTTCAGGTCGTGCGCGACGATCACCGCGGCGAGATTCCGTGAGTGCGCCAGCTCGCCGATGAGTTCCGCCATGATGGCCTGATTGCGCAGGTCGAGATTGGCGAGAGGCTCGTCGAGGAGAAGCAGCGAAGGGTTCCCGACGAGCGCTTGCGCGAGCCACAAGCGCTGGCGCTCCCCGCCCGACATCTGGCCGATCCGACGGGTGGCATACGCCGTGGCTCCGACCGCCGCGACGGCCTCAGCAATCTGGGCCTGAGAAAGCGCGCGCTTGCTGAGCCCGGAGCTTGACCCCCACTCCCACGGTGGCCTGAAGCCGAAGCGGTGCCCATCGAGCCCGAGCCGGACGAGATCGACGCCCCGAAAGGCCGTCTCCGATTCGAACGGGCGAGCCTGGGGGACGTATCCAATGGCAGGGTTACCCCGCCTTGGTGTTGCCCCCAGCACTTCGAGCGAGCCGGCGACCGGTCGGTTCAGACCGAGAAGCATTCTCAAGAGCGTTGATTTACCGGCGCCGTTCGGCCCGAGGACGGCGACGAACTCGCCCCGATCGATCTCGAAGGAGGCGCCTTCCCACACCACCCGGTTCCCGTAGCCAGCGGCGAGCCCAGTCGCTCGCACCACCGGCCCGCCCGGCACCTGAGGGGTCACTTTCCCAGCTGCTTCGCGGCGAGCGCATCCGCAAGGTTGTCCAGCTGACCGTCCATCCACTCCTCGAAGGTCGCGATCGGAGGTTGGATCGTCTCCGATACCCCGATCACGGGGATGTCCTCCTGAGCGGCTTGCGACTTGATGGTCGTTGTCAGCGGAGTCACGGTCTGGACGTTGTAGACGAGCACCTGGAAAGCCTTCGAAGCGATCTGGCGGTCGACTGTAGCGACGCTCGACGCGGGCGGATCGGTCCCCTCGGCCACCGCCTTCATGAACGAATACGGCGTGACGAGGTCGAGATGCAGGTACTCGGCCATGTACTGGAAGATGCTCTCGGTAGAGCCAACGCGGTCGTCGGCGTAGTGCTGAGTGATATAGGAGAGGCGCTCGCGGTAGCCGGCGAAGGCGGCCTCGACGGCGGTATGCCGCGCAATGAAGTAGGCCTTCTCGGCCGGCTCGATCGACTCGTAGGTCGCCGTGATCGAGTTGAGAACCCTGTACACGTAGCTCGGGTCGTACCAGAGATGAGGATTGTCGCCCCCTGTCTTACCGACGAGCGTCCCGACTGTGAGGACTCGGCGGCCGATCTCAGGCTGGGCCGCCAAGAGCTTGCCCGCCCAGTCGTCGTAGCCGACGCCGTTAAGGATCACGAAGTTGGCTGCCGCGAAGGCGCGGGCGTCAGAAGCGCTGCTCTCGTACTCGTGCGGATCGGCGTTCGGGTCCGAGATGATGCTCGTGACATGGACCTGCCTCCCACCGAGCTGTGTGGCGAGGCTGCCCCATGTGTTCTCGGCCGCGACGACATTCAGTACGGCGCGAGAACCAGGCTTCAGCCCGCCAGTCGTGGAGCAACCTGCCGCGAGCATGGTGACGCCGACGGTGACGCCGACGGTGACGCCGACGCTCAGCCACCGGCCGAGCGAGCGGGTGCGGGCGGCGGTGGGATCAGACGCGCGGGCGGGAGCGAGCGGGGGGAGGTCGTCGCGGAAAGAAGCTCGTTTCGATCGCATTTCATAACCGTAACGGAAACGGATTCTGTTTACAACGCTGTTGCCGGTAACGGTTACGGCTAAGGTTCGACTGTGGTCCAAGTCAGAATGACCCGGCAGAAGCAGGCCGTCGCCGCACTCCTCGACGAGATAGGCGAGTTCACGAGTGCCCAGGACCTGCATGCGCTGCTGCGGGCCTCGGGCGCCCGCGTCGGGTTGACCACTGTGTACACGCAGGTGCGGGCACTGGCGGACGCCGGTGAGATCGACAGCGTCCGTGGCGACACCGGCGAGGCGCTCTACCGCCGGTGCGAGCTCGGGTCACACCACCATCACCTCGTTTGCCGCCGGTGCGGGCAAGCGGTGGAGGTGGATGCCCCCGATGTCGAAGCCTGGGCGCGACGGCTCGCGCACAAACACGGCTTCAGCGAGCCACATCACGTCCTCGAAGTGTCGGGGATATGCGAGCGTTGTAGCTGAGAGCTGGCTCCTGCCGCCGCCGGACCTCAGCGCCCGAGCAGTTCCGCAAGGTTCTCGACGTAGAAGCGCTCTTGCACGCTCTCGTCGAAGCGGCCGAGATGCTTCTCGAAACGCCCGATCGGATCGCGCGTCCCCTCCGGATGCGGGTAGTCCGTCGAGAAGAGCAGCAGCTCCGGGCCGACGTTGTCGAGTACCCAGCCGACGTCATCTTTCGGGAATGGCGCGAACTTGACTTGGCGCCGGATGAAGTCGGCGGCCGGCATCGACAGCGCCGCCAGGTCGGGCTCGGTCTTGGCGAACTGCATCGCGCCCTCGAGCGTCTTCAGTAGGCCAGGCACCCATTCCGCGCCTTGCTCGATGCTCGCGCCGCGAAGTCCGGGGAACCGGTCGAAGACACCGTCGAGCGCGAGGGCGGCGAGGAAGTTCGCAGGCCAGTAGCCGATATTGAGGAAATCCTTCGAGCGGATATTCTCGCCGCCGCCGAGGAAATCGGTCGGCATTGGGCGCCCGTTGTGGCGGTAGCCGCTCGGGATGAGTCGCCCGCCTGTACCGACGTGGGTGACGAAGGGAACCCCGGCCTCTTGCAGGCGCGCCCAGAACGGATCGATGTCGACGTGGCTCGGCCCCATTTCACGCGACGGAGCGGTCGAGTTGAGCAGGATCGCTCCTGCACCTTGAGCGAGGGCGAAGTCGACCTCGGCGGCCGCCCGCTCGAGATCGGTGAGCGGGATGAGCGGTACCGCGACAAGGCGCGGGTCGCTCGAGCAGAAGTCCACGAGCGCCCGCGTGTGTGCCCTGATGCCGCCGTAGAGGAGGTCGGTGTCACCCCCGAGAAACACAGCAGGCGCGAAAGTCGAGAAAACCAACTGGACCTCGATCTGGTGCTGATCAAGGAAGTTCCGCCGCTCTGCGGGGTCCCAAGCACCGTACGCCTCGTAGCCCCGGCCCCACTGCGGTTCGTCCGGTGCAGGAGAGTCACTACGCCCGTCGACGATCGCCTGGGCGGCCTCCTTGTCGGGCGCTATTGGATGATGGAACGGCCTGAAGTGCTCCCGGGTAGCGGCGTCTGCGTAGTCGTCCAGCCAGCCATTGGGCTCGAGGATGTGGCTGTCGGCGTCGAAGAGCCGCCGACGCGGCGCTAGTTGTGCGTTATCGGGCATGGTGGTTACGGTACCGTTACTTAAGGACGAGTACAAGAGTCGAGGATAGAGTTCGCAGTCGAATTTATTCGTTGATGCCTTCACAAACTGCCTACTGGTCGGTAGGCTGTAGGAATGCTCCTCGAGACCCCCCCTGTCTCGACGGATACTTCCGTTGAGGCTCTGAACGAATCCAAGCTGCCGGGAGCGGCCCGTGAGCCACGCGAGGGCTCGCTCAAACCCGTGCTCGACATCCTGCCCGACTCGGTCTACGACAATCCGACCTGGAAGGGCATGGCCTATTTCCTGCGGGATGCGGGGCTGTATGCCGCGGTCATCACCGGCCTCATCCTCGTGAGCAACGTCTTTGCAGACATCGCTCTCGACGCGGTAGCGGCGCTTCTCGGAGTCGCGTTGTTCGTGATCGGCCACGACGCCGCGCACGGGGCGTTGTTCAAGTCCAAGCGACTCAACTCTGTCGTCGGCCACATCGCGATGTTGCCGGGATGGCACGTCTACGAGGGCTGGATCCTTGGTCACAACCGTGTTCACCATGCCTTCACCGTGCGACAGGGCTATGACTTCGTGTGGCACCCGTCGACGCCGGAGGAGTACCGCGAGATGAGCCGGTTCAGGCGGGCACTGCATCGCCTGGAGTGGTCGTGGGTCGGCGCCGGCGTCTACTACACCCACCAGGTCTGGTGGACGAAGATGGTCGTGGGCCGTCCGCCTGCGCGCTGGCGCTCTGCCATCCGGCGTGACCGTTTCTTCGTGCTTGGTTACGTGCTGCTCAGCCTCGCCGGCGTCATCTGGCTCGGCGCCGCTATGACTGGCACTGTGGGAGGGACCGTGTGGCTGATCGCCCGCGTGATCGTCATCCCTTGGATCGGCCTTATGTACGTGTTCGGGTCGTTCGTCCACGTGCACCACGTCAGCCCTGAGATTCGCTGGTGGAAGAAGGCGGAGTGGACGAAGTTCAAGGCTCAGATGGAAGGGACCACGGTCCTTCACGCTCCGAAGGGTGCGAACTTCTTCATCCACTGGATCATGGTGCACGTCCCTCATCACGTAGACATGCGGATCCCGATGTACAACCTCGAGGCTGCTGCTGCTGCAATCGAGAAGGCGTTCCCCGGGACCGTGCACGAGGCGCCGCTGCGCTTCCGTGACTTCGTGAGCAACACCCGCCAGTGCAAGCTCTACGACTTCGACGAGGGTCGTTGGCTCACCTACGCCGAGGCCCGCTGAGCTGATCTCAGCCGGGCGCCGCTGGCGGCGCGGCGGGGCGCTGGTATTCGGCGACGCTCAAGTTACGCTGAAGTCACCATGGAGGGTTGCAACGGGGTCGGCGGTGACAACGGTGTCGGCGAGGTAGGCGGTGTCGGCGAGGTAGGCGGGGTCACCGTCGCAGCCGGTCGACTCTCGAAGGCACAGCGGCGGGAACAACTACTCGACGCGGCGGAGGCGATCGTCGTGCGCACTCGCTCGGCGGCAGTCACCATGGAGGCCGTCGCGGCCGAAGCCGGTGTGTCCAAAGCGCTCCCTTACGCCCATTTCACGAACGCCGAGACTCTCCTCCTGGCGCTCTACGGTCGTGAGATCACCCGCCTCGCCTCGCGCCTCGACCACGAGCTCGAGGACGATTCGCGCACCGGCGAGGAGCAGCTCAGAAGCGTCGTTCACGCGCTCTTCGACGTGCTTGCAGAGCGGGGGATCGTGCTGTCGATCTTTGTCCGCTCGGCGATCCCCGAGCGAGCCGATGGCGGTCTCCGAGTCGGGCAGCGGTACATAGCCTCCCTCCTCCGGCGCACTCTCGGCCTAGAGGTCGAGCACTCGATCGTGCTCGGGACCATCGCGTTCGCCTCGCTCTCCGGAGCGGTCGAGAGCTACGCGCGCCGGGACGCGAGGCGTGCGGTGATCGAAGAGAGTGCCTTCTGCTACCTGGTGGCCGGGGCGAGGGCAATAGCGGAGGCTGAGACAGAAGCACAGTCATGATTGCCGTGGCAAGAGCCTCGGAGTACTTCGCCACGATGGCGCTTTGGCCCCTGCAGACCGTGGCGCCAGCTGACCGGGCCTGATCCCTTCGGAGGAATGGCAAGGAGGTCTCGGGCGTTGGTCTAACCCAATATGGGAGATCTTGATTCATCCGCCCTGGGTGCCCTGGGTGCTCGGGCCCGGTCGGCGCCCGACTGGTTGATCCTCACCCTTGCGTGCGTCGCGCAGTTCATGGTGTTGCTCGACGTCTCTATCGTGAACGTGGCGTTGCCTGCGATGAAGGTATCGCTGGGTTTCTCGGAGTCGGGCCTGCAGTGGGTGTTGAACGCGTACACGCTTACGTTCGCTGGGTTCCTGCTGCTCGGGGGGCGGACGGCCGACCTGTTCGGGCGGCGCAGGATCTTCCTCGTCGGACTGGCGGTTTTCACCGGCGCGAGCTTGTTTGGGGGCTTCGCGCAGGACCAGACCTGGCTCATCACCGCCCGCGCGGTGCAGGGTCTCGGCGGCGCGATCTTGTCGCCGACGACGCTGACGATCCTCACGACGACATTCACCGAGCCGAAGGCCCGCTCGCGGGCGATGGGAATCTGGAGCGCGGTCGCCGGTGCCGGCGGTGCGGCGGGCGCCCTTCTCGGCGGGATTCTCACCGAGGAGCTGTCGTGGCGGTGGATCCTATTCATCAACATCCCGATCGGCATCGTGACGATGGTCGCCGGCCGGGCCTACCTGCAAGAGAGCCGTGTCACCGGGGAGCACCGCCCGACGCTCGACGTGCCCGGAGCGGTTCTCGTGACATCCGGACTGACGGCACTCGTCCTTGGTGTCGTCCGGACGACCACGCTCGGGTGGGGCTCGTGGCAGACCCTGACGACGCTCGGGATCTCGGCGGCGTTGATAACGGTGTTCCTCTACTACGAGGCGAGGGTCGCGAAAGCCCCACTCATGCCGCTGCGCATGTTCGAGCGGAGATCGATCTGGACCTCCAACCTCACGATGTTCCTGTTGTCGGGCGCGATCTTCGCGATGTGGTTCTTCGTCTCGCTCTACCTGCAGCAGGTCCGTGGCTACTCGCCGATGCGGACGGGCTTCGCGTTCGTGCCGCAGACGATCGCGATCATCATCGGCGCCCAGGTGTCGTCCCGCCTCGTCGTGCGCTTCGGGCCCCGCCCGCTCCTCGTAATCGGCGCCCTCTGCTCTGCTGGTGGACTGTTCTGGCTCGGGGGAGTGGGGGTGACGACGGGGTATTGGTCAGGTTTCTTCGTGCCGAGCGTGCTCGTGACCTTGGGTCTCGGCCTGTGCTTCACCCCGCTCGCATTCGCAGCGACTGCCGGGGTGCCGCCGCAGGAGGCTGGTCTCGCGTCGGGTCTCGTAAACACCTCTCGCCAGATCGGCGGAGCGGTCGGGCTGGCTGCGCTCGCCACCGTCGCTACTACTCGCATGCTCGACCTGGTCGGCCGCGTCGGTCCGCTGGCGGCTGCGACCTCGGGATATACCGAGGCGTTCCGGATCGCTTCTGTCATTGCCTTGGGCGCAGCTGGCACGGCGCTGGTGGTGCCGAAGGTGGTGCGGGTCTGGCCGGTGGGCACTGACGCGCGCGCTGGGTCTGTCGGGGCCACCGGAGAAACGGTCGCCAATCCCGACTCCACCGCCCCGCCCGAGAACGGGTCCGCGGTGGCTGTCCCGGTGACGGTTGTCTCGACAGACGAGTGAGTTCGCCGCTGGTCGCTCCGCTCCCGCGTTGCGCGCGACCGGGAGGAAGGCCAGCAAACCTACGGGAGTTGTACGGAGAGCCACCGGCAAGTGAATAACGAGTGAAGCCTTCGCAAACTCGGCCATCGGTCCTTGCGCCAGCTGGAGCAGCTTGTTACAAAGCACAGACAGCTACTACGAGGACGTGTTCTGAGCAGGTACAAGCATCTCCCCGTACCACCCCCCCCACCCAGTCGGGTCGCTGGTTACCCCTCCACCGACCGGCGACCCGACTGGTGCCAGGGCTGATGCTGAGGCCCCCGGGCTTAGTCCTTCCCGCGGGGCGTCGAGCGTCGACGTGCGCGCGGTGTTCGCTCCGTCGCTCCTCCGGCCCAGCCCGACTCATCCACGCCGCCGGGGATGGCGACCGTAGGGTCGTACGGGACGCGTGTGAGCACGAATGAGCCGATGTCGAGGTGCGATATGGAGAAGTCAGGCCTGCGGACGACACGCAATGTCTCGCCTGTGTAATAGCCAGACAGGCCGACGAACGACCCGTCGCCCACCGGCCGGAAGGCCGCCTCTCGCCCGAGGCCGAGGGCGTGCAGGTCGAGTAGGCCCTCCCGATTGATCGACAGCACAAAGCCGCTCGTTCCCCAGTACCAAACTCCTGTGATCTCGAGTAATTCCGAGGTGAGGCCTCCGGGCGTCGGCCTCCAGGCCTCCGGTTGGCGTGGCTCGTAGCTGGCGAGGATAGAGAGCAGGTCACTCTCGAGCGTCGGGCCCAATCCGGAAGTTGCATTGAGGAGGATGGCGACAGCGTCTCCCGATCCCGATCCCGATTCCGGGCCCGATCCGGCATCGATGCGCAGGATCGCCAGCCATCCAGGCATGGAACCGTTGTGCCCATAACTCCGAGTGCCACCGCGGTTGAAAAGCTGAAGACCGAGGCCGTGCGCGGTCGTCCACGGCAACCCGGGCAAGTCGTTGACCGCCTGTGGTTCTCGCATCTCGGCGGCCGTCTGTGGGCTGAGGACTTCGGGTCGCAGGCCCGCCAGCACCGCCGACCAGCGGCAGAGATCGCCGATGGTCGTCCAGAGCTGCCCTGCAGGCGCCATCGATAGGGCGTCGTGCTCGGGCTCGCTCAGCACGACATCCGCGTGCGGGTGGACGCCGAAGCCTTTCGAATGAGGCTGGACCGGGCGTGTCGTGGTCCGGAGCATGCCAAGCGGGCGGAGTAGCTCTTCGTCTGCGACTTCGTCCCAGGGTCGGCCGCGCAATCGAGCGACCAGCTCGCCGAGGATCGCGTAACCCGTGTTCGAATAGTGGAACCGGCGCCCTGGTCGCTCCAGGACGTCGACTGACCGGACGGAGGTCTCGAGCAGACTCTGGAACGCGATGCCCGGGGTGCGCTCCCACCACGGCCCGGCCGACTCGGCCCGCAGCCCCGACGTGTGCGAGAGCAGCTGGGCGACAGTGGAGTGGAGCTCGGTCACCTCCGGGAGGTGCTTGCCGATGAGATCCGACAGAGAGACGAGGCCTTCGTCTCGAAGGCGCATGACCTCGACCGCGACGAATGTCTTCGAGATGGAGCCGCAGCGGTACTGCGTCTCGTCGGTCGGCGGGACGCCGTCGACCTCGCCCGCACTGTCGAACCAGATTTGATTGCCGTCGCGCACGAGGCCCGCGGCGATCGATGGGAGCCGGCGCTCGGACTGCTCGGTGGCGAGCCGGTGAGCAAGAGCTCTGGCGGTGTCGTCACGCACCATGACCATGGGGCGGACGTTACCGGACCTGGCGCGCCAGGTCCTGACCTACCGAGC
>PLDN01000136.1 GCA_003136185.1 Acidimicrobiaceae bacterium | reverse complement strand
AACTCGGCCTGCTGACCGCCGAGGTGTTCTTGCCAGGACAGACGAGACCAGATCAGGTTGAGATTGGCCTATCCGGCTCGGGACTCACTCCACTGCGAATCTTCGATTCCCTTCGTGCATCAGCCGGTTGACGCTTCCGGGACGCTGACCAGTTCCGCCAGAGCGCTCCACGTGGATACGTGCGGCGTCCGCTTCCCTCGTCGCATGTCCGACGCACCCGCCTTGCTCATCCCGGTCGCCTCGACGATCTCCGACAGCTTGACGCCTGCCAGTCTCGGCAGGATCTGCCGGGCGAACAGCTCGGCGTCGTAGTGATCGTCCTCGGGTTGGCTTTCTCCCACTCCGTCCGCAATCGCCTTCGGGGCAGGGCACAATCTCAGCCATCACTAAGCGAGATCCATGGAGCACCGTCCGCCGGTACTGGTAGCGCAAACGACTGCTCGAAGCCGTGGGGGCCTTCGGTCTGTTCTGCCAAGATGGTGAACTGGTCGCCGACCGGGTCCGACAAGGTGATGATGGCGGTGTATTTGGTTACGATTCCCGACGCGCAGTCCGGATTACAGGAGTTGTAACCCCACGTCCCATGGCCGACGGCTTCTTCCGATTCCCACACGGTCCAAGTGATGCTCTCCACGATGTTGCCGGAGTCTCCGGAGAACCCGATCATGGGCGGCTTGATCCCGGTCCAAGTGGGACCACTCCCCCTATCGGCGGCGAGAGTGATCGTGGGAAGCGAGGCAGTTGTCGTGGTAGTTGCCGGACGGCTCGTGGTCGTCGCCTGCCGGGAAGTCGTTGAGTGCGGAACGGTCGAGGAAGATGTCGTCGCAATTGGCACGAAATCGTCCTCGCCGTTGCGCCCAGTTTGAGAGGTACGACCGGCGACGTAACCAGCGACGGCCACGCCTGCGAGCACGAGAACTGCGACCGTAGCCGTGAGGACTCTCCGCAACGTGCGCCGACTCACCACCAGAGCCAGTTCGGAGCCACGATTACGCGGCTGTGGCGGGTCGGTCATCGGTTCCCTCTCTTGCCCGCCCAGAGTACTCGCCGGCTACGACGCAAGCCCGGCCAGGTCAACGCCCGCCAACTCACCGAACGCCGCCCACGTCGAAACATGAGGCGTGAACTTCCCGGCCCGGACCTGTGAGGCGAACGTCTTGCTCATGCCCGTCGCCTCGACGATCTCCGAAAGCTTGACCGTCGCCAACCTCGGCAGGATGTCGCTGGCGAACAGCTCCGGGTCGTAGACGGCGCCGGGATTGAGGCTGTCCCACTCGGCAAGCGCCCGCTTGCGAGCCGCGATCGCAGCACCGCGCCGTCCCCTGATCTCCGGTGCCTGCGCAGGGTCAGCGGCTATGCAGGCGTCGCAGCGGACGTGGCGAGGGTTCGTGACCGCACCGCCACAGTCGGGGCAGCTCCACAGCAGCAGGACAGTCGGCTCAGCGGCCGGACGTTGCCGGGGAGTGCTCCGCGTGGCCCTTCTGCTGGCTTCGATCTTGCGGGCCTTCACGACCGCCTGTGCGGCCTTGGTACGGGAGGACGTGAGCGGCGTGGCTGCCTGGTACTTGCCGTCCATCGCTCGCCCGAGAATGTGAGCAACCTTCTCGGCCCACGGAGCGAGCGAGCGTGCCCACAGCGGCATCGTCTCGGCCAGCTCATGGGTAAGGGGCGCAAGGAGGCGGACGTGCCCGTCGGACGTCTCGGTGAACTCGGCCTTGCGGAAGGTCCGGCGCTCCACCATGTCGAGCACGAAGCCCTCGACCTCGGGCCGGACCGGCTCGATCAGGTCGAGCGCCATGCTCGCTCTTGCCCGAGCGTCGGCATGGACGATGCCAAGGCCGGGGTCGAGTCCCACCGCCTGGCAGGCGAGGATGGCCTCGGCTTCGAGGAGGGCGAAGCAGTAGTTGAGGAGGGCGTTGACGGGCCGCTCGGCCTTCCGGTTCGAGCTGGAGGAGGCGAGCACGCTTCTCCGGCCCTCGTAGCACGACCAGTGCGGCGGGATGCGACGCCGGTCCTTTGCGGCGAAGGTAGGGGCGCACTCGGCTCGGCCCGACCAGGAGCCGAAGTACAGGGCAGCGGCGGAGGCTTCGAGCTGGCGGGCATCCTCGATCGTCTCGGCTCCACGCAGCGCATCGGCGAGGTCGAGGATCGTGCAGGCGGTGTCGTGATCCCCGAAGCGGCTGGCAAGCAGCCTCGCCTGACCCGACAGCTTGGCGCCGAGCAGTTCGTGGGCGATGTCGTGACCGTAGGGCCGCTCGGGTGCGAGCGCCTGGGTGCGGCGGAGCCTGGCGTCGTCGGTCATCCGAGGCGTAGACGCCAGCCGTGGGGTCCCGTCCGGGGCGAGCACGACGACTCCGATTCCGAGGCGGCTGCACCAGTGCATGGCGTCGATGCTCACCGTGCCGGTGGAGGCCAACAGCACCACGCGAGCAAGACCGTGCGTCGCCTTGTCGAAGCGGCGCTCTCTCCGGTGCTCGCCCATTCCGTCAGCGACGAGGAGTGCGCCTCGCTCGACGGAGATCCGCACTCCCATGCCGTCGGCGACGCAGACGCCGGCCGAGTCGGGGCGGGCATAGGTGGCGGCGATGGCGCTGATGCCGTCGGAGACGTCCTCGGGAGACAGGCTCCGCGCTCGGGGTTCGGGCGTGACTAGCGTTGCCGTTTGCATTGGGGGTACCTCCCTGGTGCCAGTCCCCGGGGTGTTTCAGCACTGCCGGGGACACTTATGTGTCGACCGTCATTCTACGCTCTAGGGCGCAGCGTTCGTCGGCCCGCGGCACACAAGATTGATGCGCGAGGAGCTGCGCTGGCGCCTTCATGGGAACATGAGGGTCATGCAGTCTCGTCGAGCGGTCGCCCTCGTCGCGCTCGCTCTCGCGAGCGCCGCTTGTTCGACCGGCGTGGCCGTCGCACCCACGACGAGCGGGATCACGGTCACGACGTCGACCGTTCCGACGATGGGCGAGGTTTGTGGAGTCACGGCTATGGCGGGCGGGCCAGCGGGGGGCGTCGGCGTGAAGGACCCTGCGCTTCTTCACGTGTGCCCAACAGGACCGTTCCAGGTGACTGACCACTTCAGTATTCTGGGTAGCAACGGGAAGAGATACAAGGCGTATTCCGATCGCGATGGGTGGTTGGCGAGATTGCCCGCAGGCACTTATCGCGTCGACGGAGCCAACGGCTGCGGCGCTGAGCCCCCGTTCGTAGTCACCGCGGGGAAGACACACAAGGGCGTTGTGGCCTGGTTCAGCTGTGGCATCGTCTGAGACTCAGGCGGGTCGACGTGCGAACACCGCCGACACAACAAGGCCGCAGAGGAGATGGCGATCATGTTGGCGGCGAACAAGCGCTGACCCGACGCGCCCAGCGGGCTCAGCCGGGAGCGGGCGCTTGCGATCCTCGGGCAGCTCGTGCGGGCGCTGTGGGAGCTGCGACGACGTTGAGCCCTGCGAGGCCCTACCGTGCCTTACCCTTCCTCCAAGACCCTTCGAGGCTTACTTCTTCTCGCAACCCTCGGCCTTGAGGCATAAGTAAGGCTCAGGGCCTCTGACCTGCGGCTCGTCGAAGATTGAAGCGACCCTCTCAGGTGGAGGGCACAAGATAAAAGAAGGTACGAAGGCTCATCTGCTTACGGAAGAGGGTGACCTTTGCCCCTTGCTGCTGGCGACCAACTGATCGATCGCCTCCTCGGTCAACGCCTCCCACTCCGCCTCTGTAAGCACTGCCAGGACCCGCTCGGCGGTGACGTCGGCGCCGGTGCCCGGGCACTCCCACTCCGCCTGCTTGAGGATGCGGGCGAGCGACCTGCCCGGATGAATGATGACGGCGTCAGGATGGCCGCAGCTGAGCAGAACGATTCCGAAGCTGTGCTCTGTCGGCCGAGCAGAGGCCGGCACGCGAACGACGGCCCGGCAGCGGCGGCAGCGAGTGTTGGTCGTCGCTTCGGTCTCGAAGCTGTGGTTGCAGCGCTTACAGGTAATGGTGGTCACAGCACCGATCATCGCTCCGATGGTGCGATCGGGGTGTGACAGTCGCTAGGTCCTCCGAGGCTGCTGCCCGCGACGGCGGTACGTGTCGCGGCGGTGCGTTATGGATTCGACGTCGACCATTCGGGCTGTTCGGTCGACCGTGTAAATCACACGGTAGGGACCCCGCCGTGCTGACCACTTCCCGGCGAGTTCGAGGCGAAGCGGCTTTCCGATGCGCCCGGGATCGTTACCCAAGTCATCGAGGAGCTCAATCACAGCGGCGGCGACTTTCTCGTCGAGCTTCCCGAGCGATCGTCTCGCCCCTGGACGTAGCACGACCTCCCAGGAATCCGTACTAGGTCCCGTTCTGGCCAAGGCTCTTGCGGACTTCAGCGATCGGGACTCCCGGGCGGCCCATGGCTCGGTCCTCGTCGGCTTGTCGAAGCTGCGCCATGGCGTCAGGATCCGCGAGGATCTCTCCCGTCTCACGAAGGTCATCGCTTGCGTTCGCAAGCCAATCGAGTGCTCCGCGCTCATCGGTACCGAGCAGCTCGGCGACGCCCGCCAACGTGTGAGGTAGCCGTGCCTTGTCGAGCTTCCGCTCCAACTCCTCGGCAGTCACTTCGTTATCTCCCGAGTGACGGGGTGACCGGCGACGCAGCACTCGCCAAAGCAGATCCCCAACGAAGGCAATCGCGACCACGCCGAGCGCCACCAACTCGCCGCCGCGCTGCGCTGGTCGTTGCTGCACGGCCGTAAGGCTAACGAGACAAAAGCCGAGCGTTCCGATCGCGTCCCCTTCGTGTGGCTCGGCTCAGCACTTGAGAGCGAGCCGTGGGAGCGTTTAAGCAGGCGCATCGTCGCTCTGACCGCTGTCCTCGGCGCTGGCCAGCTCCACCAGCCGCCGCCTAGTCGTCTCGACATACCCGGGATCGATGTCGCAGCCAAGGAAGCGCCGGCCCTCCATCACGGCAGCTACCGCGGTCGTGCCTGAGCCGATGAACGGGTCGACGATCAGCTCGCCAGGTTGGGAGACCTGGCGCACCCAGTGCCGGACCGGTTCGAGCGCCTGTTGCCACGGATGCAGCGGTCGCTCCTCCGGCCCACCGTGGCCCTCGGCGAAGACGAGGTCGTTCATCCACCCGCGAGCCCGGTAGCGACCTGCCGAGTAGAGCAGGACGGACCGGTGCTGGCCGTAGATCATGCGGGCACGGATTCTCGTGTGACGTCCGCGCAGCACGTTCGTCCCGTGCCACATGTACGTGAGACCACCTCGGGCGAGGAGGTCCATCTCCCGGTCGAGCTGGAGGTGCCCGGCATAGACGACCGCCAGGCGGCTCGGCTTCAGAACGCGAAGAGCGAAGGCCGCGAACGGCTCGAAGATGGGGACGCCGTCGGCGTCGTAGGGCGGGTCGGTCACGATGGCGTCGACGGACTGGTCACCCAGGTCGGCGAGCACCTCTCGGAAGTCCCCGGTGCGAAGCTCCCATGCGTCGTCGACGTGCTGCGATGGCCCTGACGCCGCCTCTGCCCGGATCCGCTCCAGGTTGGCGATGCGGACTCGCTCCTCGGCCCGAGAGAGTGCCATCAGGCCGCTCGCGTCGTCGCCGAGAGAGCGCAGGGCTTGGCTCGCTCTCCTGGCGTCTCTCTCCGACTGGACGAAGATCGTCGGAGCCGGCCGTGTCCGACGTGCCGGCTGCTGGCGACCGAGCGAGTCCGCCCGCGCTTCGACGTGGGGAATCTCCCCACGTCCCTCCAGCTCGCCCCTGACGCCACCAACCGTCTTGTGGTCGACGCCGGCCATCAGTCCGAGGCGTCGATCCGAGACGCTCGGGAGCCGCCGCAGCGCCTCGGCTACGAGGTCCCGGCGCTGGGAAGCGGACAGCTTGCGCCGCTGGACGTTCGCGGCGACGACGAAGGAGATCCGTTCGGTGTCGTCTGCAAAGCGACGGATCTCTCTCGGCGGGTCCGACACCTTGACCCCTTCGGCCCGGAGTTCGCTCACCGCCCGCATCCGGTTATGGCCCTCGATCAGCTCGCTCGTCTCGGCGTCGTAGACGACCGGCACCAAGACGCCGACCTCGGCGATCGAGGACTTCAGCGCGGCGAACTCGTCGGCGCCGAGCGGCGGAAGCAGCTGCCAGCGCTCGGTCATTGCGCGCTCCTTGCCGGCGGCAGTCCGATCAGCTCCCGCAGGTCGACCGGCTCGCCCGGGACGAGCACCGCAGCTCGCCTAGCCGTCGCCGCCCGAGGTGGGAGGACCAGCCCCGCGTAGGTGCGAGCATGACACCGGCGGTCGAGCATTGCGATGGGAAGGCCCACCCGATGAGCGTCGGCGATCTCGCGAAGACAGCCCATCCCGACGACGCCATCGCGGGTGCCGAAGACGACAAGGCCCGAGAGACTGGCGAGCACCCGAGGCCACGCACGACGCCACCCTGCAGGGGTCGAGTACCGGCCGGCCGGGTTGTAGACATCCGCCTCGGGCAGGAGAGAGTACAACGAAGCGATGCAGTCACGCTCGCGGGCCGAGCCGTAGGTGACGATGGGGTGTGCGGCGTAGACGCGTGGGTGGGTCACGATGCTGCCTCTACGCGGGTTGTCTGACCGCCACCGTCCCGCTGCCGCTGCTTTCGAGCGGCGGCCCGGCATGTCGGCGAGCAGTAGATCTTCCCTGTACCGAGGACGGGGCGCCCGTCCGCAGGGCAGCTTGGGGTCTCGGACGTTTCGACCCGCATTGCTCGTAGGACCCGCTGCACCGTGGCCTTGCTTGGCTGCTTCCTCCCTGACGAAAGGCTCTTGGCCGTGTCGAGCGGCACGCCATAGCGCCGGGAGAAGGACCGCGGGCCTATGGCGGAGGCATGACGTGCAACGAAGCCGGCGGCGTCTCCCTGGTCGTAGACAGCCCGAACTCCGGAGGTGTCGGCATCGGGACTGACGATCTCGGCCTCGATGATCCCTCCTGCCTTGCCGACCCGCCGGATCAGCTCGGGCACGACCACAACCTCCGTCCGGTCGTCGATCGGTCGGGGCCTGAGCCAGCGGTGCGCCTTGCCGCCGAGATTGTCGAGAACGCTGCCATCGACCGTGGCGGGTTCGCCGCGGCCATCCCGCCAGTCGAGCAACTCGTACTCGGCGAGGTCGGTCCCCGGGTCGATGGCAACGGGCGCAGCGTCGCTCTCCCGCCGGGTGTGGCCTTCCACGAACAACCCGAACGGCCGTAGATCGATGCGCCGGCGGGTGGCGGCGAGGGTCTCGGGAGTGGCCGCTTGCACCCTGCTGATCGACGGGAATGGCGCCTCGCCCGCTCTCTCCCACGGCCAGAGCGGCACGACAAGCGAGATCCCCCGAGACCGGGCGATCTCGCGGCGGAGAGCAACGGCGGCGACCTCGCGGGTCCAGCGGCGGTTCCCTTCGCTGTCGTGCCCCGCCATGTGCGGCGGATCGACCACCGACCCGCCGAGAGCATGCTCGGTCGCCTCGACCACCTCCAGGAGGTCACCGGCGTCGTCGAGCGTTGCGAGTTCGTATCGCTTGACGCCGATGACGAGGCCGCAGAGAGGCCGCCGGTCAGTGCTCACGGCGCACCGTCCAGAAGGGCGTACCGGTGCCGAACGGGTCCAGCTGATCGAAGTGGGCCAGGACTCGGTCGAGGTCGGTCCATTGATCGGGCGAGCAGGAAAGGAGCAGGCCGTCGGTGTCTCTGCTCGCGACGGTGATGTCATACGCGCCGAGGTCGTGCTCCGCGACGCCGAGAACGAGCCGTGAGGCTGCCGTGACCGTGGCTGCAACAGGCGGGAAGGTCCACTCGGCCGGCTGCTCGGCGATCGTCGCCCGTCGCCCGTTCCGTCTGTGAAGTTGATCGAGCCTGACAAGGTTGCCGTAGACGAGTGCGTTGACCACGACCCGGAGGTGGGCGGCGAGTCGTTTGTCGCCCCGCACCTTTGCCGCATCGCGCAGACGCACGAGTGCGACGGCCGGGTCCTCATCGATGGAGAGCACGAGGCCGTCGTAGAGCGGGTATTGCTTGCGCAGGCCGGGCTGTCGGCCGACAGGGACGAGGCGCGTTGCCGAGATGATCTGCGGGACACGACCGGATCGGAGCGCTGCGTTCACGACGTCCGGCCACGTGAACGGAAGGGAGATCGGACAGCGCACCGGGCGCACACCGGAGTGCCCTTGCGGGTACGACTCGTCGGGCGCTTCGACTGGCCACGGCTCGCCGTCACAGACGACCTCGCAGATCGTGAAACCGAACCGTGCCCACGTGCGCCGGTCGAACAGACTCGAGACATCGCCCGCAGCCACCTCGGCACAGAGCGACCGCAGCTCCGCCGTCACGTCCCGGCGGCGGAGAGAGGCCGCCGTCATCACGGGCCACCAGCCGAGCAGAGAGGCGAAGGCGGCGTAAGCCGCATGCACGTCGACGTCGGCCGCTGGGAAGAGACCTTGTCCCGCCATCTCGGCCGTCAGCCAGCCTCCACGGTGAGCGGCTATCCAGGACCTCAGCTCCAGATCGGTCGGGACCGGGAACTTGAGCAACGGAGACAGGACGCCTGCACGCCGAGGGATCTCCGCCGCCAGCCCGGCCGGCGACACGAGACCTCCGAGGTCCAGCCGGCCGTACCCACGGGCACGGTCTCTTGAGGTCGTCAGCCACTTTGCCGCTTCTTCGTCGAGGACGAGGGCGAGCGAGCGCACTGCCTCGACAAGACCCGCCATGAGGTCGGCGCCTTCGATGTCGAGCGTGACGGCCGCCGGCAGGTCGACGCGGTCGAAGCCGAACGCTTCGAGATGGTCTCCCAGCTCTCCGGAGTCGACCCCGTCGAAGACGTGGCCGCCGGTGACCACGTCGAGCGGGCGGCCCCGGTACGGCGTGCCGTCTGGATTGCGCTTGCCTGCGGAGACTCCGCCCTGGCCACGATCGAACTGGGCGACGTAGCCGTGAGCGCCGGCCGTTTTCACCAGAAACGCCGGCCGGTGGGGAGAGACCGGGTCGAGGCGCCCTTCGTGGTTCTCGCGCCCGTCGATCTTCGACCAGGTCGGCAGATAGAGCTTCAAGCCGCCTCGCCAGAAGTCACTGCGCTTCGTCGCCCGAGTCGGCGCCCATGCCTCGGCGACGAGTCCAAGCGTCCGCCCGAGGTCAGCCGTCACGAGCCATCCGGCACTCGTGTAGACCCGTTTCGTGAACAGTCCCGTCCGATAGTCGAAGAACTCGCGGAGCGTCAGGCACTCCCAGCGTCGAGGCCCAGCCGGAGTCTCGACGACCCGGGCCGCGCACCGTGGCCGGAGTACATCGGAGACGTCTGGCCGGTCGTCCGACACGACGAGTCCTGCGCCGAGAACGCTTCGCCCGGTGATCGAGAGATAGGCACCCAGGCCGAAGCGCTCCTCTCTCGCGTAGCGCTCGGCTGCAGCCACGAAGACGATGGCCGACCGGTCGCCGAGGCGCTCGAAGGGTCGGGACCGGACCGGCTTGGCCGAGACGCCTTCGCGCCCGGGCCAGTCCTGCAGGTTGAGGATCGAGGGAGCCGTCGTCATCGCGACTCGTCCTCTGTTGCCCGGAACGACCCGAGCGCCCCGTCGAAGAGGAGCGCTATCGGCTCAGCAGGGACCGGGCCGATCCGGTTCTTTACGATCCACAACTCGACGGGAGAGAGATGCGGTGAGCGGACGGCTTCGTCCTTCTCCTTGTCCGTCGCCGGCTCGGGCCGTTTCAGGATCATCGCCAGGTCGGCGTCGAACTCGATGTTGCCCGTCTCCTTGAAAGATTCGAGCGACGGCCGCTCCTTGTAGCTCGCCCGGTTGAGCGAGCTGATGGCGAGCAGCGAGATCCCGCTCTCACGCACGAGCGCGGAGAGCGCGGACGAGACCTTGCCGATCGCCACCCGAATGTCGTCCTTGCCGTTGGGACCGCCGGCCGAGAGCTTCTGCAGGTAATCGACGCACGCAAAGGGAGCAGACCCGTGGAAATCGGCAACCTCGTCGATCACCTTGGCGAGCGCCTTCACCGACCCGGCAGGTGACGCCGGGTCTCCCTCGACGTAGACGACGTGCAGCGGCATCCGCTCCACGGCCTCGAACGCGGCCGCGATCACGCTCGGCTCGCCGTCGAGCAATGCCGAGACCGGGCGATGGACCTCAGCCGCGAGCAGGCGAGCAAGCAGCTCGTCGGGTCGCTGCTCGGCACTCAGGTACACCGCCGGTGTGTCATCGCGCGCTGCCCTGAGCGTGAGCTGGAGTCCGAAGGCGGTCTTACCGACGCCCGGGATCCCGCCACAGATGGCGAGTCCCGGCCGGAAGCCGCCACCGAGGACGTCGTCAAGCGGTCCGAGCCCCGTCGAGACCGGCGTCGTTGGCCCCCGGTCGCTGAGTCGCTGGAGCAGCTGCAGTGCGCGATCGTGCGCGTTGACGAGGGTCACGCGACTCGCTCCTCGTTTGGAGGGAGTGCATCGGCAACTTCGAGCAACAGCGACCGTAGAGCACGGGACGCTGCCGCGTCCGCAACCGCGAAGGCAACGCCGGCATCGGCGAAGGCCCCGGCGTGGACGGCGAGTACCAGGACCCGGTACGTGAGCGGGTGCATTCCCTCGGGCAGCAGGTCGAGGTCGAGAGACCGGAGCACTTCGTGCATTCGAGCGTGGTGGTTGTGCGGCGGCTCTGAGCAGAGCCAGAGCCGCAAGGCGGCGTCGAAGTACGGCTCGGCTGCAGATGGGCGCCGCGTCGGGTGGTGCCCCTGTCCGGGCACGCAGAGCACGCAGTGATGGCGAGCGGCGCTCATCGGCGTCTCCTCGGAGACGGGCGCTTGCGCCCCGAGTCGATCCAGGACTCGCGTTCTTCGCCCCGCTCGATCTCGGAGAGGAGCTGCGCCGCTTGCGGGTCGCTGAGGAACCGGACCCGCCCGCGAAAGCCAGGAGGGTCAAGGATCGTGACGGGTCGCCAGCTCGCAACCCGGCGTTCGAAGGCGTCGGGCGAGATCCGGTTCTCGGACAGCTGGCCGACGAGCCCGAGATAGCGAGCCACTCGGCGGACGTCGCTGCGACTGACCGTGACGGCGGCAAGAACGGTGGGTCCAGTGCCGAGCTGAGCGAAGAAGGTGACGGTGGGCAGCGCGTCGCCTGGCGCCTCATGGCCTGCCGCCTGGCGAGCCGTCAGCTCCGGGTGGTGAGCGACTCGTGGTGCGTATCCCTTGACCCGGTCGACGGCCTGCCGGCCCTGCGTGCCCGGCCTCGTGTTCGCTTTCGTAAGGCCGCCTCGACGGGCGGCAGCGACCAGCTCGGGAGAGAGCTTCCCTTCACTGAGCTGTCGGCGTGCTAGCCCAGGCCGACCTGCCTTGCGGCGAATCTCGGAGGGAGGTTCGGCTGCCGGACCGTTACGCGGCGACATCGTCCCGCGGCTTCCCAGCCGGGCGCCGCGGAGCTATGCTTGCGTACGCAACGATCTTTGTCGAGGTCGAGCAGGCGCCCCGGGGACCATTTGGCCCCGGGGCGTTTCGCGAAATCACGGCAGTTCGCTGTCGTGCGGAGCGGCACCTGCCGGGGCGAGGAGCCGGTCGAGAGCTGCGACGGGAACGAGCCAGCGTCGGCCGAGGCGTGCGGCGGGTACCTCACCTCGTTCGATCGCTGCTCGCAGGGTCTCGCGATGGACCCCCAGCCGACTGGCAGCTTGACCGATCGTGAGCGCCTGAGGTTCAGCGGGCGTGGACATATGAACTCCACGGCCCGCCCGCTGAGGCGGTCCAACGCCGGGTAGTTCAACGACACCCGAACCGGTCGGCGTCGATCGAGATCGATCGACGCCAGATAGATTACAGGTATGTCATTCGACGTGCAAGGACCGCTGGTGGCAGCGGGAGAGAGGGCCGCTGGTGGGCGCAGCGCTCAAGCGCTGGCCCGCGAGGCGCTCGCCGAACTCGAAGCCGGCGAGCCGGACCGATCACCCGTCGAGTTGCTCGGCGGTCCGGTTGCGTGGGGCTTGGACCCCGTGTCGCGCGTCGAGGCGGCCCGCGACCCCGCGAACGCCCCGGCGATGCGACCACATGTCGTTGCGCCGTGCCAGCAGCTGCCAAGCCACCCGGCCCTGAGGCTTCACTGCACATGCGGCCGGGGACTCGACTACCTCGCTCTCGCCTCGTTCTCAACGGGAGTTCTCGTCGTGAGCAGTCCCCGTCGCGTCCCCCTGAAGCGCCGTGAGGGAGGGACGCGGGATCTCGCGCCCATCGGTGACGACCGCCCCGAAGCGATATGGACACTGAGCGCCTGGGAAGCCTCGATGCGGCAGCGGGCCGCGTCACATGCGACCGGTTGGAAGCCCGAGCCTCATCCGGCGCTCGGCAACGCGGTGGTGATGGGCGATACCGCAAAACGACAGGTATTCCATTGCAAGGGCTGCGGCGCGACCCACGTCTTCCTGAACGTCACGCTGCTTCGGCTCGTGCTCCAAGCGATAGAAGCCGGATCTCGAACGCTGCGCGTTGCTGGACCGGCGGGTACCGCCCATGCAGAAAGGCCGGCGAGCGCTCGCGTGTCACAAGGCGACCGACCGGCTCCGCTTCCCGTGGCTGCAGCTCGTCATCTCTGCACGATCTGGTGTAGCGGGGGTGAGCACATCGAACTTGCCGGACCGTTGGAGCCCCGGTCCGACGACCAGCTCCGAGCGGCGTTCGAAGGGTGCGGCCTGGAGGTGACTCTCATAGAGCCGACGCCCGAGTACATGCGTCCGACCGGGGAGGCGCCGGGCAGGCTCATCTGGTTCCGCGCTAGCTGAGCTAGTCAGAGCGTCCCGGCTATCCCACCGATGCCCAATTGGGGTGCCCCGACCTACCTAACCGAAGGCTCCGGTTCGGTGACCTCCCGAGGGCCATCCATTTCATCGCGCGATATCGCGCAAAATGATACGATAAATTTATGGCCCGCCCCAAGGTTTACAAAGAGGACCGTCCCGTCCTCGCAGTGCGGATACCGACCGCTCTGCGTGCCCGCCTCGACCGCGTCGCAACGGAACGCCACATAACCAAGACATTCCTAGTGGTTCAAGCAGTTAACGAGTTGCTCGAGCGACTCGATCGCGAGGAGCAGCAGCCTCGGTTTGACTTCGGGGCTTGGGACGAGTTGCCCAAGGCCTCTTCGAGTGGACGTCCGGTCGCATGACGGCTGCCGACGCAGTACCGGCAGAATCGGCTGTCAGCCCTCGCCGTCGCAGACCGCCGACCTCGACGAGTCAGTTCGGGACCTCTCGGAGAGAGGCCCATGACGCATCAGCCTTCTACGAGCGATTCGCGCCACCTCGGCTCTCGAACGATTCTGCGTTGGGTACGACGTTGGAGCTTGACCGAATCTATGAGAGCGACGCCCGACGTATGGAGTGTGTATCGGACGACTCCGTTGCCCTCGTCGTCACGTCTCCGCCTTACTTCGCTGGCAAGGAGTACGAGACCGAGCTCGACCGCGATGGCGTGCCAGCGACGTATCTTGAGTACCTCGACCTGCTGCGGGCCGTCTTCAGCGAGTGCAAGCGAGTGCTGGAACCGGGGGGCCGAATCGCGGTCAATATTGCGAACCTTGGCCGCCGTCCTTATCGCTCCCTCTCTGCCGACGTCGTCGGCATCCTGCAAGACGACCTAGGGCTCTTGCTCAGGGGGGAGATCGTGTGGTGGAAGGGTCGGGCCGCCGGCGGCTCCTGCGCCTGGGGCTCCTTCCAGAGTCCCGCGAATCCGGTATTGCGGGATGTCACGGAGAGAATCGTGATCGCAAGCAAAGGCAGATTCGACAGAGCAGTCAGTTCTAGCAAGCGACGGGCCGCTGGCCATCCTTCTGCCGTGACCATCTCTAGGGACGAGTTTCTGGAAGCGACCACCGATCTGTGGGAAATCGCACCCGAGAGCGCCAGCCGCGTAGGTCACCCGGCGCCATTTCCAGTGGAGCTTCCGAAGCGCCTGATTGAGCTGTACACGTACTTCGAGGACGTCGTACTCGATCCGTTCATGGGAGCGGGAACGACAGCAGTCGCCGCTATCCGCACGGGGAGGCACTACCTGGGATTCGAAACTGACGCGGCATATTGCAAACGGAGTGAGGAGCGGATCGCCGACGAACGAGCACGTCTGGTCTCGGAAGATCAGCCGTTCCGTGTCCACCTGCCTGCGGTTGGACCGGCAAACGAGGCAGAGGACTTCCAATCCCGGGCTGTCAGAGAAGGACGCCAAGCAAGAAAACTGGCTGGCCTCCTGCTGACGGAATGCGGGTTTCTAAACGTCCGAGTCAACGTAAAGTTTCGCAGGCTCGGCATCGAGGTCGACTTCGTTGCCGAGGATCACCGCGGTGGCGAATGGGCCTTCGACGTCTCGGGCGCTTTCACATCGAGCAGGCCAGGGCTCAAGCGCACTGACACGCTTTGGAAGGCCCTCGGTAAGGCTGCGGTGTTGAGTCAGGCGCCAGATGAACAGGCGCCGACAGTCGTTCTGTTAACGACGAATGCACCGACGCCCGGGAGCGCCGGAGCAACGGCACTCCAGGTGATGAGGGGACCAGGCCGTCCGATCTTCGACGTCATAGAACTGTTGGATCGCGCCGGTCAGCAAAAGCTGAGAGACTATGCCTTGCATGGTCGTCCTGACCGGTGATCTGATGTGGCGTGGGCATGAATTCGGACGAGGCCGCGCGCTCGATCTCTGAAAGTGATGCTGCAGAACTTTGATGATCGCGCGGAGCGCCTTGTCGAGTTCGGCGCTCTCCGTCCGTCAGAGGATTTCATTTGCCTGGCGGGCACCGCTGGCGAATTTTTACTGGCCAGCATAGAGGCGACGTGGGTTTATGGATTTTTTCCGGCTACGGTGCTGACCTCTCATGCCTTTTGTCGGCTGCAACTTGCAGGCTTGATCCGCCAGCTTCCCGAAGACGCGGATCTTCCGCAAGAGGGTGGGTCTCTGGAGGAACTCGCGAACATCGCGAGTACTCGGCGGGTAATCGGCGTTGACGTCGAAGCGCAGCTCGTCTCGCTGCATGACCGGGCTTCGGACTATGCAGTGGCCGGACTTCAGGAATTCAATCGCAACCTCGACCGTCACATTCGAGAAGTCGAAGCCGCTACGGACAACGCTGCTCTGCAGATTGACGCCCGCGCCGCGATCAGGTGCGTGTGGGAGCTGCTCGTTCCCAAGCGCTGACGGTGCTAATGACCTTGGATGTGAAGCCTAGAACCGTTCGGCTTCAGGCTCTGGTCAAGCTCGGGCATAATTGGCACGAGTCGCCGAGATCGAGGTCACTTGGAAGGAGAGGAGTCATGATGGCGTACGGTGCCGAGAACCCGGCCAGCGAGATGCGGGACCTGCTGCTTCTGGCGCGGCCGATGATGGAGGCCAAGTGCTGCCACTTCGATTGGTGTGTTGAGCACCGGGGCGTGGTCACCGACGACCAGACAGCTGGCTTCTCCGATGTCGTCGACGGCATGCATCCTGGCTGTGCTCCCTACCGGGCGTGGCTCGAACGTTACGACGCGGTCGTGGGGTAGGACGCCTTCCCTCGCCCTTGGCATGGATACGGCCTGAACACCGGGCGCCCGGCCGTCCGGCCGGCTTGCGGTGCCTCCGTCTGGCCGGGCCGGCTAGTCACACTCCGCCGAGCCCGGCCCGCTCCCTCCGCCCCGTGCCCCTCCGCCCTCCCTCCGGTCGGCCCCTGGGCTCCGCCCGGGCCTCCCTGCTCCTCGTCCCCGTGCCCTTCCCCTGGTCCCCGGCCCGGCGCCCCCGGCCCTCCGGGCCGTCCCCGCGCCTTTGCTCTCTGGCCTGGCCCTCGCCGGTGCCCCGGCCGGCCCTGGGGCGCTGCCCCGGCCGTCCTGTCCCCGGTCCTGGTGTCCTTCCGGCGGCCCTGTCCCCTCTCTCCCCGCTGAGCACTCTCGGGAGAGAGAGGCAGGACGGGCAAAGCGCACCAAAAGCGTGACGCGGGCCGGGCCGCGCCCAAAGGACGAGGGGCGACGCGGGAAGGGCCGAGCCGGCGGGACGGACCGGGCAGGAGGGCGCCTTGGAGAGAGGGCGGGGAGGCGAGAGCGGACGGACGGGACGGTGCGCCGTCACAACGGCCTTAGGTGGCCGTGTTGTCCGGGGTGTTGTGAAGCACCTCAGAACTGTCGTTCTGGTTGACCATGCCACCGCTGTTGAATATCCCGCCGCCGCCGTCGCTGGCTCCTGCGTTGTTCTCGTTCACTTGCGAGAAGTCATTCAGCGTGACGGCGCCCTCGTAGTTGTAGATCCCGCCGCCGAGGTCGCCGGCCGAGTTCTCGTCCACCTGAGCGTCTGCTTCGACGGTGAGGCTATTTAGCAAGTTGAAGATCCCGCCGCCTTCCCCCTCGGTGCCTGGAGCGGAGTTGCCTTCAATCTGGGTGTTCCCGTTCAACGTGACAGTGCCAGCGTTCAGGATTCCGCCGCCGCTGGCGCCGGCTTGGACGACGCCAGCTTGGGCCACGCCGCCTGTGATCAGCAGGTTTGTGAGCGTGACCGTGGCTCCACCATGGATCGTCATGACTGTGCCTGAGCCGTTCCCGTTCAAAGCGGCTGTCGGCATGCCCATGATCGTCAGGGTTCCACTGCTGATGGTGAAGTTACCTACACACTCACCGGTCACGGCGAGTGTGTCTCCGCTCGTGGCGTCGTTGATGGCGGTCTGCAGGTCGGTGTAGTGCTCCGCCGAGGTCGTGTCGGTTACCTCGCACTGAGTCGCGGGCGCGCCCTGGGCTCCCGTTGCACCCTGGGCACCCTGAGTTCCTTGTGCACCCTGAGCGCCCGCTCCGCCTTGCGCGCCCTGGTTGCCCTGCGCGCCTTGGCTCCCCTGGGCGCCCTGTGGCCCTTGCGGGCCGAGTACTCCCTGAGATCCCTGGCTCCCCTGAGCACCGGCTCCGCCTTGTGCGCCCTGGTTGCCCTGACTGCCTTGCGTGCCCTGGCCTCCTTGGGAGCCAGCTCCGCCCTGCGATCCCTGCGCACCGTTCGCTCCTTGGGCGCCCTTTGCTCCTTGCGCACCCTTTGAGCCTTGGGGACCTGCGCTGTTCCAGCTGACGAGCTTCGTACCGCTCGTACACTTCGGCGCCTTGTTCGCCTGCATGTCTGACAGAGCGTGCGTCTTGTCGGAGTAGCAGGCGTAAAACTTCGTAGCTGTCGCAGCACCCGCAGGCGTCATCGCGATTGCTCCGAGTCCCGCGACCGCCGCCGATGAGGCAATCAACCCCGTGGCAGCAAGGGCACCAGCCCGAGCACGAGCCGAAGTCTTCCGCTGCTGGCTAGCCATCGCGATCCTCCCCGTCGGCCCGTCGGCTGATCCACCCGTCGGGCTCTTGGCGTCAGCCTCACAGGGCGAGATATAGCTGTCAAGGAAGAGGCGTTACGGCGGAGCGTCTTGATCGGGTACACGATCGAGGATCCGCATGAGCAGATCGGCCAGCAGCACGACCTCGGCGGCTTCGGCCGGATCGTCGTATTCGATCTCACGATGGCTGGTGGGATTCTTGATGGTTCCAATTTGAGGGGCCAGGGCGTTCGGGAGCCGTGCGAGTGGACCGGCGGCCGGGCCCAGCCAGCACCGCCGGGCGGGAGCGCGGAGCACCGAGGGCGGAAGGCGAGGGTGGACGGCGCCCCACAACTACAGCGGGCGCAGACCGCACCACGAGCACCACACACGTCCCGCACTGGACCCAGGCACCGCCACAACGGCAGGGACCTTTAGCGAGGCGAACGCGGTCGCCGTTTATGTAACCCCACGTGACTCTTAGGTGGCGGTGTTGTTCGGGGTGTTGTGGAGCACTTCAGAATTGTCGGTCTGGATGATCGTGCCCTGGTCGTTGTCGTTGTAGATCCCGCCGCCGTCACTGTCGGCTGAGTTGCCGTCCACCTGAGAGGAGTCAATCAAGGTGACAACGCCGTCGAGGGTGAAGATCCCGCCGCCGTCACTGTCNNCGCCGCCTGTGATCAGCAGGTTCGTAAGTGTGACCGAGGCCCCGGATGTGACCGTCACAACTGTGCCCGCTCCGTTCCCGTTCAAAGCGGCCGTCGGCATGCCCATGATCGTCAGGGTTCCACTGCTGATGGTGAAGTTGCCTACGCAGTCACCGGTCACGTCGAGCGTGTCCCCGCTCGTGGCATCGGTGATGGCGGTCTGCAGGTCCGTGTAGCTGGTCGACGAGGTCACGTCTGTCACCTCGCACTGAGTCGCGGGTGTGCCCTGGGCTCCCGCTGCCCCCTGTGCACCTGCCGATCCCTGAGCACCTTGACCGCCCTGGGCTCCTTGCGCACCGAGCACACCTTGGGCACCCTGGAATCCTTGAGCCCCTTGCGCGCCTTGGAAGCCTTGAGCGCCCTGGGCCCCTTGCGGGCCGAGCACTCCTTGCGCGCCCTTCACCCCTTGAGATCCCTGGCTCCCCTGAGCGCCGGCTCCGCCTTGTGATCCTTGTGTCCCTTGCGCGCCCTGGCTCCCCTGAGCACCGGCTCCGCCTTGTGCGCCCTGGTTGCCCTGACTGCCTTGCGTGCCCTGGGCACCTGCATCGCCTTGGAAGCCTTGGAGGCCTTTTGACCCTTGCGCACCTTTGGCGCCCTGGGGTCCGGTGCCGTTCCAGCTGACGAGCTTCGTGCCGCTCGCGCATTTTGGTGCCTTGTTTGCCTGCAGGTCCGTTAGAGCGTGCGTCTTGTCGGAGTAGCAGGCGTAAAACTTCGTAGCTGTCGCAGCACCCGCAGGCGTCATCGCGATTGCTCCGAGTCCCGCGACCGCCGCCGATGAGGCAATCAACCCCGTAGCTGCCAGAGCGCCAACTCGCTCACGCGCCGAAGACTCTCGCCGTTGCTTGGTCATCTAGGACCTCCCTGTTCGGCCCGTATGGGCAGCGTCGCGAGCGTCACAGGGCCGGCAATATCTGTCAAGGAGGTCTGGCGCCGGATCGACGAGCGCGAGGGCGGACGGGGAACGGAGAGCGCCGCGGTTGGGCGGGGGGCTTTGACGTACGCCACACCAGCCCCCACGTTGCGACGGGGCTGGCGGGTGGCTGGTGCGGCAGCGGGGTTGTGGATTGGGCGCGCGGGATGCCGCTAAGAGCTGCCCTTTGCAAGGTTGTGGACAGCGCAAAGCACCTGCGCGTTGGCGAGCACCGTGGCTCCACCCTTGGTCCACGCCACAACGTGGTCAGCGTGAAACGAGGCAAAATCGACCGCTAGACCGCACCCCTTGGCCTGACACAGACCGCCATCTCTGTACAAGATCGCTGCGCGTTCCTCAGGACTGAAGAGGCGTTGTGCATCACGGCGCGGCAGCTTCGGCGCCCATCGGGCGATCGCATCAAGCATCGTATGATGACGCACTTCCAGCGAACGCTTCTGATCGGACGAGTGGGCAAGCGCCAAGCGGTAGTCGGCGACTTCCGGACCATCTCCGACTATCTCCTCATCGAGATGCCGAAACGCGGCCTTGACCGCCGACTCCTGTCCAGCGAACACAGCGTCTGGCCAGAGGCTGTAGATCGCATAGATCGCAGGCACCGTCTGACCTCGGTTGCGCAGGAAAGGGTCCCGTTCATCGAATACGGTCCCGAGCCACTCGATGACCTGTCGTAGCAACTTCGCCTTTGCGTCGGGTGAGCAGTTGGCATGGCTTGCAAAGAACTCCAGGAGATCCTTCTTGCGGACATCGCCGAATCCTGCAATCGCCAGTCGGGCCGATTGCGCAGCCACCTGTCGATGCGCGCCTCGCGCGTCGGAGAACGCTGCCCGTGAGCTGAACAGGGTCAGCGCGCTGACAGTGTTGACATAGTTGCGCATCCCTCCGGCGACGGCGTTGAGTTCTTCCGCTGCATTCAGGCGTACCCCCATCTGAAGGCGCAGGAACATTGTCCGGACTTCGCTGTCATCCGCGTCGCTGATGACCGAGAAGTCAAGCGAATACTCCTCGAACCGATCGGACGCCTTTGTCGGCAAGGTATTGAATGTGCGACCCGCCAAACCTAGATTCGCCGAGCTCTTTGGCAGGCTTATCTCGTTGTCGAAGAAGTTGACGATCGCTGCGAGTCGCTGTTGGCCATCGATGACCTCCCGCACCTCGCCGCCGACGTCTCTTACGAAGAATTTGGGGAGGTCGTGCCTCGGAGAATGCTGTCGATCAGAAGCGCCTGCTTCCGTCGACTCCAGACTCTGCCCCGCTGATAGTCGGGCGCAGGGTCGATCTCGCCTCGCAGAAGACGCTTATAAGCGCCCCGGGTGGAAAGGAACTTTGCGTCGACCTTCATCAGTCTTCCTCCACGATGGCGGATGGCGGGAGTAGAGCCCGAACCGCGGCGTCTAGGGCTTCAGCGATGCCAGCTTCCTCAAGTGCCGCTCGCAACAGGCCGCGAGCACGCTGGAAGCCCACGCCCTCCGGAAGTTCAACGGCTTCGCAGACGGTTTCACCCTTGATTCCGAGATCGACGAGCTGGCGATGTCGGTCGTCGTTGGCGTCGTACTGAGGGATCGGCACGTACCAGACGTACTTATCGAAGTCGCGCGGTCCGAAGGCACCGACGGACTGGCAGGGCCGGACGAGGGCAGTGAGAACGGGTGCATTGAGGATCGCGGAGTACCCTTCGGCGAGCCGGGTCGACGGGATCTCTCCTCGACGCACTGCCTCGTAGGCGAAGGCGCGGCTACTAGTAGACGAGCGGGTCTACCCCGAGGATGAGGCGTTCTGGCGCGCAGCCGACGGTGGCAATGATCGCGTCGCCTGTGGGTGAAATGTCCAGAGCAGCGCGTCCTTAAGGTCCGATTTCGGTGGGCGACTGTCCCGAAGCGGTGGGCGTCGGCCTCGGGCTCGAAGACGCTCACCGTGGCCACATGACCTGCCTCTGAGAGCAACGCCCGAGCCGAGGCTCGAGATCTCACCGACCGTAATCAGGCATCCGGGTCGGTGCCGTGCCTACGGATCGCCGTCGCCCTCGCGAGCAACGCGAGACCTGCTACGAGACAGGGCACCCCAACCACCGCCCAGACTTGGTGGCCCGTCATGAACGAGCCACCGATGGCGCCAAGCCCCTGTCCGATCCAGACGACGCCGACAACGCACAGCAGGACACCGGCGCTCGCCCGCACGGCGCCCTTTGTCAGAGCCATTGTTCGCGCGGGTCGCTCAGCCGGAGTCTCGGATCTCATGAAGCGAGCCTAGGAGCGCGGCCCACCTTTAGGCGGTTGAGATTGCATGCCCGGAGGGGGGACAATCTCAACCGCCGAGATTCAAACGGGCGAGAGTGCCTGACCAGATGATCACCATGGCCGACACCTCGATCCCGGGTGGTGCTGGCAGCCGCGCGAGAGAGGGGGGTCCCTTTCGTTGCTTTTGCTGCGGTGTGACGTCCGAGAGTCGCGATTGCGGGCAACCCGACTATTTCCATTGGTTCCATGGTGTCCATACAATAAGAGTCCAATCGCACCGAGTGCAAGACCCCTCAAAAAGCCATTTTGGGGGCGCCCGAGCGGGATGCCCGCGTCGCGCATAGGCTTAGGTGTACGGATACGGCTGCAACCGCCACCGTGGCCGCGCTGAAATCAGCGGCGTGCCACCTATCAAGCGAGGGGACCAGGACGGACAGCCTCAACGAGGCATCGTCGGTTTTCGGGATCGTCGCTTTAGGGGAACGCGCCCCCGCTCGGCCGGGCCGCGCTGATCGCAGCATGAGCAGCCTCATTCGCAGCATGAGCGTGCGATGATCCACGCTGACGACGTGCGAGCTCTTTGGCTCCGTGACGATCTCGAGCACATTCCAGCCGTCATATTCGTGAAGCCGCTCGGCGACGCTCGCGAGGTCCCCTACGTCAGCTCCTCAGTTGAGACAGTTCTCGGCTGCACCAAGGCCGAGTGGCTCGCGTCATCCTGGTGGGAAGAGCACCTACACCCTGAGGATCGCGACGTTGTGCTGGCGGCGAGGCAGACATTGCTCGTCCAGAGCTCCTCGACACGCCTCGAATACCGGATGATCACGAACGACGGTCGGCTCATCTGGATCGGGGAGTTCACGCAGGTCGTCACGTCGGGCGGTGCGCCTTGGATGCTGTGGGGCCTCCTCGAGGACATCACCGTTCGCAAGTTGGCCGAGGAGCAGCTGGCGTTCCGGGCATCCCATGATCTGCTCACCGGATTGCCGAACCGTGCGACCTTCGAGCAACACCTCGACCGCGCGCTCGCCCGGGCGGTGCGGGGACGCCTCTCGGTAGTCCTTTTATCCATCGATGTCGACGGCGTGAAGGAAGTGAGCGACCGCCTCGGGAACGATGCCGGTGGCCAGGTTCTCCGCGAAGTTGCGGAACGGGTCGCCGGAGGGGTGCGCGAGACAGACGTCGTGGCTCGGCAAGGCAGAGGTGAGTTCCTGGTTCTCCTCGCCGATATCGAGCCTGGTCCAGCCGGATGGTTGGACGACGCCTCGACCGAGCCCGACCCAGCGACCGCCGCGGCGGACATGGTCACAGGTCGCATCAACGAGGCGATGAAGGCGCCAGTCGTCGTCAACGATGTCGCACTCGAGATGACGATCAGCGTGGGCCGGAGCATTTACCCCCTTCACGCAGCAGACCTGGGGACACTCATGGCTAGTGCCAATGCAGCGATGCACCGCGCCAAGCGTTCGGCTCACCGCGAACGCTGAGAGAGCCGCCTAATGCGGCGGCGACCAGACCTGGCCTGGCGGCAGCCCGCTGCCTGAGGGTCGGAGACGAGCCACCGTGTAGCGCTCAGCGAGGACGCGGAACGCGAGCTCGTCCGAGACTGACGCGAATGCTCGCTTCGGCATGACGAGGGTCGCTCGCCGGAGCGGCATCCGCAGGAGATAGCACTCCGCTGGCTCGAAGGTCTGCGAGTAGAGAACCCACTGGCTGGCTCCCTCTGAATACAAGGAGCGTTGTTGGATTCCGTAATCGGAGAACGCCACCGACTGCGGGCCACGGACGGAGGCATTCTTCTCCCATGAGCGCCCGGGAGCGGTGAACACGCTCAGCAGCAAGAGGACGTAGACGATGCCGAGAATCAGAAGCAACTGGACGGTCCCCGACGACTCGGCCCGATCGGATTGGTTGAACTCATCCTGCAAAAGGCCGGCGCTACCGATGAGAACGAGACTGCCGGCGATGATCAACCAGATTTGCCAGGTGCGAAACATAAGCCGGCGCATGGCCCCAACGGCCTCTGACCTCGTGAGCTGGAAATGCACCACGATCTGGTTCATGGCTACGAGTCGTCCCAGATCATCGTGTCGCCGAAGCCGTTGTCGCTCTCGCTCTCGACGCCGGAGGTATCAAGCAGCCGGGCAGGGTTCTTCTTGTCGATGTGCCCGATGAGCCCGTTGTAGACGCCGTAGCCGACGAGCTCACGCAACCTCGGGCTGAATCCCCGCACTAGTGACGGGGGAATCCCGAGCTGCTGATTCTCTTGTTGGCGGATGTAGCCGGCGCAGTAATTCATGGCGATCCCGATTCGCCGCTCGCCAGTCTGGTTCGCACCGCCGCCGTGCCAGAGCGACCCGTGCCAAATCAGCACGCTTCCTCTAGCCATCTCGGCCGGAATACTTCCGTAGAAGGTGCCGTAGTCCGGGGACTGAGCCTTGTGGGTTCCGGGGACGATCCTCGTGGCACCGTTCTCCTCGGTGAAGTCCGTGAGTGCCCACATGGTGTTGCACACCGTCGGAGGGTGGGGCTTCGGGATGGGAATCAGCTGATCGTCTGCGTGGATCGGTTGGGCCGTCTCACCCGGACCGATGTTGATCGATGAGAGCGACGAGACGAGGCAACCGGGATCGAGTACCTGCTCGACGATCGGGAGAACGTTCGGATGGACCGGAATCGCCTCGTACAACGAACCGTGCACGAGCAAGTTGTAGATGCGTAGCGTCTGTCGACCTTCGAAGTCGTTCTCCGCCGGAGCCGTCCCGAGGTCGTGCTCGAGCCTGGCCAGATCCGCAGCCAGCGCCTCCACGAATTCAGGCTCGATCGCGTCCTCCACGATGGTGTAGCCGTCTCGCTCGATCGCCTCGACATGCCAGTCGGTGACCATGCATTGACCGTAGCGCCGGCATCAGTCTTGTCGAGGCCAAGCGACGAATCCAACCGCCTCTATGCTGGCGATATGAGGTCCGGGTCTTGGAAGTAGGCGGCCTGTTCTTCGGGCTGTTCTTCGTCTTGTTCTTCTGCGTGTGGGCGGCGTCGCTCGTGTACTGGATCGTCGCCATCGTCGAAGTCGCCCGCATCCCTGACTATCAGTACCGTGCGGCAGGCACCGAGAAGGTCGTCTGGGTTCTTGTAGTCGTGCTGGCCGGGATCGTCGGTGCCTTGATCTGGCTCCTAGCGCGACGCAAAGACGTTCTCGCAGCCGTCGGCGGGGCACCCCCGCCTCCTCCTGGTTGGTATCCCGACCCGACAACCGGCGAACCCAGGTGGTGGGATGGAGTCCGCTGGACCGCCCACACGCAATCACAAACGCCGCAGCCCCCGAGCTGGCCGCCCCGATGACCCGCCGGATCGCTCTCGTGAGCGACGCTCGAGGTTACGTCGGCCCAGATCTCAGTCGACTGCTCGCAAGCGATGGACACGACTTAGTAATCGGTGATCCCGCCGACGGCCTCGTCGACGATCTGACCGCTCGCGGGGCCGCTGTCGAAGCGGTCGAAGGCGTCCGCGATCTGTCCAACCCGGAGTCGACGGAACGGCTCGTCCACGCCGCCCTGGAGCGCTTCGGCCGAATCGATTCGGCAACGGCGTTCACTGGGCGCATCGTGGTGGGTCGTTTCTTGCGGTCCACGCTGGACGACATGCGGGCGGCCACGGTCGGGTGCATAGAAGCTCCTTACAACTTCTTGCGCTCGGTGGTGCCTGTCATGGCCGAGCAAGGGGCCGGCCAGGTCCTCGTCTTCACGAGCGCCGCCGGCGCGCGTCCCACGCCAGGGGCGCCGCTTTACTCCTCGGCGCGGGCGGGAGCGAACATGCTCGTGCGCAACGTGGCCGCTGAGGTAGCGGACAAGGGCGTGCAGGTCAACGCGATCGGAACCAACTTCATGGACTTCCCTGAGTTCCTGAAGGCAAGCCGTGCCGAGGACGCCGAGGGGCGGGCGCGAGTCGAGGCGCAGGTGCCGATGGGCAGACTGGGCACGCTCGATGAGCTCGCGCACTTTTCCATGGCCTTCGTCGACGGCACGAGCCGGTTCGCCACGGGTCAGTTCGTAGCGTTCGCCGGAGGCTGGGCCTGACGCTCTTGCGGGAGAATGTGCCCTCATGTGCGCGCGCGAACATCTCCCCGCCCTGCGGCCCCGTACGACGGCGGCGGTCGCAGGTCTGGCTGCTGTCGTTGCCGCCGGCTACGCGTGGTGGGCGACCGGCGCTCGATCGTTCAGCACCGCGGCTGAGATCGCGGTCGGGATCCCTGTCGCGCTCGCTTTCCTCGCGGCGCTCGCCAACCGGGACGCCGGACCCGTCCAGCGGCTCTCGCTCTCGCGCGTTGCGCCCTGGGTTGTGCTGGTCATCGTCGCCGTGGCACTCGAATCGGTCGCTCTCGGCCTCGGTGGCAGGTCCCGTGCTGTGCCAAGCCTGAGCACGGTGATCGACCAAGCACTGGGGTGGCACGTCGGGCGCTTCGCCTTGTTCGTTCTCTGGTTGGCAGCGGCGGTTTGGCCCCTTCGCCGCGGCATGCGGAGACAGGGCTCGCCACGATGAGCGTCGCCCTGGCCTGGCTCGCGATCGCCGTCATGGTCGTGATCGTCGAGGTGGTCGCCCGAAAAAACGGGCGTTTCTCGAGGATTGGTGACCTAGGCCGACTGGTCGCGTCACGGCCGCTCGGGCGCCTCGCACTCGTCGCCGTCTGGGCCTTCGTCGGCTGGCACCTGTTCGCTCGCTATACCGTCCCCCCGCTCTGACCAAGCGTTCTCTCGCACCCGGTGTTGGCACGACCTCGGTCCCGATGGTGAGCAGTCTCCGGAGGCACCGCCAACTGGACTGGATGAGGAATGCAAGCTGCCTCCGCCAGGAGGCGGTGATTGGGACGAAACTACCGACGGTCTGCTCGCTCTCGGGACACACGGTCGCGATACGGCTGCCGATTCGGCTCACCGGGCCAGCGGCGCCTGCGCCGGCACCGGCGCGCGGGAGCGGCGTTGTGCCAGCTAGCCGCCTTGTTGACGAGGACCGCCCGACCCCGTCGGAGCCGCCAGATCCATCAGATTACGCGGCTCAAGTGAGACGATCGATGCGCTCAGACCATCGAGATCCGACGCCCGCGAGGCGAAGCCTTCGACCACCGCAGGTAGGTCACAAGACCAAGGTTCCGCGACGCGACCCGGATGGTGCCATGCCGCTCGTGCGAGCCACTCGAGCGATGCGACGCGATCGGGCCGCCCCACGTACCGCCTCCGGCCAGGCACCACGCGTTAGCGGGGACTCCGGCACACGGGTTCGACATGGTGGGGAGGGTCTTCGGCACCGACGTGAGGATGACCTTGCCGAGCTTGGGGTACTTGGCTCCAGGAGGGCAACCCCCGAAGCCGGTGTCACAGAGCACTTGGCCGAGAAGCGGGCCACCGGTGTTCCCCGCCTTCGTAGTGACCCCGCACTTCGGCTGGGTTGCCTCAAGGTCGGACGGGGCGCTTCCGTTCGGAGCGTGGTTGCCGACATAGCAGTTCGACGGCTGATTGCCATTCAAAGTGATCTGTCCGAAGTCGGAGTTGCTCGGGTTGCCGAAGTAGCCGTCGTGCGTGAACGTGTTGTGAGAGAGGGCGTCACCTTCTGGGTCGAAGACGCAGCCGAGCGCACCGGCCGGCACGCCACCGGCGCCCGAGCAGGTCTGACCGTCGACGGGCTTGCTCTCGTCTGGGTAGGGGACGAAGAGGATTCCCCACGCTCCGTTGTTGGAGAACTGGTTGTGCTCGACGGTGTCCCAGCGACCACCGGAGATCGTCATGCCGGTACCGGTCGGCCCCGCAGCGGCGCTACCGGCCTTCGGGGTCGAGGGGTTGTTGTTGTTGTGGACGTAGTTGTTGCGGAACACCCAGCAAGAACGGGTATGGGTAATCGGGCTTATCGCTCGGCCGGGGCACTCACCGTTTTGCGGCGCCGTCGGGTCTCCGCTGTAGGAGGTGTTGGTGTCCAGGCCATCCTCGTTGTGATCGAACTGCGAGTGCTCGATGACTATCTGACCTCCGGAGTTCGTGCCCGAGTATCCGAGAGCGTTGTTCTCCATCCAGGCGTTGTCGATGACCACGTCACAAACCTGGTGGCAGGCGCCGACGTACATGCCCGAGTCGTTGAAGTTGTTGGCATAGGTCTCGTTCCAGTCGGCCGGCCCAGCGGAGTTCGAGGAGAAGATGCCGTATTGGGCGGCAGTCGCCTCGGTCTGGAAGAACGACGAGGTCGCCGTGATGTACGACGCCCAGTAGCCCTTCAACCCGACCTTGCCGGACCCGGCGCCACCGTTCCACCAGAGCTCGTTGCCGGACGCGCCCGTCCCGGCGAGGAAGTTACAAACCGTGAGGTTGTCGACCGTCACGCCGTTCGCCTTCCACACGACGATGCCGTCACGGCCATACGCCTCTTTGGCGCCTTTCGGCTTCACGCCGAAATCCTGATACTTCGCAGCAGAGTCGCAAGCCTTCGGTGCTCCGGCCTTCGTCCCGTCAACGATCACCGTGCCGCGGTTCATCCCGCGGAGCGAGATGTGAGGAGTAGTGATGAGGACACCGGCCATGTCGCCAACGCCGGCCTCGGCGGCGGTCGGCGGGTGGGTGATGTCGTCGTCCTCGTGGTAGTCGCCCGGGCCGACCAGGATGAAGTCACCGGGCTTCGCTGCGTTGACCGCGGACTGGATCGTCGTGTAGGTGCCGGCCTTGCCCTTGTAGCTCCCCACAAGCAGCACGGCCGGGGTCGACTTCCCCTTCCTCGCCGCGCCGGCCGCGGCCGAGGCCGAGGCCGAGGTGAGCCCGTAGCCGGCGAGCATCGCAACCGCCATCGCACCCGACAGCACGACAGCGGCGCCCCTGCGTCGCCTCGGACGAGCGTGCGCCTCGCGGTTGGCAGACCAGTTTCGCGGACCCAGAACCACCATGGCACAATCCCCTTTGATCACCCCGCACGGCGCCGACCAACCGGCGCACCAGCTTCAGTTTGCAGCGTACCTGCCAGTGAAGCGACCGGCTATGTAATTGTCTGAGCACCTTGCCCGGTGGCGGGTCGCGGGCTTCGGTGGCGGGTCGCGACCCTCTCGTCGCGAGTCGCTGCCAACTGGTGGCCCTGCGCCACAATCTGCCCACACCGAGCTCCGCTACTACGACGATCTCGTCGTCCACTCAGTTCATCCGCGGCATGCGCAGCGGGACGGCCGTGGCGACGGCGCGACTTCTCCATCGGGGCCGAACCACGATCGTGGTCGAGACAGACGTGAAGGGCGACAGCAACGGCAAGCTGCGGGCCCGCTTGACCCAGACACAGGCCGTCCTTTCTGGCTGACCTGCCTGCCTAATCGCCCAACTCTCGCCGCCGCCGCGTGACGTACTCCTCGAGCTCGTCGTGGACGACCGAGTCGAGCGCTGGTAACTCATAGGCGTCCAGCGTCTTCTGGCAAAGCTCGCCCGCCCGGACCGCAGCGTCCTTGCCCCCGTCACGAAGCCAGCGCTCGAAGTTCGACGACGACGACACGATCGGCCGATAGAAACACGTCCGGAACCGCTCCATCGTGTGCTCTGCTCCGAGGAAGTGCCCGCCGTGACGCACCTCGTCGTGAGCGCCGAAAGCGAGCGACGCCTCATCGATCTCGAGCGGCGTGAACTCGACTCGAAGCTCGCGCAGTAGCTCGATGTCGATGATGAACTTCTCGTAAGAGCTCACGAGCCCAGCCTCTAGCCACCCAGCAGCGTGCATGACGAAGTTCGTTCCCGCAAGAAACGTAGGCAGCAACGTCATCAACGCCTCGTACCCCGCTTGCGCGTCGACCGACTGGCTCGAAGTGAGCCCACCGCCGGTCCGGAACGGGAGGCCGTAGTGCCGTGCCAGCTGGCCCGTGCAAAAGAGGCCGATGGCCGATTCAGGTGTCCCGAAGGACGGCGAGCCGGATTGCATGTCGATGTTCGACAGGAACGATCCGAACACCACCGGACAACCGGGGCGGATCAGCTGCGCCAGAGCGATCCCGGCGAATGCCTCCGCCAGCTGCTGCACGAGTGTCGCTGGGATCGACACAGGCGACATCGCTCCCATCAACAAGAACGGCGTCAGGATCACAGGCTGGTTGGCCAGGTTGTACTCGAACTGCGCGTCGAGCATGCGATCGTCCCATCGAAGGGGCGAGTTGCAGTTGATTAGCGAGATGCAGGCTGGCGTCTCCTCGATCGCCTCGCGCCCGCCGAAGAGGATCGAGCTCATCTCGATCGTGTCGCGAGCGTTGACGCCCGACACGACGTTGCCCATGTAGATCTTGTCAGTCAGGGTCTGGAGGGCGAAGATCATGTCGAGATGACGCGAGTCGAGCGGCGTGTCGTTCGGCTCGCAGATGATGCCTCCGGCCGAGTCGAGCTCGGGATAGCTCTGAGCGAGCATCGCGAATCGCCGGAAGTCAGCCATCGACGCGTCGCGGCGCGTACTGCCTTCCCGCACGAACGGCGGCCCGTAGACGCCCGAGAAGACCATCTGGTCGCCTCCGATGTGGACGTTGTTGGCGGGATTGCGGGCCTGGATGTCGAATTCCTTCGGTACGAGAGCGACCTGAGCCATCACGAAATCCGGATCGAGATACACGATCTCGCCGTCAACTCGTTGGCCTGCCTTCGCGAACAGCTCAACCGCTTCCGGCTTGGCGAACTGCACGCCTATCTCGCTGACGATCCGGCGCCAGCCACGATCGAGGATTGTGATTGCATCCTCTGAGAGGATCTCGTATCGAGGCATCCGGTTCTCGAACATGGTTCGCATCGTAGAACATCGTTCCGTAAGATGGAACTGATGATCACGCGTGCAGCCGCCCCGCGAGACCCGGCGTCGAGGCGCCGCAAGTCGGGACAAGGAAACGAGTCCGGCCCGCCGACGGGGACTCAAGCAGTGGACCGCGCCTCCCACCTGCTCACCGAGATCGTGGACGCGACCACCCCGCGGAGCTTCAGCGACCTCGCCGCTGCAACCGGTCTTGCGAAGAGCACGACGTCGAGGCTGCTCTTCGCGCTCGAACGCAACGGCCTGGTGCGCCGCGGGGCGAACGGGACGTACGAACCGGGCGCCGTCTTCGTACGCTACGCCGGCCGGGGAGGGCGCGAGTTCGACCTCATCGAGCTCGCTCACCCCTACATGCAACGACTCGGGGACCTGACCGGCGAGACGATCAACCTCGGCATCGCACGCCGTGGACAGGTCGAGCAGCTGAGCCAAGTCGACAGCCGCTACCTCATCGGCGCCACGAACTGGGTCGGCAAGCCCGTGCCGCTTCACGCGAGCGCTCTCGGAAAGGTGCTGCTCGCCTTCGGCGGGGCAACCATCGATGCCGGCCGCCTCGCTCGGCTGACGGACCGGACGACCACGAGCCGGGCGGCGCTCGCCGATGAACTGACCGCTGTCTGCCGCCGGGGCTACGCCGTCACGATCGACGAGCTAGAGCGGGGTCTCATCGCCGTCGCCGCGCCGGTCTTCCGGAGCGGCGGCGAAGTCATCGCGGCGGTGTCGATATCGGGTCCGGCCAACCGGCTCACCCCATCGCGTATCGCCGAGGCGGCGACGCAGTGCCGCCTCGAAGCTGCTTCCCTCTCTGCGGTCCTCGGACATCGGCCACGGCAAGAGGGTGCTGCATGATCGGCAGGCCCGGCATGAGACAGGAGAATGCCACATGACGCGAGACGAGCTCCTCAAGCAGATGTACGACTTCACGCTCGTCGGGAACGCACCCGAAGTGCTCAGCCTGACGAACGAAGGCCTGCAGATGGGCATGGCTCCCGAAGAGATGCTCTTCGAGGCGCTCATCCCCTCGCTCGAAGAGGTCGGTGCCCGATTCGAGAGAGGCGACTTCTTCGTACCGGAGATGCTGATCGCCGGCAAGGCCATGTCCGGCGCGCTCGCCGTCCTGCGGCCGCTCCTCGCCGAGACAGGAGTCCAGACGGTCGGCACTTTCGTGATGGGCACCGTGAAAGGTGACGTCCACGACATCGGCAAGAACCTGGT
>PLDN01000124.1 GCA_003136185.1 Acidimicrobiaceae bacterium | reverse complement strand
CGCCATCGGCCGTCCGACCAGCTCATCGTCCGCCGTCGCCGCACCCGCGGCGCCCGTCGCTGATCGGAGCCGAGGAGACTTATGCCTCGCAGCCTTAAAAAGGGACCCTTCGTCGACGATCACCTTCTCAAGAAGGTCGACGACTTGAACTCGAGAAACGAGAAGCGGGTCGTGAAGACCTGGTCCCGTCGCTCCACCGTCATCCCGGACATGGTCGGTCACACGATCGCCGTCCACGACGGGCGCAAGCACGTGCCCGTCTACATCACCGAGTCGATGGTCGGTCACAAGTTGGGCGAGTTCGCGCCGACGCGGACGTTCCGCTTCCACGCCGGCCAGGAACGCGCGGGGAGGCGCTGAAGTGGCCGGACTGAAGACCAACGAGCGTCCTGGCACGAGGGCGGTGCTTCGTCACTCGCGCATGTCGGCTTACAAGGCCCGCGAGGTCCTCGACCTCATTCGCGGAGTCGACTACGTCCTCGCCTCCGAGATCCTCGAGTCCGCCGATCGCGGCGCTGCAGAGGTCATCGGCAAGCTGCTCAACAGCGCGGCGGCTAATGCACAGCACAACGACCAGCTCGACCCTGACGAGCTCTACGTCTCGGCGTGCTTTGCGGACGAGGGAACGACACTCAAGCGCTGGCGCCCGCGTGCCCGCGGCCGTGCGACGCGTATCCGCAAGCGCACCTGCCACATCACGGTGATCGTTGCGAGGCTTCCCGACGAAGAGATCGCCAAGAGGCGGGCTCGCGTCGCCACCGAGCAGGCCGATCGTCGCCAGCGTCGCGTCGCAGGCACCCGCCGGAGCCGGCGCCAGGGAGCTGACAGTGCAGCCGAGGTCGCCGCAGCCGACGCAGCGACGCAGGCGGCGGCTTTGGAAGAGGCGACGGAAGCTGCCATCGATGCGGCTGAAACGGCCGCCTCTTCCGATGAACCGTCCGCTGAGGTCGGCCCCGCCGACGCTTCAGGAGACGAAGACGAGGTAGTCGAAGTGGCCGACGTCGCGGAGGCCGCGCATGTCGAAGAAGCCGCAGAGCTAGACGCAGATGATTCGCAAGAACAAGCAGACGAGCCGGCCGCAGAGGGCTCGGACGGGGTCGAAGCCTCCGTTTCTCAGGAGGCTGAGGACGCATCCGAGTCCGAAGTCGCAACCGACGAGTCCGACGACAACTCCACTAAGGAGAGCGAGTAATGGGCCAGAAGGTCAACCCGTACGGGTTCCGACTCGGAATCACGACGGACTGGAAGTCCCGCTGGTTCGACGACCGCAATTACCAGGACGCCGTCATCGAGGACTGGCAGATCCGCGACTATCTGATGGGTCAGCTCGAAGCTGCCGCCGTCAGCCGCATCGAGGTCGAGCGGACGCGTGACCGCCTTCGTATAGACGTTTATACAGCGCGGCCCGGCATCGTCATCGGCCGTCGTGGTGCCGAGGCAGACCGTCTCCGCCGGCAGCTTGCCCGCATCACGAAGAACGCCAACGTGCAACTGAACATCCAAGAGATCAAGCAGCCCGAGCTCGACGCCGCGCTGATCGCGCAAGGGATCGCCGACCAGCTCGCGCGCCGCATCAGTTTCCGCCGTGCCATGAAGCGGGCCATTCAGACCGTGCAGAAGGCTGGCGCCCAGGGTGTCCGCGTGCAGTGCTCAGGCCGTCTCGGCGGTTCCGAGATGGCACGCAAGGAGTCCTACCGCGAAGGTCGTGTCCCTCTGCACACGTTGCGTGCCGACATCGACTACGGCTTCCGCGAGGCGAAGACCACTACGGGTCGCGTCGGAGTGAAGGTTTGGATCTACAAGGGCGACATCCTCCCGTACAAGACCTCTGGCGAGGAGAAGATCACCCGCGAGGCGGCCATGGCAGTGGGGGAGACCTCAGGCCAGACGCGGCCGCGCCGCATCGTCAGCGCCGGCGGCGGTCGCCGTCGGCCGGAGCAGGGCGAGCCGGGCTCAGTCCAGGCAGCAGCCGAGCCGGAGCCGACACCCATCGAAGGCGAACCACCCGTGGCGGCAGCCCCGTTGCCAGGCGCAAGTCAGGGCGACGAAGCGCTCGAGCGCTTGCTGGCAGAGGAAGAGGAAATCGAGCGCCGCACGCGCGACGAGCACCATGACGTGCCGCACTTCCGCAAGGAGAACGACTGATGTTGATGCCGCGGAAGGTCAAGTACCGCAAGCAGCAGCGCGGGCGGAATTCGGGCATGGCGAAGGGCGGCGAGACCATCAGCTTCGGCGACTACGGCATCCAGGCTCTCGAGCCCGCTTGGGTCACCGCTCGCCAGATCGAGGCGGCTCGTATCGCGATGACCCGTCACGTGAAGCGTGGTGGCAAGGTGTGGATCCGGGTGTTCCCGGACAAGCCCGTCACACAGAAGCCAGCAGAGACCCGGATGGGCTCTGGCAAGGGCAACCCCGAGCACTGGGTTGCAGTTGTCAAGCCTGGCAGGGTGCTGTTCGAGCTTTCCGGTGTCGACGAAGCGCTCGCTCAAGCCGCCATGGAGCGAGCCATCCAGAAACTTCCGATGAAAGCGCGTTTCATCGTGCGCCCAGGTCTCGGTTCCACTCCGGAGGTGCAGGTCTGATGCCAACTGCTTCGGAACTTCGCGAGCTTGACGAAGACGAGCTCCAGACTCGTCTCGACAACGGGCGCAAGGAGCTGTTCAACCTCCGCTTCCAGGCGGCGACAGGACGGCTCGACAACTCTGCCCGCGTAACCGAGGTCCGGCGAGAGATCGCCCGGGTCCTCACGGTTCAACGCGAGCGGGAGATCGAGCAGGCCGAGGCACTAGGTGTCGGCGGCCGGCAATCGAACGAGGAGAACTGATGGCCGAAAACGAGAACCCGACGGCCGACGAAGCCGAGACGACGGCCCCTGTCGTCGCAGCAACGCCAGCTCCGGCTCCGGCGCCCTTGGCGCCCGCGGTCGAGGGCTCGTCGGAGCGCGTCAACAGGCGCAAGGTGCGCGAGGGCGTCGTGTTGTCGACCTCGATGGACAAGACGACGGTTGTGGCCGTGACCGAGCGCGTCCGGCACCCGAAGTACTCGAAGACCGTGCAGCGGACTCGCAAGCTGTACGCGCACGACGAGGACAACCAAACCAACCCCGGCGATCGCGTGCGAATTGCCGAGACTCGGCCCCTGTCGAAGCTCAAGCGGTGGCGGCTGGTCGAGATCGTGGAGCGTGCCCGATGATCCAGCAAGAGTCGAGGCTCCGAGTGGCTGACAATTCAGGCGCCAAAGAGGTTCTCTGCATCAAGGTGCTCGGTGGTTCGCGCCGCCGCTACGCCCGCATCGGCGACGTGTTCATCGCGACCGTGAAAGACGCTGTGCCTGGCGCAGCCGTCAAGAAGGGCGAAGTCGTCCGCTGTGTCGTCGTTCGCACGAAGAAGGAGAACCGCCGGCCGGATGGCAGCTACATCCGTTTCGACGAGAACGCAGCGGTCCTCATTAACGAGCAACTGCAGCCGCGCGGTACCCGAATCTTTGGTCCGGTCGGTCGTGAACTGCGCGACAAGCGCTTCATGAGAATCGTCAGC
>PLDN01000020.1 GCA_003136185.1 Acidimicrobiaceae bacterium | reverse complement strand
TGGGAGAGCCGCAAGATGCCGCCCGACGCATCGGGGTCAGGATGCCGATCCGGGCCACGCTCCCGGCCAGGGCGCCGCTCGCTTCTGTCTCGCGCCGCTGATGGGATGCCATCCTCGTTGTCCTGTCGGGGCAAAGATGAAGGAGGGGCCTGCCGCACGTCAACCTGCGCGAGCACTGCAGGCTCAGCAAGCGAATGAGCCCATTGGTTTGCTTCACCTTCGGCGAGAGGCAGTAGGTGAAGGCTCGGTTCATGGCTATCCGACAGTAGTTCGGCGTTCTGTCAGGGGAACGAGCAGGAGGGACCGCGGGACTGAAATTCCGGGGGGCCTTTACCGTTCGGCTAGCCGGTCACCTTGACCGACGTCGACACCTGGTCGGGGAAGAGCAAGGGCTGGTGGTACATACCGAGGTGATAGCGCTCTCGGGGATTCCAGCTCCCGACGAGATGGAGCACGATCGTCGCAGTGCCCCCTGCCGGCACCTTCACGAACGCCGAGTAGACGAGGCGGCCGAGCTCCTGCTGGTCGGTCATAACCAACGGCACCCCGTTCAAGCTCGAGCCATCCGTCTCCCATGGCGAGTAGATAGAGACGTACAGTTCGCTCTCGCCTGGAGTCACGGTTACTCCCGGCCCTGGGTCGATGATGAGCGGCGGAAGGCCGGAGGTAGGGCTCAAGTTGTGTAGCTTCAGCGTCAGTACCGCCGTGATCTGGTCGGCTGTTCGGTTGAGAACTGCCTGGTAGTCGATCGAGCGTCGCAGGTACCAGTCGATCTTGTTCCCCTCCGCGTTCTGCGTGACGACGCCGAGGAAGTCGCCATCGACCGAGGGCATGGAGCCGGCCACGTTGACGGCCTCGAAGAACCGCTCGGCTTGCGGAGTCTCGCTGTACAACAAGAGATGCCCGCCGCGAAGTGCCGGCAGAAGGTCGTTTGCCAGCGTGGGGAGCGATGGGAGTTTGCGGGTGACAAGATCGTGCCAGAGCGACTTGATGAGCGCCTGCACGAACTCGATCCGGAGCGAGTTGTCGACAGGGAAGTGGATGAACTCTTCATGGGAGAGGATCGCAACGGCATTGTCCGAGTTGACCGGGACCGGCCATTCGGGCTCAGTGATCGGCCCTGTAGCTGCGAGGAAGTCCGCCATGGCAACCGGGTCCAAGCTGATGACCCCATTCACCTTCGTACCGCCGGACTCGGGATAGAGGTTGGCGGCCACATCACCTACAGACGGGAAGTCCGGTGACATCGGCACGTTCTCCCAATTGTCCTCCGGCTCGAACTGGCTGTAGCGAGCGAGGTAGTCCTCCGGGCCGATGAGGTGCTTCAATGCCGGATTGCCGCTCGAGTTGAGCTGTCCGACGCCGCCGACCTTTACGAGACTGAGCTTCCCGTCGACGGCGATGACCTCGGCGTAGTCGCCCACGACTCCACCACTTGCGCGCGACTCGGCCGGGTTCTCGAACAGAACGAGGTAACGGCGGGGACCATCGCCGCCGAGCATGCCGGGAACGGCCCGGGTGGCAAGGAGGGCAGTCGTGGCGTCGTGCTCGGCTCGAACGAGCTTTTGCACCTCACTGTCTAGCTTGGCTTTAAGCGGGCTCGCGAGCCATGGCGAGTGGAACGGCACGGTCTGTTGCAGCGAGGTCCGCAGCGAAGAGAGGTCGCTCGCGAACACCGGCTCGAGATGCTCGAGCGCCTCGACGGGGAAGGTGCCGTCGGTGATCCGCAAGGCGTCGACGTTGCCGTTCTCGGCCGTCACGAATGCCGTGCGGGCGAGGTTGACCCCGATGGACGCCGCCACTCGCATCGCGCGCACCTGCTGGGCGACGCCGGGTACGAGTTCGGCGCCGCGAGCCCACGCGAGATCGTGCGAAGCCGCAGCGAAGTCGTCGTCTGCGGTGGCGAAGTTTGCGCGCGCAACTCGCTGATCACCGCGTTCGGCCGCGTGGAGGCCGGTCTCGGTCGCCTGGAGGCCAGCCTGCAGCGGGCTCTTCGCCCGGAGCACCGACGCTCCGGCGATTGCGGTCAAGGCGACCGCGGCCAGGAGCACGACCGCGCATGCCGAGACCGCCCACCGGCGGATGGGCCGGGGTGCGCCCACCACGCCCGGCACGAACACGAGCAACGCCGCGCCCGCCGCTAGGACAGATGGGACGAGGGAGACGTGCGGCCAACCGAACCGGAGCGCCACTTGGGCTACCACAGCGCCAACCGCCGCCTTTGCCGGCGGTGGCACTTCTCGTCGCGCCGCTCGGGTATGAGACGTTCCCGAGACGGCTGCGTCGCGCTGCCCCAAGACCGATCGCCAGCCACCGAGCGAGACCCCGAGCGCAGCGACGGAGGGAATGACGGTCGGCTCTCCGACCGAGCCCAGCACCGCCACGATCGACGCCGCTAGCAACCATGGCCACGCGGCCGATACTGCCGCCAGCGCCAGAGCTGCCCCGAAGGCTGCCTTCAATGCCACGTCAAAAAGCGAGATCCCAGTTGGGGAGCTATTTGCGAGGCCACCGGCGATCGCGCTCGCCAGCGCGACGACGAAGACGAGCAGGACCGCGCTCTCCGGCCGGCGACCGCGTCGCGTGGTAGTGACAGCCCAACGCGAGGTCTGCAACTGCCTCGGTGGGTGGATCTCGGTGCTGCTCGCCGACCCGTCGGTCTCGTTCACGGGCTCCATGATGGCTGCTGAATGCTCAGGAGTAGGCGACGCTCTGAGTGGGTACGACGCCGACGAGCCGAAGTTGGCGTTCGGCGGACCACGACCCACCCATACTCGCCTCAGGGCATCCGAAGGAGTATCCTGGTAAAAGGCCGTACATATAGTCCCCTGGGGAGAGTGCAATGTCGGTAATGGCGAGAGCAGTTCGATTGTTGGCGGGTTCGGCCCTCGTCGGCGGCTCCCTGTTCGTCGGCAGCGTCCTAGTCGGCTCCGGAACAGCAGGAGCTGCCTGCTATCCGCCAGGTTCGACCTCCTGTGTCGGTTCGCTGAGTTCGAACTCGAGCACGGTCGCCCCGGGAGGGACGGTCACGATCACCGGCAAAGGGTTCGCGGCTGGGGCAAAAGTCAGCATCAACGTTTGTAACATTGAGACGCTCTCCACGACCGCTAACTCGTCGGGGGACATCAGCTTGCCCGTCACCTTCCCGAGTAGCGCGCCAGCTGGGGCTTGCACCATCACCGCGACAGGCGAAGGTGCAAACGGCAAGACCCTCACGGTTACCACGACGGTGACCGTCTCGAGTTCGAGCACGAGCGTTCCACCTACTCACACCGGCGAGCCCTGGGCCGCTTGGGTGTACTGGATCGCAGCTGCAGGTCTTGGATTGTTCGGATTCTTCCTCTTTGGCGTAGGACGCCGCCGCAAGGCGCACTCGTCGAGCTGATCCCGCCCTTCCGGACATACCGCCTTCGAGGCCCTGCAGGCATCTCGTTACGAGCCGCGGAGTCCCACAACGTCAAGCTCTATGAGCCGAGCAGCTCCGAGACATCATGGCGCTCCTCCAACAACTCCTCGGTCGTCAGCCTGATCCGCTCCGCCGCGAACTCCGAGTGAGCAAGACCCTCCACGACCGACCAACCGCCGGAGCCGTCCCCCCGCAGCGGGAATCCGAACTGCAGGCCCTCCGGTACGCCGTACTCCCCCCGAGAGACCACCGCGAGCGAGGTCCAGTCCCCCGCTGGCGTCGCGATCCGAGCACTCACGACGGAGTCAATGGCAGCATTGGCAGCCGATGCCGCTGACGATGCGCCGCGGGCGTCGATGATGGCGGCCCCCCGTTTTTGGACCGTCGACAAGAAGTCGCCGTGGAGCCAACCGTCGTCGCCGATCACCTCTGCTGCTGGCAACCCGCCGATCAACGCGTTCTCGAAGTCCGGGAACTGCGTCGAGGAGTGATTCCCCCAGATCGCGACATTGGTGACCTCCGAGACGGGCA
>PLDN01000034.1 GCA_003136185.1 Acidimicrobiaceae bacterium | reverse complement strand
GCTCGCAGACCCGCTGCACTGACGCCAGCTGTTGATCGGCGAGCGCACTCGTCGAGGACGAGCCACCGCCGCTGAATACGACGATCCCGACGATGACGAGTACGGCGACCGCCGAGCCGACCGGTGCACGCGCCACCCGTCCGTGCGCGATGCTCGCGTCAGCGATAAGGGAGGGGCCTGTGCGACGGAAGATACTCGTGCTGTCGAGAGTCGGTGCCGCACTCGGCGCCGTCTGCCTAGTGGCGCCCGCAGCGGCGCTGGCGGGACCCGCCGACGCCCTCGCCTCGTCTCCGAGGACCGGGGGGAATTACGCGTTCAACTCACTGGCGTGCCCGACGATCTCGCGCTGCTGGGCCGTCGGTTACCAAGGGACCACCGTCTTCAACAACGCCCCGCTCGCCGACCAGTGGACGGGCAGCAAATGGTCCAACGCGACGATCCCTGCGAGCCCGTCCGAACCGGCCAGCACCCTCGCCGGCGTGGCCTGCGTCTCAAGCACGTTCTGCTGGGCAGTCGGCTCCGCCGAGTCCCCTCAGCTCCAGTCCTCGCCGTTCGCCGAGCTCTGGAACGGCCATCACTGGGCCGTTGCTTCGACGCCGACTTCGTATCCGAACGAGGTGGGCCTCGCTGGGGTCACCTGCCTCGCCCGGAACGACTGCTGGGCGGTCGGCCGGTACACCAACGGCTTCGGCGCGGGTGCCACCTACGCCGAGCGCTGGACCGAGAGCGACCTGGGTTCGCACTGGGCCGTCTCGACGATCGCGATCCCCACCGGTGCGACGTCGAGCGGCCTCGCCTCGGTGGCCTGCGGCGGCACGCGCAACTGCACCGCTGTCGGCACCTTCAAGACGAGCAAAGGTGTCGCCATGACGCTCGCCGAGCACTTCGACGGGACGAGGTGGACGGTCACCAAGACGCCGAACCCGTCGGGCTCCACGGGCAGCTACCTGGACGGCGTCGCCTGCAACGGTCCGTCGAGCTGCACGGCGGTCGGGTACTACGGCGGGACCGGCACCATCGCGTACCCGAGCCTCGCCGAGCACTGGAACGGCAAGACCTGGAAGCTCATGACCACCGCCAACGCGAGCCATGCGGTCGGAGGCGACATCCTCAACGGGATCGCCTGCACCTCGTCGACGAGTTGCATGGGCGTCGGCTACTCGGGTTCGGCTACAGGCATAGACACCATTGTGGAGCGGCTGACCGGCACGACGTGGAGGATCGTCCGCTCGCCGAACCCGTCCGGTTCGACCAGGAACTTCCTCAACGCCGTGGCCTGTCCGTCGGCGACGAACTGCAACGCGGTGGGCTACGGAACCATCTCGAATGAGTTCACCACGCTCGGCGAGCACTGGGACGGGAGCGCCTGGAAGCTCGTGAGCATGCCGAACTGAGTCGGCGGCGCTCCCCTTCGGTCGCGGCGAGCGCCCCCACGCCTTCTTGCAGGCCTCCGAGCAGGTCGGCGATCGTGGCCTTGCGGGGCGCTCGCACCTAGTAGCGGCACAGCGCCGCGTATCTGGTTCCATTGCTGCAGCGGCGGCCACGAGGGAAAGGGTCTCCTCCGAGGTGTCCGATCCCGCGAGGAACCGCTGGAACCTCGACTCCGGCTCACCGGTGCGGCGTGCAATCTCCCGCCTGCCGAGGGTGATGCCCTGGTGCCGGAGGTCATCCACCCCTGGTGACCCGGCTTGCGACGGGCTGGCGGCTGGCGGGTGGCGGGTGGCGGGTGGCGGTCCTTGGGTGGCAGACTTGCCGCGCCGGAACCGCCGAACTCCAGGAGGACGCATGCATGCTGTCGTAATCAACGTCACGATCGATGATCGCGATGCCGCACAGCAGGGTCTCGAGCAGGTGGTGGCCGGTGTCAAGCAGGCGCCTGGGTTCGTGGCGGGCTACTGGATTCGACTCGACGACACCCACGGCACGTCGATTGCCGTCTTCGGGACCGAGGAACAGGCGGCAGCGACCAAACCACCCGCCGGCACCGACGCGCAGGGCGTGCGGATGACAAGCATCAGCGTCGGCGAGGTGCTCGCCTCCGCTTAAGTGCCGCCCTCTGCGGCGAATTTGCAGGGCCACTACCAAGCTCACGGCTGCGATCGGCTGGGATGACAGCATCGGCGAGCCGGTAACGGATCATCCTCCCGTCACGCCCGCTAACCACCGTCTAATTCGCCCGTAGGAACCGGAGCGCCTGACTCGGGCGTGCGATACCGAGTCGGCTCTGACCACCACCGACCCTGAGTGACCCACTAGGACCATCGAGCACCGAGCCCACGAGAGATATGGCCCGCGGATTCTCACGACCGCCACCCTCGACGAGGGCGGAGCGGTACACCCGCTTTTCGGAGGCTCAGCGCTACCGTCCTCGGGTCGACAGACATCTCAGCTCCTATGGTGGCCAAGGAGGAACCTGACCGGTAGGAGACGATGACCTCTCCGACAAGCTCCGGTGGGATGCTTCGATGTCGGCGAGCTATGCCCTGGCGATCCAGAATCTCCGAGACTGTGTCACGGTGAATGCCGAAGAGGGTCGCCAGCTGAGTCACCTTCGCTCCTTCTCCGTAGTGGCTCACGAGCTGCCCGACTTCGTCAGGGCGCAGGTGGTGCTGGACCTGTCTGGGGGTTCGAACTCTGCCCTGTTTCGGTCCCGCGGGGTCCATTTCGAGGAGTACCCGGATGCGTTTCCCCTGGTCACAGGGGTTCGAATAACGTCCCAGCACCTCCACTGATTGCGGTTGGGAGAGAGGGACAAGGAGCGCGAGAGGGGCCAAAGACCGGGGACAGGCCGCCGGGGGCAGCGCCCCGGAGGCGGCCGGGGAACCGCGGGAGGCCGAGGACAGAGCGCAGAGGACCAGGGACCGGGACGGCGAGGCCAGAGCCCGCAAGACAGGGAGGCCCGGGCGGAGCTCAGGGGCCGACCGGCGGAGGGCGGAGAGCTTGGGGCGGGACGGCCAGGCGACACAAGGCGGCCGGCCCAGCCAGCACCGCCGGGAGGGGGCAAGGGGCGCAAGGAGCGGCAGCACTGCGCGCGGCAGCTCGTCGGCCCCGAGGTGAGCGGCGACCCGCGAGGTGCCGAGTTCCTCGGCGAAGTCGAGCTGCCGTCGTTTGAGGCCACATCGTCATCAACGCTTTTGGTCGCCGAGGCAGAGTGGCCCGCCTACTTGTGAACGAGGTAACCCTTCACAAGCCTCCATCCGCTCGGCAGTGCTGCCGGCGTTCCGGTAATGCCTCCCGAGGTGACGCCATTGAGGTTCGCGCCCTTGAGGTTCGCACCGGACAGGTTGGCATCCTTGAGGTTCACGACGGGGTCGAACGGGACCACGATCGGGAGCCAGCTCCCACTCGCACCGACGAACGGGATCGCGGCGGCATAGGTGATCCCCGAGCGTGAGATCGGCCCCGGTGAGATCGGCGCCGCCGAGACCGGCGTCGGTGAGGTTGGCACCGGGGCCGACGAGGTAACCGCTAACAAGGCTCCAGTCGCTCGGGAGGGCTGCCGGGGTGCCGGTGATGCCTCCCGAGATGACGCCGGTGAGGGTGGCGCCGGTGAGGGTCTCTCTCGGCCTTCGGAACCCATGGCGTCGGTGCGAAAGGCGCTGCTATCCTTTTGACGGAAGGGGGACAGATGATCCGACGCGAGTCCGAGAGTTTGGCCGCGGCCCGGTCCAGGGGAAGGCAGGAATGCAGGTCGCTCAAGGGCTGCTTTGCGGCCTGCGGGGTGCTGTTCGCGGTCGGAGTGTTTGCCGCTACGCCGTCGGTTGCGTTAGCGGCAACACCGGTCACGCTCTACGTGAGCAGCCAGTCGGGAACCGAGACCAGCGGCTGCACCTCACCCGGTATGGGGGCGTGTAGGACCATAAACGAGGGCATCGAAGCCGCCGAGTTGCTCACCGGTCGAGCCGTGACCGTCAAGGTGGCGGCATCGAAGACCGCATACAAGGAGAACCTGAACATCGGCGATCCGACATCGGACAATCCTTCGCTCACTATCGTAGGCGCCGGAGCCCTGAGCACCAGCCTCGACGGTTCCTTGGCGAACAGCAGCGGCATCACGGTCACTGCCGGCAACGTGGCCGTAAGCGGGCTATCGATTATCAACTGTACGACCGACTTCGGCGGTGGGGTTTACAACGACGGCAGCCTCACGCTCAGCGACGACATTATCTCAGACGACACAGCGGACTTCGCCGGAGGTGGCATCTATAACGACGGTAAGCTTGTTCTTACTGACGACACGTTCAGTTTCGACAAAGCCCTCGACGCCCTCGACGGCGGCGGTGCGGTCTACAACGATAGCGGCGCTACAGCGACACTAACGAACGACACACTTTTGTTGGACTACGCCACCAACTACGGAGGCGGCCTCGAGAATGTCGGCACCGCCATCCTCACCGACGACACGATCGACGACGACCAGGCTACCAATGGCGGCGGAATCGCCAATTTCAAAACCCTCACCGTCCGCACCTCGATTTTCGACTACGCCGGCTGCTACGAATCGGGCGGTGCTGCCGTCATTACAAGCGGTGGTTACAACGTCGAGTCGGACAACTCGTGTGGGTTCGGCTCAAAGAGCAAGACCAACGACCAGACCATCGGTCTCGGGTTTCAGCTCCAGCGCAACGGCTCGACCGGGCCGGAGACGCTCGCCATCGCATCTGGGAGCTCCGCCTTAGACGAGGTGCCAGCCAAGGCCTGCACGGTCAAGACCGACGAACGGGGCAGGAAGCGACCAGGGTTCTTCGGACAGACCTCCTGTGACGCCGGTGCCTTCGAGTTCCAGTCGAGCGCCCCGTCGGCACCCCAGCAACCGTATGCGTTGCCGGCGAACCGGTCGATCACGATCACCTGGAATGCTCCCTCGTCAAACGGCGGCATTGCGATCTCGAGCTATCGCGTGTACTGCGCGAAGACCCACCCAGTCTCGACGAAAGGTACGCCATCGGCCGTAGAGGGGCCGACGACGACCTCGGTCAAGTTCAGCGGGCTCGCCAACGGCAGCGAGCTCTACTGCGCCGTGGTCGCCGTCAACGCTCAGGGCAGGTCCCGGGCGTCGGCGACCGTCAACACATTCCCGGACCCTCCCATCACGGTCTTTGTGAGTCACTCGGGCATGAAGACGACCGGTTGCGCGTCTGCTGGCAATGGGGCGTGTCCTACATTGGCAGAGGGAATCGATGCGGCGGAGCTGCACGTGGGCCGAGCCGCCACCGTCGTTGTGGCGGCATCGCCCGTCTCTTACAAGGAGAACCTCAACATTGCCGACCCCGCCTCTGCCAACCCGGAGCTCACCATCGAGGGCGGCGGTGCCAAGACCACGACCCTCGACGGTTCGAAAGCCGGTAGCGATGTCCTGATCGACGCCGGCTTTGCGACCATCAGCAGGCTGTCGATCATCGACGGCGCCGGCGCCAATGGCGGAGGCGTCGACAATTCGGGCACCCTCACCCTCGCCGACGACACGCTGTCGGGCGACACGACGACGTACGTATATAGATCGGGCTCGGGCGGCAACGGCGGCGGGGTCTACAACAGCGGCACCCTTACTCTGACCGACGACACGCTGTCCGATGACGTTGCGAAAGATGACGGCGGCGGGGTCTACAACAGCGGCACCCTCACCCTTACCGACAGCACTCTGTCGGACGACACGGCACCGAAGGCGGGCAACGACGACATCGAGGGTGGCGGCGTCTACAACGCCCGCATCGCCACCCTCACCGACGACACGCTGTCGGGCGACACGACGACGTACGTATATAGATCGGGCTCGGGCGGCAACGGCGGCGGGGTCTACAACAG
>PLDN01000074.1 GCA_003136185.1 Acidimicrobiaceae bacterium | reverse complement strand
TACGAACATGTGTTCGAGTATACCCCGCCGTCACCCGATGTCAAGCAAAAACCGTAGAAAGTTATCCACACACATTGAAACGGTATGAGAGCGGTAAGCGTGCGATCCGTTCGCTGGGTACCTGCGGCCCGGCTAATCTGGTGGAGCCAGGAGCACGGGGTCCCTACCTGCTTGGAGGCGGTCTTGTACGAAGACACCTCCCCTTGATCGACGCCCGTCCGATGCCCGAGGAGCGAGAGCTGCCATGAACCCGACCGATGTCGTCGACCGCGCCAATCTGCGTGACGACGTACCTGCCTTCTCACCGGGCGACACCCTGAAGGTCCACGTGCGAGTGGTGGAAGGGAACCGGGAGCGCGTCCAGATCTTCCAGGGCGCGGTGATCCGTCGCCAGGGCGGCGGGGTCCGGGAGACCTTCACGGTTCGCAAGGTGAGCTTCGGAGTCGGCGTCGAGCGCACGTTTCCCGTCCACTCGCCGATGATCGCGAAGATCGAGCGCGTAACCGAGGGTGACGTCCGCAGGGCCAAGCTGTACTACCTCCGCGACCGCGTCGGAAAGGCTGCAAAGATCAAGGAGAAGCGGGGAACCCGCTGAGCTGGTGCCGAGTGCTCTCCGAGCGTGACTCGTCGGGTTGCCCGTCGCTCGTTCTTCGAGGAGTGTCATGAGCGCAGAAGAGGATCTCGATCAGTTCGAGGCCGAGGTCGAGCTCGCGCTGTATCAGGAGTACCGCGCGGTGCTCCCGATGTTTCACTATGTCGTCGAGACCGAGCGCCGTTTCTATCTGGCTAACGACGTGAAGGTCACGCCCCATTCGGCTTCCGGAGCTACCTATTTCGAGGTCGAGCTCTCCGATGCCTGGGTCTGGGATATGTACCGCCCTGCCCGTTTCGTGGCTTCCGTCCGGGTTGTCACCTACAAAGACGTCAACGTCGAGGCGCTGCCCGAAAAAGACGGCTGAGTCGGAACGCATCTTCGCTCGGCTGTCGCGTGCGATCGCACTCGGCGTCTAGCACAGGAGCGAAGAGTGCCAAGTCAGCGTCAGTTGCTCGGTCGCGTGGGAGAGGATCTCGCGGCTCAGTGGTACACCGCGCACGGCTACGAGGTGGTCGCGCGCAACTTCCGCTGCCCTGAGGGCGAGGCGGACCTGATCCTCCGGCGCCAGAGCGTGCTCGTTGTTTGCGAGGTGAAGACACGCTCGAGCGATCGCTTCGGATCGCCGGCGGAGGCGGTGACGGTCGTTCGCCAAAGACGATTGCGGCAGACCGCCATCCGATATCTGCAGGACCAATCAGCCACCGCGCCCACAAGCAAACGAAGGCCCAGCACCGTTCGCTTCGATGTCGCCGAAGTGATGAACGGCGCAGTGTCGGTGATTGAGGACGCCTTCTGAAGCGTCTTTTGCGTTTGGCTCGATCAGGACCGAGGCGAAGCCGGTGAATCGGGAACGGCTTGGTCTGAGCCGTACGTCGGTGCGGCTGCGTTCCAGATACCTTCGACCGGCCGCAGAGGTGCTTGCGTGAGCTGCCCGTCGTCTCGAACTAGATCGGCCCACACGCGGCCATCCCAGTAGCGCTCCTGATGCACTGCATCGGGATCTGGGTACCATCCGAATAGAGGCGGGGTCACGCTTGCTTCTCCTGCTACCGGGAGGGCAGGCATCCAGCCACCTGGGCCGGGTCTCAGCTCCACCTGGGCTGGCCAGGGGATGTAACCGCCTGCTGGGTTGGCAGCGTCCGCACGCGGCAGGTCGAGAGCCCCTAGAGCGGGCGGTGTTTGGCTGGCACCCGCCGATCCTGAGAGTCGCGACCGCACTCCGGAGTTCGACCACCTGTGGCGCGTTGTCATCCAGGCGACTACCTCGAGAATCAAGCCGAAAGGTGGGATGAAGAGGGCCGACACGATGGCCCAGGTGATGGCGGGCACGTGCCAAGGCGTGACACCAAGCGAACGGCGCATGCGAACGGCGATCAGATAGCCGGCAAGCCCGAAGACGGCAAGAGTCCCGAAGTACTCAACGCGGGCGGTCGTTGTGCTGACCGCCCCTATCAGTCCGACTCCGTACATAGCCGCTCCAATCAACTCTGTCAAGCGTAACGCTCGTCAGACCGTCTTCCTTCCCAGAGCCAACAACGGACAGGTAATTCAGGGTGAACTCTCAGGATCGGGACAGCTTTGCTAGTCGGCGGACCCCGAATTCAGTGCAGCCCGTGCCGGAACGCTCGCACCTGGCAGGGCGTATGCCAGTGACGGCGCGACGCAGGCTCGTTCAACGGGACTACCACGACGTGGCCGGTGCCAACACGTATCTCTTGGTTGCAGCCTGGGCAGATGTACTCCTTGCGCGCCTGGTACGGCTGCACGCGCTGCAGTTCGGAGGTCCGGCCAGTCAGCGGGTCCTCGACGTAACTGGCCGCCGAACCGGGCTCTCGACTCCGTCTCCGGTGCGTGGTCATGACCTGAATTATGTTGCACGCGTGGACTCTCTCTTGACAGATCGCTCAAACGGCGTGCTCACAGTCACCTTGAACCGGCCAGAGCGCAAGAACGCAGTCAACACCGAGCTCTGGAAGGGGTTGCTCGAGGTCTTCCGTGATGCGGCTCATTCCGAGGAGGACAGGGTCGTAGTCGTGACCGGTGCCGGGGGCGAATTCTGCGCCGGAGCGGACCTTGGCGTCCCTGAGGCGGGCTCATCTCATCCGTTGGTGCGGATGCGCATGATCCACGATGTGGCGCTTGCGCTTCATCGCCTTCCGCAGCCCACCATCGCCAAGGTCGACGGCGTCGCGGTTGGCGCCGGGTGCAACCTCGCGCTCGGGTGTGACTTGGTAGTTGCGAGTGAGAGGGCTCGATTCTCTGAGATTTTCGCAAAGCGCGGCCTGTCGCTGGATTTCGGCGGGTCGTGGTTGCTACCCAGGCGGATCGGACTGCACCGTGCGAAGGAGCTGGCGTTCTTCGGGGACATCATCGACGCGGCCGAGGCGGAGCGGATTGGCCTCGTGAACCGCGTAGTTCCGGTTGGAGAGCTCGACGATTTTGTGGGCGGGTGGGCGTCTCGGCTCGCCGCTGGCCCTCCGCTTGCGCTAGCGGTGTCGAAGGCGCTGCTAGATGACTCGGCCGAGATGTCGCTCCCTGAGGCGCTCGATCGCGAGGGTGCGGCGCAGGCGATGAACAGCATGTCCGAGGATGGTAGGGAAGCACTCGGTGCGTTTCTCGAGCGGCGAGAGCCGAACTTTCGGGGGTGTTGACGGCGGATTGCCAAGCGTTGCAACGCCGGGCGGGACTGGGACGCTTCCCAAGTGCCCTGCTCGTACCGAGTGTCACAGCCTTTTCGTAACTTGCAACCACTGATCGAGCGGTGGCTGCGTTGATTATGTGCCGGCGCCTCTCCTGGAACTACCGAACTGCTCAGGAGGGACCAACGTGCTTGCCGCCATCCAATCGGCGACCCTGCTCGGAGTCGAGGGACGACGAGTGCTCGTCGAAGTTCATGTCAGCAATGGCTTGCCAGGCTTCACTGTCGTAGGCCTTCCAGACGCTGCGTGCCGCGAAGCGCGCGACAGAGTAAGGGCTGCGCTGTTGTCGAGTGGCCTCCCGTGGCCCCCACGTCGCGTGACGGTGAACCTGGCGCCATCGGGTCTCCGAAAAGCTGGCTCTGGGCTCGATCTGCCGATCGCTGTGGGAGTGCTCGTAGCGGTCGGGGAGCTCTCCGCCCAGGAGGTTCACGAGTGCGGATTCATCGGCGAGCTCGGGCTCGACGGCTCTGTGAGGGCTGTCCCCGGAATCCTGCCGCTCGTCGCAGCGATGAAGACCGATGCGGCCGTCGTGCCGGCGACCGCGCACGCTGAGGGCACCCTCGTGTCCGACGTCAAGGTTCGTGCTGCTCGGAGCCTCCGCGAACTGGTCGAGGCCTTGCACGGCCGCACGCCCTGGCCTGAGCTCGCTGACCGAGTCGGACCTGGCGTCGCACCAATCGAGACCGGTGGTCCTCAACCCGATCTGGCGGACGTGCGGGGACAACCTTTCGCCCGGATGGCGATCGAGGTTGCGGCTGCCGGTGGGCATCACATCCTCCTTGTCGGGCCTCCGGGTGCCGGCAAGACGATGCTTGCGGAACGCCTTGTTGGCCTACTGCCACCACTCGAGCGGTCCGAGGTGCTCCAGACGTGCCGGATCTTCTCGGCGGCTGGCCTCCCCATGCCCGAGGCTGCGCGTACGGGACGCCCACCGTTTCGAGCGCCGCACCACGCGGCATCGGCGGCTGCCGTGATCGGTGGCGGTACCGCCTGGATGCGACCGGGCGAGGTCAGCCTCGCGACCAACGGCGTTCTCTTTCTGGACGAGCTCGGCGAGTTTCAACCCTCGGTACTCGAGACGCTTCGCCAGCCGCTCGAGGAGCGCGTGGTCCGGGTCGCCCGGGCGCGGGCGACGGTGGAGTTCCCGGCTTCGTTTCTGCTGGTGGCGGCAATGAATCCGTGCCCGTGCGGCGGAATGGGTGAACGAGGTGAATGCAATTGCGCTACCCACCAGATCGAGCGGTACCGCCGGCGCCTCTCGGCACCCTTGCTCGACCGCTTCGATCTCCACGTGTCAGTCGGGCGGCCGACCACTCCCGAGCTGTTCGGAGGGGCTGCTGGCGAGACCTCTGTTGTCGTGGCCGAGCGTGTGGCTACGGCGCGCGCGCTATCCAAGGCGCGCGGATACCCCACGAGTTCTTCCATACCGGCGCATTGCTTGAACGAGGTGGCGCCATTGTCGCGGCACGCGCAGCGGCTTCTCGAGCGCCGGATGGAAAGAGGTGACCTGAGCGCACGTGGCCTCAGCCGGGTGAGGCGAGTAGCGAGGACGCTCGACGATCTCGCTGGGAGGGCTGGGGACGTCACGCCTGAAGCCGCCGCGACGGCGCTCGAGATGAGGGCGGGGCGCCAGCTCTTGGACAGCGGAGGCAGGTGGGCAGCATGAGGCCGCCTGACCGACTCGCCGCCGCTGCTCCTGCTGCTGCCGGCGTCGGCAGCAGGGAACAGGACGACACCAAGTACGCGGCAGCGGTGGCCGCACTGCCGCTGATGACTCCACAGCGGCTGTCCGTGCTCCTTCACGATCGTGAGGCGCTGAAGGTCTGGCAGGAGCTGGTCGAGTCTCGCCCCTGCGTGCGCGACGCGCTCAACTCGATGCGGTCGTTCACGGCTGGGCACGGCCGCCGCGAACCAGGCGATCCCCGGCCTCGTACCCAGAACGCTGCCGAGGTTGCCGCCAAGTGGGCGCATGCTGCCCGGGCTGTCGACGTCGAGCAGAGCTGGCTGACTCTTCGGGAGGGCGGGGTCACTGTCCTTCGCTGGGGGCAAGAGGGCTACCCTTCCCGCCTCCTGAGCGACCATCAACCACCGGAAGTGATCTTCTTCCGCGGAGAGTTGAGTGTGTGCGAGGGTCCTGCGGCCGCGATCGTCGGCACCCGGCGCGCCACCCACTACGGCACCGAGGTTGCCGCGGAGCTCGGCGCTGGCCTCGCTCAAGCAGGCGTCTGCGTGATCTCCGGCCTGGCAGCCGGGATCGACACCGCGGCGCACGAAGGTGCCCTCGCTGCGGTCGCGCCGGGGAGTCCTGGACCAGCGGGCATAGTCGGAGGCGGCATCGACGTGTACTACCCGAGTAGGAACCGCCATCTCACCGATCGCGTCGCGAGTGCAGGCGCGCTCGCCTCCGAGGCTCCCCTGGGCGCGAGCCCCGAGCCCTGGCGGTTCCCGCTCCGCAACCGGATCATCGCCGCGCTCGCGCAGGTCGTTGTTGTCGTCGAGTCGACTAGGAGCGGAGGTGCGATGCATACCGTCGAAGCGGCTCTTGTCCGAGGCCGTGAGGTCTTCGCGGTGCCGGGTTCCGTGCGCAGCCTCGCATCGGAGGGCACGAACGAGCTGCTGTCCGCTGGTGCTCACGTCGCCCGGGACACCGGCGACGTACTCGTAGCCATCGACCAACAATGCGTGGCGGAGGGCGTCGCACGACCACGCACGGGCAAGACGGCAGGAGTGGCGCCCGGATCGCGAGACGACGCGGCCCCCCAGCTGCTCGAGCGGTACGTAGCAATCGAGCGACTACGAGGCTGCAGCGAAGTGGAGCGTCAGGTCTACGCCGCCCTCGACGAGCACCCGCGGCCGATCGATGTGGTGTGCCAACGTAGCGAGGCGAGTCTTGGCGCCGCTGCCCTCGCCCTCGATCAGCTCATGACCATCGGGCTGGCCGAGCCGACCGACGGCGCCTGGCGGAGGCTCTGATGAGCATGATCGAGCGAGACGCGCTACTACGCGCTGAGCGCCTTCACCGGGTCGACTACTCCGACGCCGATCGCCTCGGCGACAGCTTCGTTCGTGCACTCGCCTGCGACTGTGTTGACGCCGCCCCGAAGCACAGGGTCGTACTCGACGGCTCTACTGACGCCATGCTCGGCGAGCTCGAGGACGTAAGGGAAGGTTGCGTTCGTAAGCGCATAAGTCGAGGTGTGCGGCACGGCGGCGGGCATGTTGCCGACCGCATAGTGCAATACGCCGTGGACGAAGTAGGTGGGGTCGGCGTGCGTCGTCTCGTGCGTCGTCTCGATACACCCGCCCTGGTCGACCGCGACGTCGACAATGACAGCGCCTGGCCTCATGCCTGCGACCATGTCCTCGGTCACCACGACTGGCGCCCGGCCCCCCGCGACGAGAACGGCGCCGATGAGCAAGTCGGCCTCGGAGATCGCTCGCTCGATCGAGCCCTTGTTCGAGGCGAGCGTCATGATCCGTCCCTGATGTATCTGATCGACCCAGCGGAGTCGATCGATGTTGCGATCGAGCAGCAACACTTCGGCTTCCATCCCTTGGGCAATCCAGGCGCTGTTCCAACCGACGTGACCCGCACCGATGACTACGACGCGAGCTGGGCGGACGCCCGGGACGCCGCCGAGGAGGATGCCACGGGTGCCGTTTCGCTTCTCGAGGAGGCTCGCTCCCACCTGCGTTGCAATGCGCCCGGCCACTTCACTCATAGGAGCCAGCAGAGGTAAGTCGCCATCAGCAGTCTGCACCGTCTCGTAGGCGATTCCGGTCGTCTTGGCTTCGAAGAGAGCCTTGGCCACACCTGGGTAAGCCGCCAAGTGGAGGTAGGTGAACAGCACCAGATCGTCGCGGAGGAAGGCGAACTCTGATTCCTGAGGCTCCTTCACCTTGCAGACAAGTTCAGCACCCCAGGCGTCCGACGTGCCGACCATCGTGGCGCCAGCAGCCGTGAAGTCCTCGTCGGCAAAGGCCGACCCTAGGCCGGCACCGGTCTCCACTCGGACTTCGTGGCCGAGAGCCGTCAGCTCACGCACCCCGTCTGGCGTCATGGCCACGCGATTCTCCGCCGTTTTTATCTCGGCCGGGATTCCGATGATCACCGTTGATCTCCCTCTGTGACGTTCCCGAGTTGGCGGTCCAACTGGTCCCGCGCTCGCGTGATCCCTGTCTCAAAGGCGCCGACCAGCTCCGGCAGGCACCGAACGGCCACGCTATCCCCAGAAGGCGACTCTGTAAATCAGTAATCCGTCGTCAAATGCTCCTAGGACAACGGATCACGTCGAGGCCAGCGATTCAGACCACGGAAGCGGCATCCTCATGCCCGTCGGCTGCCCGGAAGGACACTGAGCGAAGTCCGGTGCCTCTGGACGGTAGCGTAGGACGGAGTTTTTATGCCTACGTCACCCCCTTCTCCTGATCGCGCTCGCCGAGTCCTCGACCGCATCGCGTCTCCGTCCGATCTGAAGGCGCTCTCGCTTGGCGAGTGCGACCAGCTCGCGGCCGAGATCCGCTCGTTCATCGTCGAGGCCGTCTCGGTCACCGGCGGCCACCTCGGATCGAACCTCGGTGCGGTCGAGCTCACGATCGCGCTCCACCGGGTCTTCGACTCGCCTTCTGACGTATTGCTGTTCGACACCGGCCACCAGGCCTACGTGCACAAGATTCTCACTGGGAGAGCGGCGGGCTTTGCCGGGCTCAAGCAAGCGGGCGGGCTGTCGGGTTACCCGAACCGAGCCGAGTCGCCCCACGACGTCATCGAGAATTCGCACGCCTCGACAGCACTGTCGTGGGCCCATGGGATAGCGGCCGGTCGAGCACAGAAGGACCCAGACAACGATTCTGGCCGGCACGTCGTCGCTGTAGTAGGCGACGGCGCGCTCACCGGTGGGATGGCTTACGAGGCGCTCAACAACCTCGGGCACTCGGCGTCGCGCGTCGTCATCGTCTTGAACGACAACGGCCGCAGCTATGCCCCGACGATCTCGAGGCTCTCGGGATCCCTCACCCAGCTGCGGCTCGATCCGAGATACGTGCAAGTCCGTGAGCGGGTGCGGGACTTCCTCCGCGAGCTTCCATCCGGTGTGAGCTCCGTCGCCTACGCCTCGGTTCACGGCCTCACGTCGGCTCTGCGAGAGGTCGTCGAGCCGCACGTGTTCTTCGAAGCTCTCGGTGTCCGCTACACCGGCCCGCTCGACGGGCACGACTTGAGCCAGGTCGAACAGGCTCTCCGTCGTGCCTCATCATGGCCCGGCCCGATCGTGT
>PLDN01000104.1:12142-30557 GCA_003136185.1 Acidimicrobiaceae bacterium | reverse complement strand
GCCGCGGTGCCCTTTCACATGTGGACGCCGGACGTCTACCAGGGCGCTCCGACACCTGCCACCGGCTTCATGGCGGCGATCGCGAAGGTCGGCGGCTTTGCCGCGCTGCTCCGGGTCTTCTTCTCCACGTTCCACTCCCTCGAGGTGTCGTGGCAGCCCATCTTGTGGGTCGTGGCCCTGCTGACCCTCGTGACCGGCGCTGTGCTCGGTCTCGTACAGCGGGACGTCAAGCGGATGTTGGCGTACTCCTCGATCAACCACGCCGGGTTCATACTGCTCGGGTTGCAGGCAGCGTCGACCGAGGGGATCTCGGCGAGCCTCTACTACGTCTTCGTCTACGCGTTCTTGGTGCTCGGCAGCTTTGCCGTCATCACCATCGTCGGGGGGCGCGGTGACCGCGACCATGCGATCGAGTCGTACCGGGGCCTCGGCCGCAGCCAGCCGATGTTGGCGCTCGCATTCGCGATCCTCCTGCTCGCACAAGCGGGAGCTCCGTTCACCACTGGGTTCCTCGGCAAGCTGTACGTCGTGGAGGCAGCAGTGCGGGCGCACTCTTACGCCCTCGCCGTTGTGGCGATGCTGACTGGCGCGGTGGCTGCCGCGTTCTACCTGCGAGTCGTTTTCGTGATGTTCGGGGGCGGTGGTGCTTCCTCGAGGGACGGCGACGACGCCGGTGCCGGCACCGACCTCGTGCCTCTCGGGGTTGGCGGCGTCCCGGCCGATCGAGTAGCGGTGACCGCGGCGGAGCTCGACCTCGCGCCATCGGCGACGAGCGCCCTCACACAGTTCGGCGACGCATCGCTCGCGACCGCGACGTTGCTCGCCGTGCCGGCCGATGCGGCAGCCGAAGATGTCGGAGCGGCCGAGGGCCGCTCCCGTCGGCTCGACATCGCGCCTACGACGGCTGTTGGAATCCTCATAACAGTTGGCTTCACCGTCGTGTTCGGCGTGTGGCCGGGCCCACTGTTCAGCTTCGTGCACGCGGCAGGCCTGCTCTTCTGATCTGAGGGCTGCGCGGGCCGGCTCGGCAGCGCCCGCCGGGCGGACGCGGCACAGGTCGCGAGCCTCGTCGGCGGGCTGGCGTTGGCTGGCGTTGGCTGGCGTTGGCGGCGGTAGCGGCGGTAGCGGTAGCTGTCCCGTTTTTCCGGTGATGGACGCAATCGCGGCTACCTGTCCGCCCGGATTGCGTCCGGCACTCGTAATACAGCCAGCTGACGAAGAGGCGACGGGGTGGGCGGCCGACTGGGCCCGTAATCGCGGGTGCCGGACGACGCCAATCGCGCGCATCTGCCGCGCGCTATTGGCGTCCAGCTCCTGGCACTCAGCGGTTGCCCCACTGACGCGTGGCAATCAAGGACCAGATCGGCGGGGTCCAGCTCATGCCGGGGTGGCAGGTTCCGGCACCGGCACCGGCCCTGGTACAGGCCCGGCCGGGACCTCAGCCCCGGAGCCAGCGCCAGCCCCCGAGCCAGCGCCAGCCCCCGAGCCAGCCTCAGCTCCGTTCTCGAGCTCCGACGCACCCTCCGCCGGCACGAGGAATCGCCCGATCAGGGGTATCTCCCAGAAGCTCTCGGCGCGGGCGATGGCGAGCGCCGCCCCGAGCGACTGCTCGGCCGAATCCCACACGACGTAACGAGGCAGCCACTCCGGATCGAACTTCGCGTTGAACCGCCAGAGGGACTCGATCTGCATCGAGTCCGACATGCGCTTCAGCACGAAGCGCTCCACCTTCGTCGTCAGCCGGTCACCCGCCTCGCCCGCGAGAACCGCCCGCATCATGGAGAAGTTCAGCCCGAGCCCGTGGTACCCCTCCTCTTTCAAGTGCTCCATCGTCCGCACCAAGATGAAGTCGAGCAGGCCGTTCGGGTGATCGCCCGGATCGCGTCGCATGAGATCGAGCGAGTAACCCCTGATGCCCGGCGCCGGGACGAATTGGCAGAACGCGACAGGCGGGGTATCTGGTCCCGGTCCGTGCGCGACAGCGAGCAGCAGACCGGTGTCGGAAGGATCGAAGATGCGACCGAGCGTCATCGAGAAACCCCGCTCCACCCCTCCACGCCGGCTCTTCACCATCACGTCGCGCAGGGAGGCGGCCAGAGCCGGATCGGCACGGGCAGGATCGTGGAACGAAATCGTGTATCCGTACTTGGCGATCCGGTTCACCGCCTGGCGGAGGCCCTTCTTGGACCCTCCCTCGAGGGAGAGCTTTCCTACGTCGACGACGACTGCCTCGTCGCCGATGTACAGATCCCGCATCCCCGAGGCTTGGTACACCGGCAGCCACTCCTGACCGGCACCGAGGACGGCGACCGACCATCCGTGCTCATCCGCGAAACGGCGGAACGACGCCCAGAGCGACGAGCGCTCTTCCGGCGGACAGATCGGGTCCGGCGACACGAGGCAGACGCCGTTGTGCACGGCGTAGGCGATCACCCCGTCCCGGTCGAAGAAGTGCACCTTGTCGCCTCGCAACGCGAAGTAGTCGAGCGTGCCGCTGGCTCGCCGCTGAACGACCTTACGGGCGTGGTCGAACTCTCGGTCATGATCGATAGTCGAGAGCTCGAGGCCTTCCGTCGCATCCCGACCCGGCGCACCCCGGGCGTGGTGACGGTGCGCGAACGCGAAGCCATGAGCCCCGAGGCGCCGCTTCGCGACCGGCCGGAAGCACACGATCAGAGCGACGAGCGCGAGGCCGACGCCTATCGAGAGCTCAGCCGGGTTCAAGAAGACCGATGCCCGATGCGGCAGGGAGATCGAGTCGATCCCGACGAGCCGCTCGACACCAGCCTCGAAAGCAGTTGGCCACGAGAGCGAGTGGTGGTGGCCGAACCGGACCGTGAGCTCGACCACTGCCGCGCTCGTGACGGCGACGCCGGCGGCTCCGCCGAGCACGGTCGCGAGTGCCGTGCGGATGGCAGCAGGCTCGTAACCGCCGTTGAACGAACCCCGCGCCCAGATAAGCGCAGCGAGGATGGCGATCGAGACGACCGTTGCGAGGATCTGGCCGTTCCTCACTACGTGCAGCACCGAGGTGAGCCCTAGTAGGGCCACTGCGACGCTCCAAGCGAGACGCTGGCCGCGTCGGAGCCCTCGCGCGATGAGAACGAGGGTCATGCCGGCGAGTGCCACGAGCGCGCCGGCGGTGGTGCTCACCCCGAGCGGGACGTAGCCGACGTAGGGGTGCAGGCTGCCGCGCACCTGCGGTGGCACGAGCGCCGAGACGATGTCGAGCGCACCGACGGCCGCGACGACGGCCGCGACGAGTCTGCGGACGAGCCGGTGGTGGCGGGTCGGGTCGTCGATTGGTGGCCAGCTCGCACCCGGAAACGAGCCGACGACCGTGAACGGCAGTGGCGCTCGCCTCGGCCCCACTGCGATCCGCTCGAGAAGCGTGCCGGCCGACTGCTGTTCGCTCGAGAGCGTCAAGCGGGCGTGGACGTCAGCCCCGCCTTCGATCGTGACGAACGAGACTTGCTCGCTCGGTACAAAGACGGGCGGCAAGCCGAAGAGCGCTCGCCGTTCCTCGACGACGGTCGAGCAGGCTCCCGTATTCGCGAAGAAACCCCGCCCGACGCTGCCGATCTCCGCCCGCAAACTGTGGCCGGTGACGAGCCCTCCCCCGCCATCGGCGACGAAGGCCCTCGCCGCCTCCCTCGCCTGGTCGTTGGCCCGCTCGGCCGGCGGGCCTAGCAGCGCGTTGCCCGCACCGGTCCAGAGCCTGTGATTGAGGATCGCGAGCAGCGTTGCGATCGTCGCCAGCTCGAGCCCGATGGTCACTACGACGTCGACCAGCAACCGGTTGAGCGCCTTTAGATGATTCGGGACGCCGAAGAGCCAGAGCCCAGGGAGGCGGCCCAGTACCACCGCCGCAAGCGGGACGAGAAGCCACCAGGCTGTCCTCGCCAGGCGCCGGTACATGAGGCGGGAGGCGACGAACCGCGGCAGCCCGGCGGGATCCTGCAGCCGGTCGATGCCCTCTAACCAGCCGGTGCGTGAGGATCGCACGGCGGGGAAGAGGTCCGTGATGGCGTGATGGCCGAGCGGAGTGTCGCGCGGGTCTGTCGGATCGCCGAAGGAGCTACGCGAGTCATAGCTCCAACCGGGCTCGACCCGGACCACCTTGGCGCCTGACGCAGTTTTCACTGCGAGATCCGCGCTGAGGGCCACCTCGCAGCCAAGTGCTTCGAGCGGACCCGCGGCTGCGGGGTCGTAGCAGATGGCACGGTCACGAACCCCGGGGAGGAGGATGACCCTGCGGCAGCCGGCCGGCTCGCCCGACAGGAACAGGCGAAGTGCCGAACAGAACTGGGGATGAGCCGCGAGCGCCTCCTCGACGGTGGCGGGGTCAGCAGGCGTTGGCCCCGGAGCCGTCCCTGCCCGAGGTGTGAGCTCGAAACAGTTCCCCGCCAGGACGAGCACTCCCGAGCCCTCGACCGCCCGCAGCGCAGCCGCGATGGAAGCGGCTGCAGCCTCGGACGACGGGTTGGGGACATCTGAGAGGAACAGGTCGCTCGCGACGATTGCCCGCCCGCCGATAGGGAGGTCGACTCGAATCTGGTCGGGCAGTCGGTCGAGGTGAGTTTGAGACATCTCGTTCCCTATCTTGGCAGTCGCCCTCGGTAGCATGCGCCCATGGCCGAGCATGAGGACACGACTGACCCAAAGCGAGGCGCGACGATCGAGGACTACTTCGAAGAGGATCGGACCTTCCCACCGCCCGAAGGGCTCGCGGCGGCGGCCCTGACGGCCGATCGGTCCTTGTTCGACAGGGCTGACGCTGACTTCGAAGGTTTCTGGGCCGACCAGGCGCGCGAGCTGGCCTGGTTCGAGCGGTTCGAGACCGTGCTCGAGTGGGACCTCCCGTTTGCGAAGTGGTTCGGCGGCGGCCGGCTCAACGTCTCGTACAACTGCCTAGACCGCCACGTCGAGGCCGGCCTCGGCGACCGGGTCGCCTACTACTTCGAGGGCGAGCCGGGAGATACGCGGACGATCACCTATTCCGAACTCCTAGAAGAGGTCTGCAAGGCGGCCAACGCGCTTCACAGCCTCGGCGTCGAGCGCGGTGACCGGGTCGCCATCTACATGCCGATGATCCCTGAGCTGCCCGTCGCCATGCTCGCCTGCGCCCGTATCGGCGCAGCGCATTCCGTGGTCTTCGGTGGTTTTTCCGCCGATGCGCTCCGAGGCCGGATCGAGGACGCCGAGGCGAAGGTACTGATTACCGCCGACGGCGGCTGGCGGCGCGGGCAGCCGGTGGCATTGAAGGCGAACGTCGATGCGGCGCTCTCGGGTGGCGCCGCTTCGATAGAGCACGTTCTCGTCGTGCGGCGCCTCGGCGACGCCGCGCCCGACACGGCGATGACCGACGGCCGCGACGTGTGGTGGCACGACACCGTCGATGGGCAACCGGCGCACTGCCCGCCCGAGGCAATGGAGTCAGAGGACTTGCTCTTCATCCTGTACACCTCTGGCACGACCGCCCAGCCGAAGGGCATCATGCACACGACGGGCGGCTACCTCACCCAGGTCGCGTTCACCCACAAGTACGTCTTCGACATCCACGCAGACACTGACATCTACTGGTGTGCCGCCGACGTCGGCTGGGTGACTGGGCACAGCTACATCGTCTACGGGCCCCTCGCCAACGCCGCCACGAGCGTGCTGTACGAAGGGACGCTGGATCATCCCGGCCGCGACCGGTGGTGGTCGATCATCGAGGCTTACAAGGTCTCCATCTTGTACTGCGCTCCGACGGCGATCAGGACGTTCATGAAGTGGGGGACCGAGCACCCAACCGCACACGACCTCACGAGCCTGCGAGTCCTCGGCTCGGTCGGCGAACCCATCAACCCCGAGGCGTGGATCTGGTACTGGACCCACATAGGCGGCTCTCGCTGCCCTGTCGTCGACACCTGGTGGCAGACAGAGACCGGCGCCATCATGATCTCGCCGCTCCCTGGCGTCACGACCCTGAAGCCGGGCTCGGCAACCTTCCCCCTCCCGGGGATCTCGGCTGAGGTCGTGGACGACGCCGGCGTGAGCATCGATCGGGGTGGCGGCTACCTCACTTTGTCGCGGCCCTGGCCATCGATGCTCCGCGGCATCTACGGGGACACCGAGCGCTACCGCGAGACCTACTGGAGCCGCTTTGAAGGCAAGTACTTCGCCGGCGACGGCGCCAAGATCGACGACGAGGGCTATTTCTGGCTGCTCGGGCGGGTGGACGACGTGATGAACGTCTCGGGTCACCGCGTGTCGACGACAGAGGTGGAGTCGGCGCTGGTGGACCATCCGACAGTCGCCGAGGCAGCGGTGGTGGGCGCCCTCGATGCCACCACCGGGCAGTCGATCATCGCGTTCGTCACGTTGATCTCCGGCGTCGAAGTGGATGCGGAGCACGGCGAGGCACTGCGCAAGCACGTCGCGACGAAGATCGGCCCGATTGCCCGGCCGAAGACGATCATCTTCACCGATGACCTGCCGAAGACGCGCTCGGGCAAGATCATGCGCCGGCTGCTGCGCGACGTGGCCGAAGGAAGAGACCTCGGCGACACGACGACTCTGGCGGACGCGAGCGTCGTCGAGGAACTGCGCAACCGAGCCGCCGCCCAGCCTGGCGAGGAGTGAGTACTCCCGAGGAAGGCCCGGTCAGCTGGCAATGGCATAGCGGACCGGTGAGCCCCGGTCCGGCGGTCGTCTTTGACGTCGACGGTGTGCTGTCGGACGCGTCTGGGCGCCAGCATTTCCTGTCGGGCTACTCGCGGGATTGGGACGGATTCTTCGAGGCGGCAGGGGCCGATCCGCTCATCGAAGAGGTAGCAAGACTGCTCGAGCTGCTCGAACCGTCGCTCTCGGTCATCTTGCTGACGGCTCGGCCGGCTCGGATCCGCGAGATCACGGTCGCGTGGCTCGAGCACTTCGGCCTGCGATACGACCTGCTCGTCATGCGCTCGGGGGGTGACTTTTTGCGGGCGGTCGAATTCAAGCGTCGCGAGACGAGGGCGTTGAAGGAGTACGGGTTCGAGCTGCGCCTTGCACTCGAAGACGATCGCCGCAACCTCGAGATGTTCGAGAGTGAGGGCGTTCCGTGCCTCTACGTCCACTCGGGCTACTACGGCTGAGAGCCGCCGTCAGTCGCGGAAGTTCCCGAACTGCAGTGGGATGTCGAAGTCGTCGTTCTTGAGCGCGGATATTACTGCTTGAAGATCGTCGCGTTTCTTGCCGGAGACCCGCACTTGATCACCTTGAGTCTGCGAGCTGACGCCCTTCAAGTTGAGGTCTTTCACCTTCTTGTTGATCGCCTTCGCTTTGTCCGAGGAGATGCCCGCGTTCAGCGAGACCACTTGGCGGACGGCGCGGTGCGATGCCTCCTCGATCTTGGCGTACTGCAATGCCTTCAGCGAGACCTGGCGGCGCACGAGTTTCTCCTCGAGAACCTGAGTGAGCGCTCGCAGGCGGTCCTCGGTTGGCGCGTGCAGTGTGATCTCTTTTTCCTTCAGCTCGATCGAGGCTCCGGTGTCCTTGAAGTCGAAACGGGTCGCCACTTCGCGGCTCGCTTGATCAACGGCGTTGCGGACTTCTTGGAGGTCGATCTCGGACGTCACGTCGAAGGTCGGCATGTCCGCAAGCTATCGCTTCTCGGGTAGCTTGAAGGCCCTCGGGTCGGTACCCAAGTGGCCAAAGGGAGCAGACTGTAAATCTGCCGCGCAAGCTTCGTAGGTTCAAATCCTACCCGGCCCACTCGAGAAAGACCTGGTCAACGTATGTCAAGGCAGCCACGAATGTTCGAGTTGTCGACCACCTTCGTACACCTCGGACTCGGTGGAGTCGCGCTCGAGCTGCCTGGCTTCGAATGGACCCAGACCTACCTCGAGAGCTACCAGCGCGAGACAGAGCTCGACGGTGAGGAGGGACGGCTGGTCACGTTCTCTCCGCACACCACCAACTGGACTTCCTGGGAGCGCCATCCGGCCGGCGAGGAGCTCGTCGTCGTGTTCTCCGGCAAGGTCGTCGTGATCCAGGACTTGAATGGGGTAGAGAACCGCATCGAGCTCGGTCCGCGCCAGGCGGTCGTGAACCCGAGGAGCGTCTGGCACACGGCCGACGTCCTCCAGCCGGGTGATGCGCTCTACATCACGCCCGGCCTCGGTACCCAGCACCGCCCGCGCGAAGGTTGAGCTATTAGGCTCACCGCGCACGGGGAGCTGTCCAAGGATGAGATGAGTACGGCGACGCGCGAGCGACCATCGAAGGTGTGGCGTCCGCTCGAGAGGCGAGCGTCGGTCCTCCGACGCCGCGCCGATGGGCTCATGTGCCGTGCCGAGGTGCTCGTCGCACCTTTCCGCGCTCCGATGGGCGAGCCGACACCCTACGTCGCTCACGATCCGGTAATCCGCAAGCGGCTCTGGCACTCGGCGGTGACAGGTTCGCTCGGCAGCGTCCTGATCCTCTGGGGGGCGTCGCAGCCGAGCTCCCCGTTCAGCGTGAAGTCGACGAGCCCTGCGGCGTGGTTCTTCGGGCTGCGGCCGGCGCCGAGTCCGATCATCGGCGTGACTCCGCCTCCGGGAACGAACTTCTACCTCTCGATCGTGGCGTTCTACGTCGGGATGGCCCTGTTGATGCGAGCGTGGATCCGGCTCGGCCGCCTCGCACGCGAGCACCCGGGCATGCCTGTTCGCATATACGTCTTGGTCATGGTGGCGTGGACTCTTCCGTTTCTCTTCGTCGCGCCACTCCTGAGCCGGGACGCCTACAGCTACGTCGCGCAGGGCGAGATGATGAGCTACCACATCAGCCCGTACCGGTACGGCCCTTATATCCTCGGCACCGGAGCCAACAGTTACACGCGCCTCACCGACGGGCTCTGGATTAGCACGACTTCGCCGTACGGGCCTGCGTTTCTTGGGCTGGCGGGCGTGATCCAGATGCTCGTGAACCACAGCGAGCTCGGCGCACTCGTGATGTTCCGGGTCGTGGCACTGTTCGGAGTGGCGCTCATCGGCGTGTTCATCCCCCGCCTCGCCCGCAGTTATGGGCGGGACGCGAGCGCTGCCTTCGTCTTCGCCGTCATGAACCCGATCGTGCTCATCCACCTCATCGGCGGCGAGCACAACGACGCCTTGATGCTCGGTCTGCTCGTCGCCGGACTTGCACTTGCGAGGGAGCGACATCCTGTGATCGGCGTGATCCTCGTCGCGCTCGCCGGCCTCGTGAAGGTGCCGGCCCTCATCGGGGTGGTCTACATCGGGTGGGCCTGGCTCGGGCCGGGGATCGATTGGCGTCATCGCCTGAAACCGCTTGCGAAGGCTGGTTCGATCGCTCTCGTCGTCATGGCGGGTATCACCCAAGCAGTCGGTCTCGGCTGGGGCTGGGCGAAGGGCCTCGAGAATCCCGACGCGCTCCGCAGCTACCTCGACCCGATGACCGCAGTCGGGCTCGTGCTCGCCAAGCTGGTCTCGGCCGTCGGCCTCGGCGACCTCTCCCACACGCTGCTGACGGTCACACGCAGTGCCGGCGCGCTCGCGGCGGGGATCATCGGGGTCGTGCTGCTCTGGAGGTCAAAAGGAGGCGCCTCGAGCTTGCGGGCGATCGGCCTCACCATGCTCGTCGTCGTCGTTCTCGGGCCTGTCATGCAGCCCTGGTATCTCGCATGGGGCGTGGTCCTGCTTGCGCCTGTGGCGGAGGGACGTCTGCGCGCAGCGCTCGTCTGGCTCGCCCTCGTCGTGACGTTGCTCGGGCTTGGAGACGCGAAGTATCTGGTGGTCGAGCTCGACCAAGCAAATCCCCTGATCGTGGCCCTCGGGAGCGCGGCACTCCTCGCAGTGCTGGTCGTTCCTCTGGTACCCCGCGTCCGCAAAGGGATCCCGATATGGCGCGCCCGGCGTGCGACGGCCGCCGAGACTAGAGAAGAGGTGCCGGCCGGACTATGAGTGCGACTACTCCGACACAAGAGACGGTGTTGACCGAGCGGGATGGGCAGATACTCGTCGTCACGATCGATCGGCCCACCGCGAGAAACGCAGTCGATCGCGCAACAGCCGAAGCGCTCGCCTCCGCCTTCGCGGAGTTCGACACTGACGACTCCCTCGCGGTGGCGGTCCTGACAGGAGCGGGAGGGACGTTCTGTGCCGGGGCCGACCTGAAGGCGATCGCGGATGGCCGCGGCAACCGGGTGACCGCCGACGGAGACGGCCCGATGGGACCGACGAGGATGCGTCTCGGAAAGCCCGTCATCGCGGCGGTGGAGGGATTCGCCGTAGCCGGGGGCCTCGAGCTCGCCGTGTGGTGCGACCTGCGCGTGGCGGCCGAGAGCGCCGTGTTCGGTGTCTTCTGCCGCCGCTGGGGCGTCCCTCTCGTGGACGGCGGGACCGTGCGCCTGCCGCGCCTGATCGGATCGAGCCGAGCCCTTGACCTCGTGCTCACGGGCCGCCCGGTCGGCGCCGCCGAAGCGCTCGAGATCGGGCTTGCCAACCGCGTCGTCGGCGACGGTGAGGCGCTCGTCGCGGCTGTGTGCCTCGCGAAGGAGCTCGCGGCCCTTCCGCAGCTGTGCATGCGAGGCGACAGGGCAAGCCTGCTCGAATCGGAGGGGATGGACGAGGCCGCCGCGATCGGGAACGAGTTCGTCCACGGGATCGCGACGCTCGAGTCGGGGGAGACTTTGGCGGGGGCGGCCCGTTTTGCCGGCGGTGTCGGGCGGCACGGCGCGCCGGCGACTGGCGACTGAGGCCGCTCTGGCTGGCGGCTGCGGCCCCTACAGGAGCAGCTGGACGATGGCCACGTCGATGAAGCGGCCGAACTTACGTCCGACTTCGCGCTCGATGCCGACCATGGCGAAGCCGCACGCCTCGTGGAGCTTGATGGAAGGTTCCTGTTCGGCGCTGATCCGGCCGACGACCGAGTGGAATCCGTGGGATCGGGCGGCCTCGAGTAGAGCTTCGAGCAAGAGGCGCCCTACGCCCTCGCCACGGACGTCCGCCGCCACGTAGACGGAGTCCTCGACGGCGGTCGAGTAGCCGGGCCTCGGCCGATAAGGCGAGAGCGATGCGAAGCCGACCACCACTCGCCGCCTATCCGCCACGAGCACGGGGTAGACGCCGGCGTGGGCGCTCATCCACTCCCGCTGTTCCTCGTTGGTCCGCGGGACGAGGTCGAGCGTGGCGGTCGAGGTCAGCACCTCGCCGTTGTAGATGGAGAGAATCGCGTCCCCATCACGCTCAGTCGCCCGCCGGATCTCCATCCTCGGCGATCGTATACGCGGGCGCGAGTTCGGGCGGGATACAATCAGCCTGCGAACGGGTTCCAGCCCGTCCGGCCGGCCCCCTTAGCTCAGTCGGCAGAGCACAGCCATGGTAAGGCTGTTGTCGTCGGTTCGATTCCGACAGGGGGCTCCCTGGCGGCGTAGCTCAGTTGGTAAGAGCACACGGCTCATAATCGTGGGGTCGCGGGTTCGAGTCCCGCCGCCGCTACCAGGCCCGATCAGATAGGCGCGCGACGAGGAAGGCAAATGGCAAAGAACGAGAAGAGAGTCCAGGTCACGCTTGCTTGCGAAGTCTGCAAGCGGCGCAACTACATAACAACGAAGAACAAGCAGAACGATCGTGAGCGGATCGAGATGAATAAGTACTGCCGCTTCGATCGCCAGCACACGGTCCACAAAGAGACACGCTGAGCCTGTCGGAAGTGAGCGCGCTGCGATACCCGTCGTCTGAGACCGAGGAGCCGCACGCCGCGGCCTCGCTCGACCTCGACGCCCTTGCCGCGCGAGCTCGCGACGGTGACCGAGACGCGTTCGAGCTACTCGTGGTCGCCACCTCGTCGACCTGTTACCAGCTCGCCTACCGACTGGTCGGGAACGAGCACGATGCCCGCGACGTCGTGCAGGAGACCTATCTCAGGGCCTACCGGGGGCTCAAGCGCTTCCGCGGCGACTCCGCCGTCACCACCTGGCTCTACCGCATCACCGTCAACTGCGCCGCGCGCTTGCTCGAGCGCCGCAACCGATCGGCGACGGCGATCCTCGACGAGAGCATGGATCTGGCCGATCTGCGACCGGAGCGCGATCCCGAGTCGGCCGCGAGTGCTGCCGACGAGCGAGGCCGCCTCGTCCGGGCTCTCGGTGAGCTGCCGGACGGCTTGCGCGTCGTTGTCGTGCTCCGCGACGTCTACGACCTACCGCACCGCGAAATCGCCCGCGAGCTCGGCATCAGCCAATCGGCTGCCAAGGTGCGCCTCCACCGGGCTCGCCGACTGCTCCGCGAGCGGATCTTCCCGGTGCGCCGTTCGGGCGTTGTTGCGTCGGGCGATGTCGAGGGGCCGGCCGGCCGCCGCGTCGAGTCTTTCGACGAGGAAGCGAGCTGACGCAGTGGGGGAGGTAGCGCTGGTCGAGGACTGTCGCCGAGCGTGGGGGCGCATCGTTCGTCCGTGGAGGAGGCCGGGAAGCGTGGCCTGTGAGCAGGTGGCAAGTGAGCTCCCGGGCATCCTCGACGGTGGTGCGGAGGCCTCCGGAGTGCTCGTCGCCCACGTGGAGTACTGCCTGCGGTGCCAGGCAGAGCTCGCTAGATACCGCAAGCTGCTCCGCTTACTTCATCAAGTGCGCACGAGTGACGTCGTGGTGCCGCCTGGCGTGGTCGCCGACGTGTTGTCGGCACTAGAGAGTGCGGCAAACAGGCGCGCGATCCGCTCTGTCCTCACGGGCCGGCGGGTTGCCTATGGCTCGGCGGTGGCGGCGGCTGTCGGGACCGGCACGACCCTTGTCGTCTTCGCCCTCGCTCGCAACCGCGCCGAGCGTGGTGAGCGGCAAGCACAGGGAGCCTCCCTGTAAGTTCGGGCCGGTGCCGCCTGCAATTACTCGTTGACCGTGGTGCTAACGTGATGACGCCCAGGCTGCTAGCCGCTCCGCCCGTCGTGGGTTGCCGCGCCTGTGCGGAGGGCAGTAGCTCAATTGGTAGAGCACCGGTCTCCAAAACCGGCGGTTGGGGGTTCAAGTCCCTCCTGCCCTGCTCAGCCAGCTCGTAACGTCGAGCCGAGGTACCCGCGTGAACCGAGAGACCAAACGAATGATGCAGCGCCAAGGAGCGCTCGGGGCCGACGGTGAACCCGTCGCGGGTGGGGGCGCCGGCGGCACGCGCCGTCCGCCTGCCGGCGGCTCTGGCGCTGGCTCTGGTCCCGGTAATCGCCGGCCCGCGAGCCCCGCAAGTCCGAAGGCTGACCGCCCGGGCATTCCGGAACGATCTGTCGAATATCTCCGAGAGGTGCGAAGCGAGCTCCAGAAGGTCGCTTGGCCAGGTCGGACCGAGGTCGCCAACTACACAGCGGTCGTGCTCGTCACGATCGTGTTGCTGACGCTCTTCGTGTTCGGTCTCGACTACCTCTTCGCCAAGAGCGTCATCTACCTGTTCCGCAAGTGAGCGAGGCCACCGAAGTGAGTGAGGAAGTCTTGAGCGCTACTGATGGCGGCGACGACGCCGAGTCGGCACCGACGACCTCAGAAACGGTCGTCGACTCCGACACCACCGTCGACGCCGATACCAGCGTCTCGGCCGACGAGAGCGCGGACGCGGAGATTGTTGCGGAAGAGGCCTCCGTTTCTGAGGAGGCCGAAGCCGCAACGGTCGAAGCTTCTCCGGACGCCGAAGCCGCAACGGTCGAAGCTTCTCCGGACGCCGAAGCCGCAACGGTCGAAGCTTTGGACGAGCTGCTCGAGGGTGGGGAGGCCGAGCTCGCAGAGGTCGAGCGCGCACCTAGCCCTTACGACAGGCCCGGGAGCTGGTACGTCGTCCACACTTATGCCGGCTACGAGAACAAGGTGAAGTCCAACCTCGAGAGCCGTATCGGGTCCATGAACATGGAGGACCACATCTACGAGGTCGTGATCCCGATGGAAGAGGTCATCGAGGTCAAGAACGGCAAGCGTGTGCCCGTCCAGCGCAAGGTCTACCCCGGCTACCTGCTGTGTCGCTGCGACCTCGACGACGACTCCTGGTCGGTCATCCGTCAAACCCCTGGTGTGACGAGCTTCGTCGGACCAGGCACCAAGCCGACCCCCCTCAGCAGGGTGGAGATCGAGGGCATCCTCCAGGTGCGCCCGGAGGGCGTCGAGGGAGTGAAGCGCGTGAGGGCTCGCCTCGAGTATGAGGAAGGCGAGACCGTGCGAGTGAAGGAAGGTCCGTTCGCGGACTTCTCCGGTCAGATCGCCGAGATCAACGAGGACCAGCTGAAGCTGAAGGTCCTTGTCAACATCTTCGGCCGGGAGACCCCGGTCGAGCTCGAGTTCAGCCAGGTCGCAAAGCTCTAGCGCCACCTGGCCACAGATATCAACAACAACAGTCAAGGAGAAGGCGTCGATCATGGCACGCCGCCGCGTCACTGCAATCGTGAAGATCCAGCTCCCCGCCGGAGCAGCAACTCCCGCGCCCCCAGTCGGGACCGCGCTCGGGCCGCACGGCGTGCAGACGATGGAGTTCTGCAAGCAGTACAACGCCGCTACCGAGAGCCAGCGGGGCACGATCATCCCTGTAGAGATAACGATCTACGAGGACCGCACGTTCACATTCGTCCTGAAGACCCCTCCGACGACCGTGCTCCTGCGAGAAGCCGCCGGGATCGAAAAGGGGAGCAACCTGACCGGCCGAGAGGGCGCCGGGTCTATCAACGACTCCCAGCTGACTGAAATCGCCCAAAAGAAGATGCCTGACCTGAACGCGAATGACATCGAGGCCGCCAAGCGCCAAGTGGCCGGGACCGCCCGTTCGATGGGCATCTCGGTCAACTGAGCGGCTACGAGAGCTCGAGAAGGGAACTCACGTGAGCAAGGGAAAGAAGTACGTCGACGCGATGGCGCGTTTCGATCGGCAGAGCCTCTACGGTGCTATCGAAGCAGTCGAGCTCGTCAAGAGCCTGGCAACAGCGAAGTTCGACGAGACCGTCGAGATGGCGGTGCGCCTCGGAGTCGACCCACGCCGTGCGGATCAGATCGTCCGGGGATCGCTCGCGTTGCCAGCCGGCACCGGTCGCACCTTGCGGGTAGCGGTCTTTGCTTCCGGCGAGGCTGCAGCTGAGGCTCGTGCCGCCGGAGCCGACGTCGTCGGATCCGACGACCTTGTGGCGAGGATCGAGAAGGAAGGGTTCCTCGACTTCGACATTACGATCGCGACACCGGATCTGATGGCTCAAGTCGGTCGCCTCGGCCGGGTCCTTGGACCCCGCGGACTCATGCCGAACCCGAAGACCGGAACCGTTACGACCGACGTCGGGCGCGCGGTGACAGAGTTCCGTGGTGGCCGGGTCGAGTACCGGACCGACCGCACGGGGAACGTCCACGTCCCGATTGGCAAGGTCTCGTTCACCCGCGAGCAGCTGATCGACAACTACCGCGCCGTCGTCGAAGAGATCTCCCGAGTCAAGCCTGCCGCCTCGAAGGGCCGTTACATCCGATCGGTGACCCTCTCGTCGACGATGGGCCCGGGCGTTCACATCGACCCCGCGAGAGTCCGGATCACGGACGAGGAGATGGCCGTCTCGGCCTGATCCAGGCTTCGAAGGGCTCCTGTCGGGCCACAGCTCCTGGTCGGCTACCATGACCAGGCACAACTGACCAGTCGCCATAGACCTCCGGTGCATTTCGGTGCGTAAAGGGCAAGCGCCCGCCTGACGAGGCGAAGTCGAAAAGGCTTCCTCTCGTCACGCTGCTCGGCCCCCTCAGGCGGCCGGTCGATACAGATCGCAGCAGTTCCAACGAGACGAAGGGAGTACCGGTGGCCGGACCTAGAGCCGAAAAGGTCGCCGTCGTCGAGGAGGTCAAGGACCACCTCGAGCGTGCGGACGCCGCCATCCTGACCGAATACCGGGGCTTGAAGGTCTCCGACCTGGCGAACCTTCGCCGGGCGCTCCGGTCTGCCGGTGCCGAATACAAGATCTACAAGAACACTCTCGTGCGCCGGGCTACGGCCGCGACCGGCAACAGCGGCGTTGATTCCATGCTCTTGGGCCCCACAGCGATCGCTTTCGTCGATGCCGACGTCGCTGCGGTCGCCAAGGTGCTCCGGGACTTCGCCCGGACGAATCCAGCGCTCGTAGTCAAGGGGAGCCTGGTCGGCGGAAGCGTTCTCGACGCTCGCTCGACCGCACTGCTCGCCGACCTCCCGTCGCGCGACACCTTGCTGTCGATGATCGCCGGAGCGCTCGCTGCGCCGATGCAGCAGTTCGCCAGTTTGCTGAAGGCTCTGCCGCAGAACCTTGCCTACGGAATATCTGCGGTGATCGACCAAAAGCGCGCTGCAGGGGACACCTCGGGCGACGCGGTCGTTTTGGTCGACGACGCTGCGGCGGTTGCCGACGACGCTGAATCGAATCCGACGACCGGAGAAACGGTCGTCGGCTCCGACACCAGCGTCGACGACGAAGCGAGCCCTGCGGCGGAGAGTGCCGAGGAAGCTCCGGCGGCGGAAGCAGCGGCCGACGAGAGCCCGACGGCGGAGAGTGCCGAGGAAGCTCCGGCGGCGGAAGCAGCGGCCGACGAGAGCCCGGCGGCGGAAGCTGAGCCGGAGGAAGCTCCGGTGGCGGAAGCCGCGGCCGACGAGAACGCGGCGGCGGAGGCTGTGGCGGAAGAGGCGTCCGTTTCTCCGGACGACGAGGCCGCAACAGCCTCTGACGGTCCAGCCGACGAGCCGTCGGCCGACGAATAACACCCCCATACAGATCGACAACTGACCGAGACAATAGGGAGCAATGATGGCAACCACGAAGGAACAGATCCTCGACGGCATCGCCTCGATGACGGTGCTCGAGCTCAGCGAGCTCCTGAAGGAGTTCGAGGAGCGCTTCGGCGTGACTGCTGCTGCGCCGGTGGCTGTTGCCGCCGCGCCGGCTGCGGGTGGCGGCGTTGAGGCAGCTGCCGAGGAGGAGCAGGACGAGTTCGACGTCGTCCTCACCGCCGCAGGCGACAAGAAGATCCAGGTCATCAAAGAGGTGCGTTCGCTCACGAGCCTCGGCCTCAAGGAGGCGAAGGACTTGGTCGACGGTGCACCGAAGGCCGTGCTCGAGAAGGTGTCCAAAGAGGACGCTGAGAAGGCAAAAGGCCAGCTCGAGGCTGCCGGCGCTTCAGTCGAGCTCAAGTAATCGACGATCCTGCAATCGGGTGGGTGCCGCCCGGCGTCGGGCAAAAACCTTGACGCCGGGCGACTTCTCCCGTACCCTTCCCCGGGGCTTGTGCTCCAGGGGTTGCTCGCGCGCCGCGTCGCGAGTATGCTGTCATGTTGCCGTGCCCTCCCCGCGTTTCATCGCAATCTTTTTGCTGCCTTGACGCGCGCCCAGACACGGTCCGCCCATTTCTGGTCGACCCGTTCTCGCGAGGAGTAGACCTTGCCTTCTCGTTCCCGTACACCGGAGCGTTACTCGTTCGCCAATCTGGACGAGGTTCTTCCTCTCCCAGACCTAATCGCTGTACAGCGCGACTCGTTTCAATGGTTCCTCGAAAGAGGCCTTGCCGAGACGTTCGCTGACATCAGCCCGATAGCGGACTTCACAGACCAGCTCCGTTTGGAGCTGGAGTTCGATCCGTCTGACCCGGATCTTCGTCCGCCGCCTAAGTTCACGATCGACGAGTGCAAGTCGAAAGACATCACCTACGCCGCGCCGATCTTCGTTCGCGCCCGCTTCATGAACGCCTCCACCGGCGAGATCAAGGAGCAGACGGTCTTCATGGGCGATTTCCCCATGATGACCAACCGGGGCACGTTCATCATCAACGGCACCGAGCGTGTCGTCGTCTCGCAGCTCGTCCGTTCGCCTGGAGTCATCTTCCAGCCGGGCCGGGACCAGAAGACGATCGTCACCGGAACTATCCACCCCTACCGCGGTGAGTGGATCGAGTTCGACGTCGAGGCAAAGCCGAACCGCGATGTCACCGCCGGAGCTCGTGTCGCCCGCAAGCGCCGGCTTTCGCTCTTCGTCGTGCTGCGTGCACTCGGCTACGAGGACGAGGCACTCCTCAACCGTTTCGTGCGTCACTTCGACTTCCTCGAAGGCCAGTGGGAGCGCGAGCGCGAGCTCGTGCCGACACGCGACGACGCCCTGCTCGAGATCTACAAGCGCGCACGCCCGGGTGAGCCGCTCTCACTCGAGGCGGCCCGTGTCTACTTCGAGAACGCGTTCTTCAACCCGCGTCGCTACGACCTGACACGGGTCGGGCGCTACAAGCTGAACCGGAAGCTCGGGCCGGAAATCGAGCGCATCGCCGAGATCCTCGACGTCGATCTTGAGCGCCCGTCACCGGACCAGGGCGTCCTCAGCCCGTCGGAGGTGCTCGCAGCCTCGACCTACATGCTCCACCTCGCGAACGGCGAGCCGGGCTACCGACTCGACGACCAGGACCATTTCGCCAACCGCCGCATCCGCTCGGTCGGCGAGCTGATCCAGA
>PLDN01000104.1:0-12130 GCA_003136185.1 Acidimicrobiaceae bacterium | reverse complement strand
CAGTTCATGGACCAGCACAACCCGCTGTCGGGGCTTGCCCACAAGCGCCGCCTCTCGGCTCTCGGGCCAGGGGGCTTGTCGCGGGAACGGGCAGGTTTCGAGGTTCGTGACGTTCACACGTCCCACTACGGGCGCATGTGCCCGATCGAGACGCCGGAAGGCCCGAACATCGGGCTCATCGGCCACCTCGCGACGTACGCGCGGGTGAACCAGCACGGCTTCATCGAGACCCCGTACCGCAAGGTCGTCGAGGGCCAGGTGACAGACGAGATCGTCTACCTCGCCGCTGACGAGGAAGAGGAGTACGTCATCGCGCAGGCGTCGGCCAAGCTCGACGACTCCCGGCGCTTTGTCGAAGAGCGCGTCCTTGTTCGTCGCGGGCCACAAGGCGCCGGTGTGCGCGTCGGCGCCACGTCGACGTCTTACGGGACCACGAGCGAAGTCGACTTCGTGCCACCGGCAGAGGTCGACCTCATGGATGTCTCGCCGAAGCAGATCTTGTCGGTCTCGACCGCCCTCATCCCCTTTGTCGAGCACGACGACGCAAACCGCGCGCTCATGGGCGCCAACATGCAGAAGCAGGCCGTCCCGCTCCTCGTGCCCGAAGCGCCGTACATCGGCACCGGCATTGAGGCACGCGCGGCGCGTGATGCCGGCGAGGTCATCGTGTCCGAGGGCAACGGGACCGTGACAGAAGTCGCAGGCGAGCACGTGACGGTCGAGTACCGGGCAGGGGCAAAGGACCGCTTCGGTGCCGAGCTCGGGCGCCGGATCTACCCGCTCGCGAAGTTCCAGCGCTCCAACCAGAACACTTGTATCAACCAGAAGGCGCTCGTCGAAGAGGGTCAGCACGTCCAGGCGGGCGACCTCCTGGCCGACGGCCCTTCCACCCACAATGGGGAGCTGGCACTCGGCAAGAACCTGCTCGTGGCGTTCATGCCATGGGAGGGCTTCAACTACGAGGACGCCATCATCTTGTCCGAGCGCCTCGTGCGTGACGACGTGCTCACCTCGATTCACATCGAGGAGCACGAGGTCGACGCGCGGGACACCAAGCTCGGAGCAGAGGAGATCACCCGCGATATCCCGAACCTCTCCGACGACATCTTGGCCGACCTCGACGAGCGCGGGATCATCCGCGTCGGCGCCGAAGTCGGGCCGGGCGACATCCTCGTCGGCAAGGTGACCCCGAAGGGCGAGACCGAGCTCACGCCCGAGGAGCGCCTCCTTCGCGCGATCTTCGGTGAGAAGGCCCGCGACGTGCGAGACACGAGCCTCAAGGTGCCTCACGGCGAGTACGGCAAGGTCATCGAGGTGCGCGTCTTCGCGCGCGACGACACGCACGAGCTGCCGCCAGGCGTGAACCAACTGGTGCGTGTCTATGTCGCCCAGAAGCGCAAGATCTCCGAAGGCGACAAGCTTGCCGGGCGACACGGGAACAAGGGCGTCATCTCGCGCATCCTCCCCATCGAGGACATGCCGCACATGGCAGACGGGACCCCGGTCGACATCATCTTGAACCCCCTCGGCGTGCCGAGCCGGATGAACGTCGGCCAGGTGCTCGAGGCTCACCTCGGTTACGCGGCGAGATGGGGCTGGGAAGGCCTCGGGAGCGAGGCTCTCCCGACGGTGCGCGGCACCGAGACGAAGACCAGGCCCCGCACGGACCCGACGAGCTGGATCTCGACGCCGGTGTTCGACGGCGCCCACTGGGACGAGGTCGATCAGGCGGGTCGCAAGCCCACCATCCAACAGCTCTTCGAGACGTTGACGCCGGAGTCGCCTGAGCGAGGCCGGCCTCTAATCGGGACCGACGGCAAGGCCACCTTGTTCAACGGCCGGACCGGGGAGCCCTACGACAACCGCATCATGGTGGGCTACGTCTACATCTTGAAGCTGGCCCACCTCGTGGACGACAAGATCCACGCCCGGTCGACTGGCCCGTACTCGATGATCACCCAGCAGCCTCTCGGTGGAAAGGCCCAGTTCGGTGGCCAGCGGTTCGGCGAGATGGAGGTGTGGGCCCTCGAGGCTTACGGCGCCGCTTATGCCCTGCAGGAACTGCTCACGATCAAGTCCGACGACGTACTTGGTCGCGTCAAGGTCTACGAGGCGATCGTGAAGGGCGAGAACATCCCGGAGCCGGGCATCCCTGAGAGCTTCAAGGTTCTCATCAAGGAGATGCAGTCATTGTGCCTGGACGTCGAAGTACTCGGGACGTCCGGGGAAGAGATCGAGATGCGAGAGCTTGACGAGGACGTCTACCGGACGGCCGAAGAGCTCGGCATCGACATCAGTCGCCCCGAGCGGGGCTCCGATGAGGAGGACGCTCGCAGGGCAGCGGAGAGGAGTTTCTGAGGTGCTTGACGTAAACGACTTCGACCAGCTGCGAATCGGGCTAGCGACAGCAGACGACATCCGTGCGTGGTCGCACGGGGAGGTCCGCAAGCCCGAGACCATCAACTACCGCACGCTTCGTCCCGAGAAGGACGGGCTCTTCTGCGAGAAGATCTTCGGTCCCACNNTCATCTGCGAGCGCTGCGGCGTGGAGGTGACGCGCTCGAAGGTCCGCCGTGAGCGGATGGGCCACATCGAGCTCGCGGCACCCGTTGTCCACATCTGGTACCTGCGCGGGACCCGTTCGTGGCTTGCGTACCTGCTCATGGGAACCGAGGCACGCGAGGAGCTGAAGGCCAAGCAACTCGAGAAGGTCATCTACTTCGCCGCCTACCTCGTGACCTTCGTCAATGAGGAGAAACGGCACGCCGACCTCCCCAACCTCGAAGCCGAGCTCCATACCGAGATCGGCGAGATCGAGCGCGCGCGGGACCTCGAGGCCGAGCGCCGCCTCTCCGAGCTCGAGAAGGAGCTCGCCAAGCTCGAGAAGGACGGAGCGAAGGATGCCGAGATCCGTGCCCGCCAGCGCGCCGTCGAGCGCGAGGTCACGGCTGTCCGCGACCGTGCCAACTCCGAGATCGACATGGCGAAGAAGGCCTACAGCGAGCTATCGGACCTGCACGCCCGCAAGATCATCGAGGACGAGCTGCTGTGGCGCGAGCTGAAGAGCCGCTACGGCGCATACTTCGAGGGGGGCATGGGCGCCGAGACGATCGCATCGCTCATCAACCGGCTCGACCTCGACGAGGAGGAAGTCAAGCTCCGCAACGCCATCGAGCCGACGGACGGCCGCAGGCCACTGTCCGCCCAGCGCAAGCAGAAGGCCATCAAGCGGCTGAAGATCGTCTCTGCTTTCAACCGCCGCGACGAGCAGGGCCGCAGGGCGAACGACCCGAGAGCGATGATCCTCGAGTCGGTCCCGGTGATCCCGCCGGACCTCCGGCCGATGGTTCAGCTCGACGGTGGGCGCTTTGCCACCTCTGACCTGAACGACCTCTACCGCCGCGTCATCAACCGGAACAACCGGTTGAAGCGACTGCTCGACCTCGGGGCTCCCGAGATCATCATCAACAACGAAAAGCGCATGCTGCAAGAGGCAGTCGACGCCCTCTTCGACAACGGGCGGCGCGGCCGTCCTGTCACAGGCCCGGGTAACCGGCCCTTGAAGAGCCTCTCGGACATGTTGAAGGGCAAGCNNGCCAAGCGCATGGTCGAGCGTCGCCGGACCCAGGTCTGGGACGTGCTCGACGAGGTCATCAAGGAGCACCCGGTCCTGCTGAACCGTGCCCCGACGCTTCACCGCCTTGGCATTCAGGCGTTCGAGCCTGTCCTCGTCGAGGGCAAGGCGATCCAGATCCACCCGCTCGTCTGCGCCGCGTTCAACGCCGACTTCGACGGTGACCAGATGGCAGTCCACCTGCCACTGTCCGCCGAGGCGCAGGCCGAGGCGCGCATACTCATGCTGTCGGCGAACAACATCCTCTCGCCGGCGACGGGGCGCCCGATCACGGTGCCGAGCCAGGACATGGTCTTCGGCGCTTACTACCTCACCTTGATGGCCGACGGCCGCAAGGGCGAAGGCAGGGTGTTCCGCAATCTGTACGAGGTGGAGCAGGCCTACGAGGCAGGTGACGTCGACCTGCACGCCAAGATCCAGTTGCGCAAGAACGACGCCGGCTGGGCCTTCCCGTTGCGGGGACGCCGTCACGGCACCCATGATGAGGACGGCGAGTACATCGCGCCGACCCCGATCCCCGAAGGTGAAGAGCCGAAGGAGATCGAGACGACGCCGGGGCGGCTGTTCTTCAATGCCGCACTTCCTGGCGGCTTCGGCTTCGTGAACGATGTCGTCGGGCGGCGTGCGACGCCGATCGCGTCCATCGTCGAGCAGATCGCGGCGAACTATCCGAAGGCATCAGTCGCCGAGAGCCTTGACAGGATCAAGGACCTCGGGTTCCGTTTTGCCACCCGGTCAGGCCTCACCATCTCGATCGACGACGTGAAGACCCCGCCGGACAAGCGGGAGATCCTTGACCGCTACGAGCGCGAGGCCGAGAAGGCCGAGACGCAGTTCAAGCGGGGCATCATCACCGACGACGAGCGGCGCCAGAAGGAGATCGAGATCTGGACGTCGGCCAACTCCGAGGTCGGGCGAGCGATGGAGCGGTCTCTTGCGACGATCGAATTCAACCCGCTCGACATGATGGTCGACTCCGGTGCTCGTGGTAACTCCCAGCAGGTGCGGCAGATCGCCGGAATGAAGGGCCTCGTCTCGAACCCACGCGGTGAGATGATCCCGCGGCCGATCAAGTCCTCCTTCCGCGAGGGTCTCTCGGTCCTCGAGTACTTCATCTCGACCCACGGCGCCCGTAAGGGTCTCGCAGACACGGCTCTTCGCACCGCCGACTCCGGCTATCTCACGAGGCGTCTCGTCGACGTCGCGCAGGAGCTCATCGTCCGCATCCTCGACTGCGAGACGGCCAGAGGAATCTGGATCGACAACGTTGTTCCCGATCAGGCCGGCAAGCGGTCCTACCTCGAGACCCGCGCCTACGGGCGTGTACTCCTCGAGCCCATCAAGTTGAGCGACGGGAGCGTCCTCGAGGCCGGGTTCATGCTCGGCGACGCGGAAGTGAACGCCCTCATGGTGGACCCGGCGATCGACAGGATCCGCGTGCGCTCTGTTCTCACGTGCGAGAGCGAGCAAGGTGTCTGCGCTGCCTGCTACGGCAAGTCGCTCGCGACGGGCAAGCTGATCGAGCTCGGTGAGGCGGTCGGCGTAATCGCCGCACAGTCCATCGGCGAGCCTGGCACCCAGCTCACCATGCGTACCTTCCACGCCGGTGGTGTGGTGGGCGAGGACATCACCCACGGTCTTCCGCGGGTCGTCGAGCTGTTCGAAGCGCGCACCCCGAAGGGGGCTGCCGTGCTCGTACGCGAGCCGGGCGTCGTCCGGATCGAGGAAGACGAGACCGGGCGGCGCGTGACGGTCGTCGCCGACGACGGTGCCGAGCAGATCGTGACGGTCTCCTCGAGAGCGCACCTCGAGGTCACAGACGGCCAGGAGGTCCACCCTGGGGATGCACTCGTGGAAGGCCCGAAGGACCCGAAGGAACTGCTCGAGATCAAGGGCATCCGTGAGACCCAGCAGTACCTGGTCGAAGAGGTACAGAAGGTCTACCGGGACCAGGGCGTGTCGATCCACGACAAGCACATCGAGCTGATCGTCCGGCAGATGCTGCGACGGGTGCTCGTGGCTGAGCCGGGAGACGCTCCGTTTCTCCCGGGAGAGCGGGTCGACAACCAGCGTTACGCGGCGGTGAACCGGGAGCTCGTGCAAGCCGGCAGCCGGGCAGCCGAAGGTCGTCCCGAGCTGATGGGAATCACGAAGGCGTCTCTTGCGACGGACTCGTGGTTGTCGGCAGCCTCGTTCCAAGAGACGACGCGGGTGCTCACCGAAGCAGCCATCGAGGGTCGCTCCGATCAGCTGTTCGGGCTGAAGGAGAACATCATCATCGGCAAGCTCATCCCTGCCGGGACCGGCATGGAGCGCTACCGGGCCTTCGAGGTGGAGACGCCCGAAGCCCAACGCATGTCGTTCTGGTCCTCCGACCTCGACGGCGGTGGCGATGGCCTCGAGGGCACGCCTGAGGACCTGGCAGCTTGGCTCCGCGACGTGGGGCGTACGTCCCTCGGGGAGGGTGACGGTGTCGCCTATGCCGAGCCGACCGAAGCGCAGCCGTACGCCGCGGTCGACTCCGAGGATGTTGCTGTCGATCCCTACGCGCCGGGCCCGGAGGGCTTCGATGCCTACGGGACGGCTGACGAGGACTCTGCCTAAGGGCGGTCCAGCTCTGATGGCCTCGGCCGTCTCACTGTGTTTTCGAAAGCACCGCTTCTCGGCTACCGGGCGGCGGTGCTCTCGCGTTCGCAGGCCGCCTCGAACCCGGGCAGACTTCTTCGGCGGCACTGTCGATCCGGCGCTCTAGCGTTCGTCGGTATATGCAGCCGGCCCGAGACGCGGACCGGGGCTGCGAAAGGATGCGAGCGATGGCTGAGTATCTGATCTTGATCTACGAAGACGAGGCGGCGTACGCGAGCGGCGAGGCCTCCTCCCAGGCGATGAAGGACCACAACGAGTTCGGCGAAGCGAACGGCGCTGCGCTGAAGGGCGGCAACGCTTTGCACCCGACATCGGCTGCGACGAGCATCCGCGGCTTTGGATCCGACAGCTTCTCGGTGACCGACGGACCGTTCGCCGAGACAAAGGAAGCCCTCGGTGGCTACTACGTCGTGGAGGCTGCAGACCTGGACGAGGCGATATCGATCGCCAAGCAGGTTCCCGCCCGCCACGGCGGTGTCGAGGTCCGGCCGATCATGGTCTTCGATTGATCGAAGAGGTGGGCGAGTCTCTCGCCGCCGTCTCTGCTGCGGTCGCGGACGCGCACCGTCGGGAGTGGGGATACGTCCTCGCCGCGACGGTGCGCGTCACGCGAGATATCGACGTTGCAGAGGAGTGCGTGCAGGAGGCCTACGCGAGGGCGCTCACAGCCTGGACCGCAACAGGCATCCCGCTCAACCGCGGCGCCTGGTTGACCACGGTGGCACGCCGCCGGGCGCTCGACCTCGACCGGCGCGAGAGCACCTGGCGTCGGGCGATGCCACTCCTCGTGGAGGCGGACGCGCATCGTCTCGAAGAGGACCCAGGAGAGACGGTCGCTCGGGCCAACGACGACACGCTCCTGCGCGACGATCGGCTCCGACTTGTCTTCACCTGCTGCCACCCGGCGCTCGCGCGGGAGTCTCAAGTCGCGTTGACTCTCAGGCTCCTGTGCGGACTCTCGACATCTGAGGTCGCGAGGGCGTTCCTTGTCAGTGAGCCCACCATGGCGGCTCGGATCACGAGGGCGAAGAAAAAGATCTCGACCGCTCGCATTCCTTACCGGGTGCCGGCCCGCGACGAGCTGCCCGAACGAGTCGGGGGCGTGCTCGACGTCGTCCACCTGCTCTTCACGACTGGCCATGCGGCACCCGCCGGGGCCGACCTCGTCCGGCGAGATCTCGTTGAAAGGGCCCTCGATCTCGCTCGGATACTGCGGGCGCTGCTCCCCGAGGACGCCGACGTAGCGGGTCTTTTGGCCCTCATACTTCTCACCGACTCGCGCCGGGCGACCCGCGTATCCGAAGACGGCCGCCTCTTGCTCCTCGAGCAACAGGACCGCCGCCGTTGGGACCGTGCCGCGATCACCGAAGGGCTCGCGCTTGTGCGTGAGGCGCTTTCGCGCCGCCCGCCCGGGCGCTATGGCCTCCAGGCGGCGATCGCCGCAGTACACGCGGAGGCACCCCGCTGGGAGGACACCGATTGGCGGCAGATCGTCGCCCTTTATGACGAGCTCGGCCTCGCCTGGCCATCGCCGGTGGTCGCGCTGAACCGGGCGGTTGCCGTCGGCATGGCGGCTGGCCCGCTCGTTGGGCTCGAGGCCATCGAAGCCGTGGCAGCGGACGCCCGGCTCGAGAGCTACGGCTACCTCCACTCCGCACGGGCCGACTTCCTTCGGCGGCTGGGACGTGTCACCGAGGCGCGCGAGAGCTACGAAAAGGCCCTCGCACTCACCGAGAACGAGGTCGAGCGCGAGTTCCTCGCCGGGAGGCTCGGGCAGCTGATCGACTGAGGCTGGCTCCAAAGCTCAGCGCACCAATTTGGGACACGGCACTTCAGGCCCGCCGACAATCTGCCGATACCTATGGCGAAAGGCTCTTGGAAGACTTCCAAGCGCTGCTCGCGCGGGCCGACCTTGCCCTGTACGAGGCCAAGCGAGCGGGTCGAGCGCGCTGGCACACCTTCGAAGGGACAGAGCCGCTCGACGCCGGCCTTCCGGCGGCGCAGCCGTCACCGGCGTTGCTCATCGGCGGCCCCGCCGGGGCTACGCGGTACCGGGCGACGAGACCCGATCTGTCCCTGGATGCTCCCGCCGGCACCCTTTAGTCTTGGCACATGTCCGGATCCGTCAGCCCGATCGAGCCCACCAGCGGTGGGCTCCCATGCGGGCGTCGGACGCTGAGCGCGAACATGCAGTTCAGCAGCTCAGCGCCGCGTGTGCCGAGGGTCGCTTGACCCTCGAGGAGCTCGGTCTCCGCGTGGCGACGGCCTATTCGGCCGTGGCTCGCGCCGAGCTCGTCGTGCTCTTGTCGGACCTGCCCGACTCGACCTGGCTCTCTGGACTCCGGGGTCGTTCCGAGTGGGAGCACCGGCTGGCGTCGTCGATGTGAAAAGACACCGTGCCCGAGGCAAGTGGATCGTCTCGAGTCATCGGCATGATGGGCGAGGTCAGGGTCGTCACCGGCTGACCCCGCCGGATTCGGCGCCTGGCTGTCGCTGGTATGATGCTTGAGCCGCATTGGCGCGTCAGTGGCGCGCGCGTGCGGCAACCTAGATCACCCCGTTTCGAGAGGTTGCGCGTGCCCACAATCGCCCAGCTCGTCCGTAGCGGACGGGAGACCAAGCGGTCGAAGACGAAGACGCCGGCGCTGAAGGGCGCCCCACAGCGCCGCGGCGTATGCACGCGCGTCTACACGACTACGCCGAAGAAGCCGAACTCGGCGCTCCGCAAGGTGGCGCGCGTCCGCCTCACGAGTGGGCACGAGATCACGGCCTACATCCCGGGAGTGGGTCACAACCTCCAGGAGCACTCGATCGTGCTCGTGAGAGGCGGTCGTGTGAAGGATCTTCCGGGGGTTCGTTACAAGATCGTGCGCGGCACGCTCGACACCTCTGGTGTGCGCGACCGCGCCCAGGCACGTAGCCGATACGGCGCGAAGAAGGACGGCTGAGGTGCCCCGTAGCGGTCCACCGCCGCGCCGGGAGCTCGTTCCCGACCCGGTCTACAAATCGGTCATCGTCACCCAGCTCGTGAACAAGATCCTGTCGCGTGGCAAGCGTTCGCTCGCGGAACGGGTTGTCTACGACGCGCTCGAGATCGTTCGCGAGAAGACCGGCGCCGAGCCGATCGCCACGTTGAAGCGTGCACTCGACAACGCCCGTCCCGAGCTCGAGGTGAAGAGCCGCCGGGTCGGAGGCGCGACCTACCAGGTCCCCGTCGACGTGCGTCCCAGGCGTGCGACCACGCTGTCCATCCGTTGGCTGGTTACCTTCTCACGCCAGCGCAGGGAGCGGACGATGGCTCAGAAGCTCGCAAACGAGATTCTCGACGCCTCGAACGGGCTCGGTGGATCTGTCAAGCGCCGGGAGGACATGCACAAGATGGCAGAGTCGAACAAGGCGTTTGCCCACTACCGCTGGTGACGACTGCGTCCTGACGGCCGGCCGCCTTGGGAAGGCATGTGCCCGCTGCCCGCGTACGCGCCATGGCGTCACAGATCGATCACGACAAGAAGTCCGCCAGGCGGACTGAGGAAGACTTAGAGACCGAAGCAAATGGCAACCCCAATTCGTGAATTCCCACTCGCCAGGACCCGCAACATCGGGATCATGGCGCACATCGACGCCGNNCACGTCGACTTCACCGTCGAGGTCGAGCGGTCGCTTCGCGTCCTTGACGGCGCCGTAGCCGTCTTCGACGCCGTAGCCGGTGTCGAGCCCCAGACCGAGACAGTTTGGCGGCAGGCCAACAAGTACAACGTGCCGAGGATCTGCTTCATCAACAAGATGGACCGTGTCGGGGCCGACTTCGACCGCGCGGTGCAGATGATCCGCGACCGGCTCGAGGCCCTTCCGGCGGTCATCCAACTTCCGATCGGCTCCGAAGGCGCCTTCAAAGGCGTCATCGACCTCTGTGACATGAAGGCGCTCATCTGGGAAGACGGTATGGGGGAGAAGTGGTCCACCGAGGAGATTCCCTCCCACTTGACCGAGGCAGCCGTGGCTGCCCGCCATGACCTCGTCGACGTGCTTTCGAATTTCGACGACACCGTTATGGAGAAGTACGTCGCGGAAGAAGAGATCACCGCGGAGGATCTCCAGAGCGCTCTGCGCCGCGTGACGATCGCCGGTTCGGCGGTTCCGGTCCTGTGTGGCTCGGCCTTCAAGAACAAGGGCGTTCAGCCCATGCTCGACGCCGTTATCGACTACCTGCCGAGCCCGCTCGACATTCGCCCGACGCCTGGTACGAACATCAAGACCGGCGAGCCGATGGTGCGCGAGGCGCGCGACGACGAGCCCTTTGCTGCGCTCGCATTCAAGATCATGAGCGACCCCTTCGTGGGCAAGCTCACCTACCTGCGCGTCTACTCGGGAACCCTTGAAAAGGGGAGCGGTGTGCTGAACACCACGAAGGACCGCAAAGAGCGCATCGGACGGATCCTCCAGATGCACGCAAACCACCGCGAGGACAAGGACTCGATCCACACCGGCGACATCGTCGCGGTGGTCGGCCTCAAGTCGACGGCTACAGGGGACACTCTCTGCGACCCGGGTCACCCGATCCTCCTCGAGACGCTCGAGTTCCCAGAGCCGGTCATTCACGTCGCGGTCGAGCCGAAGACGAAGGCTGACCAGGACAAGCTCGGCAGGGCGCTCTTCGCTCTCAGCGAGGAGGACCCGACTTTCCGGGTGCGGACCGACGACGAGACTGGTCAGACCGTGATCTCGGGGATGGGCGAGCTCCACCTCGAGGTGCTCGTCGATCGCATGTTGCGGGAGTTCAAGGTCGACGCCCACGTCGGAAAGCCCCAGGTCGCCTACCGCGAGACCATCAGGGACACGGTGAAGAAGGTCGAGGAGCGCTACATCCGCCAGACAGGAGGTCGTGGCCAGTACGGCCACGTCGTGCTCGACGTCGAGCCCACTGGCCCCGGCGGCGGCTATGAGTTCGTGGACAAGATCATCGGTGGTGTCATCCCGAAGGAGTACATCCCCGCGGTTGACGCCGGCATCCAGGAGGCGATGAACTCGGGCGTGCTCGCCGGCTTCCCGGTCGTCGACCTCCGCGTCATCTTGACGCACGGTTCCTACCACGACGTCGACTCTTCGGAGATGGCGTTCAAGATCGCCGGTTCAATGGGCTTCAAAAGGGCGTGCAGGGCTGCCCGTCCTGTGCTGCTCGAGCCCATCATGGCCGTAGAAGTGGTCACTCCCGACGATTACCTCGGCGACGTGATCGGGGATCTGTCCTCCCGCCGCGGGCGGGTGGAGGGCATGGAGCAAAGGGGTGCGACCCACGTCGTACGGGCTCAGGTTCCGCTGTCCGATATGTTCGGCTACGCTACCGACCTGCGTTCGCGCACCCAGGGTCGAGCCACGTACACGATGCAGTTCGACTCGTATCAGGAAGTCCCCGAGTCGGTGTCTCGGGAGATAATCGCCCGAGTCACCGGCGAGTGACTCACCGACAGGTGAGCCCGCTCGACAACTGATCGACAACTGATCGGCAATCAACAAATTACAGACGACGCGGCGCCAAGGGGGTGCCGCCTAGATACCAAACGGAGCGGTCGGCACTAATGGCCAAGAAGAAGTTCGAGCGGAACAAGCCGCATGTCAACGTAGGCACGATGGGTCACATCGACCACGGTAAGACGACGCTGACCGCGGCTATCACGAAAGTGCTCCACGAGCACAACCCGTCGATCACCGTGATGGCGTTCGACGAGATCGACAAGGCGCCTGAGGAGAAGGCCCGTGGCATCACGATCTCCATCGCGCACGTCGAGTACGAGACCGACAAGCGCCACTACGCGCACGTCGACATGCCAGGTCACGCCGACTACATCAAGA
>PLDN01000087.1 GCA_003136185.1 Acidimicrobiaceae bacterium | reverse complement strand
AGTAGGTCTGGGTCTGGGTCTGGGTCTGGGTCGAGGGGCTGGAGGGCGGCGTCTTTGAGGGTCTCGAAGATGTCTACGAGCTGGGCGAGCTGGGTGTCCGAGAGGGCGCTCAGCATCTTCGAGGTCTTGCAGGAAGTGGCCTGCTGTACTCGATCGATGAGGTCGGCACCCTTCGGCGTGAGGCCTAGCCGAACGATCCGGCGGTCGGCGGGGTCGCTAAGGCGCTCCACGAGGCCTTGTTTCACGAGACGGTCGGCAGCAGCGGTGGCCGCGCTCTCGCCAACTCCGAGGTTCTTCGCAAGCTCCCGCATCGACACCGCGCCGTGGCAGAGGTGCTCGAGTACCGAGAGCTGGTGAATTGTGACGCTCTGCAGCTCGTCTTGCAGCCCACGATGAAGCTCGTCGTTGAAGCGGCGTTGCATCATCGGGCGCAGCGCGAACACTCGCTGGATGAGCTCGTCGCGGCTGGCGACGGCGTGTCGCACTGTCATTTCTTAAACCTTCTCGTGTGAAACATCATCACTGGTGAACGTTTCAACTATAAAAGTATTCCGGGTCCCTCTCGAAACGTCGGCCCGGCTCTAGGCCAGGAGCAGACCAGCCTCGACCAGTGCCTGCAGGACCTCGTTCAGTGCCCCCGGGTCGGCGAGAGCGTCGTGCGAGACAGCTCGCTCGATCGGCGTGCCGAGCAGGATCCGGCGGATCGGCACCTCGACCTTCTTGCCGTTGAGGGTCCGGGGGAGCGCCGAGACGCCGATGACTCGATCGGGCACGTGCCGAGGCGACACTTGCTCCCGCAACCTCGAGCGCAGAATCGGTTCGACGTCGGATACAGACGAGCCAGCCTGAGGCACTATGAACAAGATGAGCTCCCCCTCTCGCCCGAGCTCGGAGGTGTCGATCACGAGGCTGTCCGCCACCTCCTCGATGGTTTCGACCACGCGGTAGAACTCGGCTGTCCCCATGCGCACTCCGCCCCGGTTGAGCGTGGCATCCGAGCGCCCGTAGACGACGTAGGTGCCGCGCTCGGTGCGCTTTACCCAGTCGCCGTGGCGCCACACTCCCGGGTACTGATCGAAGTAGGCAGCATGAAGCCGGCTGCCGTCGTCGTCCCCCCACAGCCCTGTCGGCATGGACGGCATCGCCGTTGTCACGACGAGCTCTCCGACCTCGCCCACGACGGCGGCGCCGTCCTCTGTAAAGGCCTCGACGTCGGCACCGAGAGCGGCGCATTGCAGCTCGCCCGCGTAGACGCCGAGCAGAGGGCAGGCGGCGAGGAATGCCGTGCAGACGTCTGTGCCTCCCGACACCGAGCCGACTAGCACGTCGTCGCCGATCGCTCGTGTTGCCCAGGCGAAGCCTTCTGGCGAGAGTGGCGCTCCGGTCGAGCCGATGGACCGGATGCACGACAAATCGAGCTCGTCGCGCGGCCGCAGCCCTGCCTTGCGGCACGTCTCGATCCACGGGGCGCTCGTCCCGAAGTAAGTGATCTGCTCACTGCCGGCCATCCTCCACAGGGCCATCGGGTCCGGATGGACAGGGCTGCCGTCGTACAACACGATCGTGGCGCCCGTCAGCAGGCCTCCCACCAGCAGGTTCCACATCATCCACCCAGTGGTCGAAAACCAGAAGAACCGCTCACCCGGCCCGACATCACTCTGCAACAACAGCGCCTTCAGGTGCTCGAGGACGATCCCGCCGTGACCTTGCACGATGGCCTTCGGCAACCCGGTCGTGCCCGAGGAGTAGAGCACCCAGAGCGGATGTGAGAAAGGGACGGCCACGGCCGGTAGATCGAGCCGTCCGCCCGATGCATTCGCGGTCTCGTCAACCACAGTGAGCTGGTCGAATGATGTCACGGTCGTCCCGTCGAGCGCCTCGGCGAGCGAGCTGAGCTTCGCCCCGAGCTCGAATTCGCGGCCACCGTAGGAGTACGAGTCGGCTGCGATGAGCACCTTCGGTCGGATCTGTTGGAAGCGGTCGACCATCGACGCCGCCCCGAACTCTGGCGCGCAACTCGACCAGATGGCACCGAGGCTCGCAGTCGCAAGAAACGCAACGACCGCCGCCACCCCGTTCGGCAGAACCGCAGCCACCCGGTCGCCTACGCCAACGCCCAACCCGGCCAATCCGGTCGCCACCTGCCCGGCGAGCGAGACGAGCTCGCCGTAGGTGAGCGCCTCCCGGTTGCCGCGCTCGTCTAGCGCGATCACAGCGAGCGACTCGGGGTCGTGGCGAGATACGGCGTCCGCGTAGTTGAGCGTGGCGCCCTCGAACCACCTGGCACCCTCCGCCGAAGGCCGCCCGTCCGTGATCCCGGCTGGTACGAAGGCCACCTTCGCCCGAGCGCCGAACGGGACCTCTGCCCAATCGGCGAACGCCGACCAGAAGCCGCCTAGGTCCCGGACCGACCACTCCCAGAGCTCCGGGTACGAAGCAAACGAAAGCCCACGCTCGATAGCGAGCCACTCCATGAAGTGGGTGATCCGCGCGCGCTCGACGCGGCGGGCGTCGGGTTTGAACAGAAGATCGCCCTCCCGGACAGCGTCTTCCTCGCCCGGCGTCACGCGGGCTCCGAGACTAGGATGATCTTCCCGAGCTTCCCGCCGGCAGCGAAGCGCTCGTAGGCCTCCTGAGCCTGGCCGAAGGGGTAGACGGCCTCGACAGGCACGCGTACCGCCTCGCGAGCCAGCCATACGAGAGCGTCGGCTTCGAGTGCCACCCGTGTGGCCGCCTTGTCCGCCAGCGAGCGGGAACGCAGGGTCGATCCACGCACGACGGCCCGCTTGGCCATGAGCTGCAACGCGTCGATCTCGCTGCGCGAGCCGCTGCCTCCGACTCCGATGAACACGATCCGGCCACCGGTGGACAGAGCTTTCACGTGTGCTCCGAGAGTGGCTGCGCCGACGAGCTCGATGATCACGTCGTAAGGCCCGTGCGACGCCTCGTCGTCCGGGTCGATGACGGCCTCGGGGCCAAAGGTATGAACCGCATCTCGTAACTCGGCACGTCTCACGCTCGCGACCACCGATGCTCTGGCCTCACGCCCGAGCTGCACGGCGGCAAGACCGACACCGCCGGCAGCCCCAGTGACGAGCAGACGCTCGCCGGCTGCCAGGTGGCACTGGGTGAACAATGCGTCGTGCGCCGTCGTGAAGACCTCGGGGAATCCGCCGGCTTCGGGCCAGCTCAGATGAGAGGGAACAGAGATCGCGACGGAGTCCTCGACGAGGCAGAGCTCGGCCTGCCCACCCCCACCCACAAGACCCATGACCCGGTCGCCGACTCGGTGACGGCTGGCGTTCGTCCCGACGGCGACGACGGTGCCTGCGCACTCCATCCCGGGGATGTCGACCGGGGATCCGGGTGGTGGCGGGTAAAGACCTGCACGTTGGAGCAGGTCGGCGCTGTTCACCCCTGCGGCCTCGACAGCCACGAGCAACTCGCTCTCCGAAGGGACAGGGTCGGGTCGCTCGCCAGCGCGAACGGAGCCCGAATCGATCACGACAGCTTGCACAGGCCCGAGGTTACGCTGCGGAAATGACGAGCCTCGACGGCAAGATCGCGCTCATCACCGGGGGCGCCTCCGGGATTGGCTTGGCCACCGCAAGGAGACTGCGGAGCGAAGGGGCTCAGATCGTCGTAGTCGATCTCGACGAGGCGAAGGGCAGGGCCGCAGCAGAGGAACTCGATGCGCGGTATCTGCCGCTCGACGTGGGGGACGCGGCCGAGTGGGCCTCGGCTGTCTCGGCGATATCGAACGAGCTCGGTGGCATCGACATCGCCTACCTCAACGCCGGCGTCGTGACCGGAGCGACCGACCTACTGTCGGTGACCGACGAGCAGTACCGCCGCATCATGCGTGCGAACGTTGACGGGGTCTTCTTCGGCGCGAGAGCAGTCGTGCCGGCGATGGAGCGGCGTGGCGGCGGAGCCATCGTCGCGACCGCTTCGCTTGCAGGCCTGATCGCGTACGCGCCGGATCCGGTCTACGCCTTGACCAAACACGCCGTGGTCGGCCTTGTCCGCGCGCTCGCTCCACAGCTCGAGGCCAAAGGGATAACGATCAATGCCATCTGTCCCGGCATCGTCGACACGCCCCTCATCAACGATGCGGGGCGCCAACTTATCGAGTCAGCCAACTTCCCGATGATCGCCCCGAGCGCCATCGCCGATGCCGTATACGACCGCGTGATGGGCGACGACACGGGCACAGCGTGGGTGGTGCAGGTGGGTGTGGCGGTGGCTTACCGTTTCTCTGGGGTGCCTGGTCCGAAGGGCGAGAGCGCCGGGCTCACGCCTCCTTCCGGATTGGCTGGGCGTCAGGGCTGACCGGCTCCGTAAGCCCCGGGCGGGATCGGCGTGTACATCACGTTCGTGCCGGTCTGCTCGGCCTGGATGACAGTATTGCTGCCGTACGGGCCCGACCCCGCGTACATCACGACGTGGTAGAGGTACCCGGAGCCACCGTAGAAGATGAGATCCCCCGGCTGAAGGTTCGACATCGAGACGTGGGTGATCGCGTAGTACTGGTCCGTCGCTCCATGGGCGAGGCTCACGCCTGCCTGGGCCCACGACCACATCGTGAGTCCAGAACAGTCGAAACCAACCCCCGCGGTCGCGCCGCCCCACACATAAGGAACCCCGAGCTGTGACTCGGCTGCCCGAACCGCGACCGCACCCGATCCGCCGCCCGTCACTGGCGCCGGGGTCTGCGGAGGTGACGGAGGCTGCGGGTTCACCTGTTGCTGCTGGGCGAGAGTCTTCGCTGCGGCGGCAGCCTCTTGTTGAAGGGCACGCTCCTGCTCGGCGGCGGCCACCGCCCGGGCGAGACTCCCCTTCACGCTCGAGAGCTCGTTCTCGAGTTGTGCAGTGATGGTCTGCGCGAGGCTGCGCTCCTGGGCGATCTTCTGCTGTGCCGCCTTCGCTCCGCTCTCGTCTTTCAGCAGGGCACTGCGGCGGTCGGAGAGCGAGTGTTGCGCGTTGGTCATTGTGGCCTCGGCTTGACCGAGATCGCCCGAGGCGGCCTTCAGGTAAGCCTGTTGCATCGGGACCTGCTTCGAGTCGCCGGTCAGCAACACCGTCAGCCCCGAATTGGAGTCACCGTCGACGTAGGCGTCTATCGCGACGGTTCGAAGGCGGGAACGATCCTTCGAAAGGGTCGCCTCGGCAGTCTGGATCGACGTCGTCGCGAGCGCTACCTGATGCTCAAGTTGCGTGACAAGCAAATGGGCTTGGTTGTAGCCCTCGTCCAGCACCGAGAGCTTGGCGTAGTCGGTCTGGATCTCCTGGGCCAGCTGTGTGGCTTGCTGCTGCAAGCTCGCAACCGACGAAGCTCCGGCACCGATCGTCGATAGTGCAGCAGGCACGGCGACTCCAGCGAGCAGCGTGGCAGCGGAGAGAGCGACGAGGAAGGCGCGTCGTGCGCGCCTTTCAGTCGAGGCCAAGATCCGAGCCGGCCCTTGGGACCGTGCGGCCGCGAGGCTTCCCTCAGCAGGTCTCACAATACTTGGGAAACCTAACCAGGATTCGTCGGGGTGGCAACACTATCGGTATGAGTCCGCGGAAGTGTCATGTTCCCGTAACACCTTTCGGCAAAACGACTTTTCACTGGTTCACAAGAACTAAACGTGTAACTCGGGTGTCAGTCGAGGTGCCATTTGGCGCGTCACGGGTGGTCATCGGCACATTCGGGACCGCCTTTTGCACCTCAGCGGCCAGCGCGCCGCTACGTTGGCGCCATGACGAGTACGGGTGTGACTGGAGCGGGACCGGGCAGCGAGTCCGAGGCCAAGTGGCGCGTCGAGCACGATTCGATGGGAGAGGTAAAAGTTCCCGCTAGCGCCAGGTGGGGAGCCCAGACCCAACGTGCGGTGCAGAACTTCCCGATCTCAGGCCGGCCGGTCGAAGCGGCGCTGATCCAAGCGATGGCACTCATAAAAGGGGCCGCGGCCAGGGTGAATGCAGAGCTTGACCTCGTCTCCGACGACGTCGCCCAAGCAATCGAGGCCGTCGCGGCCGAGATAGCGAGTGGCGGTCACGAGGCTCAATTCCCAATCGACACTTTCCAGACCGGGTCGGGTACCTCGACGAACATGAACATGAACGAGGTCCTGGCCAACCTCGTGAGCGAACGGCTCGGCCGCGAGATCCGGCCGAACGACGAGCCGAACACCTCTCAGTCGTCGAACGACGTCTTTCCGTCGGCAATCCACCTCGCGGCGGCGCGGGAGATCGTGGCGGACCTCGTACCTGCATTGACGCAGCTCGCGGGCGCTTTCCGGGGGAAGCAGTCCGAGTTCGCCGTGATCGTGAAGTCCGGGCGAACCCACCTGATGGACGCGACGCCCGTCACGCTCGGACAGGAGTTCGGCGGGTACGCGGCGGCGATCGAGCACGGAGTCGAGAGGCTTGAGGGATCGCTCGGCCGAGTCGCCGAGCTGCCACTTGGCGGGACTGCGGTCGGGACGGGTTTGAATGCCCCGGCGGGCTTTGCTCCAAGGGTGATCGAGGTGCTCTCTTCGGAGACCGGCCTGCCGCTCACCGAGGCAAGGGACCATTTCGAGGCCCAGGGTGCACGTGACGCGCTCGTCGAGGCGTCCGGCGTGCTGCGGACCATCGCAGTCTCGATGTACAAGATCTCGAACGACTTGCGATGGATGTCCTCCGGACCCCGGTGCGGGCTTTCCGAGATCCACCTCCCGGACCTGCAGCCGGGGTCCTCGATCATGCCGGGCAAGGTCAACCCGGTCGTGCCTGAGGCCGTGTGCCAGGTCGTCGCCCAGGTCGTCGGCAATGACGCCGCCGTCGCATTCGGCGGCGCGGCGGGCAACTTCGAGCTCAACGTGATGTTGCCCGTGATCGGGCGCAACCTGCTCGAGTCGATCCGGTTGCTCGCCTCAGTGGCGCGGACGCTGGCCGACAAGTGCGTCGTCGGCATCGAGGCGGACGAAGAGCGCTGCGCAACCTACGCGCTCTCGTCGCCGTCGATCGTGACCTCTCTCAACCCGTACATCGGGTACGAGGAAGCCGGCAAGGTCGTGAAACAGGCGCTGGCAGAGAACAAGGACCTCCGTACCGTCGTGCTCGAGCGCGGCCTCTTGTCAGAAGAGGAAGTCGACAAAGCGCTCGACGTGCTCGCCATGACGCGGGGCGGGATCGTCGGCTGAGGACTGGATGCACCCGATCGAGCGTCTCAGGTGGATTGCACGGGCCGACGGCGAGCCGGCGGCCACGATCGCGAGCGAGGCCGCCTGGACTCTCGGTGAGCTCGGATCCGAGGAGCCGGCAGCAGTCCTAACCGCCAGCCGGCGCCTCGTGCAACGTCACCCAGGTTGTGGCCCGCTCTGGTGGGTCTGTGCTCACTTGATCGCGAGCGACGATGCCCTCGAGACCGCACACCGCATCTCCGCCGAGCTCTACTCCGACACCGTCCCTGATCGTGTGTCGGACGCCCTCCGGGTGGATTTCACCAGCTCGGACGTTCTTTGCGCGACGAGCCCAACCGATCTGTTCCGCCAGGCTCTCTCACGGCGGGGGACCTACGTCGTGCGGTTGGTCGGTACCTATCGAACACTCCGCCATGAGCTGCAGGCCCTGGGTGCGGTGACCGAGGATGCCACTGGGTTCGAGGTCGAGGAGGCCCGCGAGGCGCTGGAAGGGGCCGCGGCGCTGTTGGTCGAGCCCTGCTTTGCCGGTGGGCCGGGTCTGTTCGTCGAGCCTGCGGTCGCATCGGTGGTCGAGCAGGCGGTGCGTGCGAAGGTTCCGGTATGGGTGCTCCTCGGCACGGGCCGCGTCCTGACCAGCCAACTCGCCGAGGCGGCAGCAAGCCTGTGCGGCGAGGCTCTGGAGCTCGTCACCCCGGACATGGTCCGGCAGGCTGTCGACGCCACGGGCGCCGGCGACCTGCGAACCGCCCTCGCGCGCTCCACCTGCCCGCCCGGAGCCGATCTCGTCCACCGGTTCGAACACTGAGCCCGGGCGTTAGGCGGGCCGAGCCTCTTCGGCCACGTCGGTCTTGCTCGCGGTCTCGTCCGAACGGAACGAAGGAGCGTTGTCGATCTCGGGTGACAGCGTCCGCCGCATCCATTGGAAGCCGATGACGGCGGCGGCACAGCATCCGACGAGGATGCCTAGGTAGGCGTCCCCGAGCCCGGCGCCGAGCATCGCTCCAGCAATGGCAGGCCCGAGCACGTTCGAGAGGGTGAAGATGCTCGAGGAGGTGGCCATGTAGCGGCCCTGCAGGCCGGGACGGGCCATCATCGACACGAGCGGGCCTCCGACTGGGGACAGAAGGACCTCTCCCAGCGCGAAGACGAAGAACATCGCAATGACCAGGTCATTCCCTGTGCTCGTGCGGGGGAAGACGCCACTTATGCCGAGGACGATCCACGAGGTTGCGAAGAAAAGGGCACAGATAGAGAGCGCCGTCGACCGCCGCATGCGGCCGACGACCCGGAGAGCGAGCGGCTGGATCGTGACGATGAGGGCGGTGTTCACCGCGAAGGCCCAAGCGATGACGTAGGGCTGCGCGTGCACCACGACGGTGGCGTAGCCGACGAGCCCCGCGTTGACGGCCGCGTATCCGGCGAACGCCAGCAGCCAAGTCGCGGCGAGGTACCGCAAGAAACGCCGATCGGACAACACCTCTCGATACCCCCCTCTCGGGTGGGCCTGTGCTTCGTCGGCGCGAACGGGTGCTCGGACGAAGGCGCTCGCCGGGAGCAGCAGTAACGCCGCTACCACCGACAGGTACGTCACGCCGTCGACCACGTAGATCAAGTCGAACGACGATGGGTGCGAGACGTGAACGACGAATCCGGCGATCACCGACCCCGTGCCGAGACCGAGATTCAGCAACTGGAAACTGCGGGCGAACACGCGGGGTCTCAGCGTCCCGTCGCGGACCATCACGGCGAACAATGCGCTCCAGGTAGGCCAAGTCGCGCCGTTTGCGAGACCGTAGATGAACAGCACGGGCAACGCCGAGAGAGGGCTTCGGACCAGAATTAGCCCGACAGTGCCGATGGCGTCGACCACGAGCGCTGCAGCGCAGACGAATCGAGGGCCGAACTTGTCGACGAGAGTTCCGGAGGCAGGGCCGATCGGGATGGCCACGACCGACGTGCCGCCGATCAACAGGCCCGTGATCCCGAGCGAGATGTGACGGACTTCGTGCAGGTAAATGAGGAGAAACGGCAGCGTCAACCCAGACCCGACGCAAGACACGAAGTTGGCTGCGAGAAGGATTCGCAGGTTCGTAGGGATCCGCCCAGTTGGCGACGTTGCCATCGACCCATTCTCACATCGGGGTGTCGCAGCCACGTCCGGCGCGTGCGGCACTAGCGTCTCTGGCATGGGTGAGATGATCGAATTCCCGAGCAACGGCACGACCGGCGGGGGATACCTCGCGACACCTGAGAGCGGCTCCGGCCCTGGGGTGGTCGTGATCCAGGAGTGGTGGGGCCTCGTCGACCACATCAAGGACGTCTGTGACCGGTTCGCGGCCGAGGGCTTTGTCGCTCTTGCGCCCGACCTCTATCACGGGGTGAAGGTGGAGGTCTCCGAACCGGACGAGGCAGGCAAGGAGATGATGGCTCTGCAGCTCGACAAGGCCGCAAAGGACCTGTCCGGTGCCGTTGACGTCGTGAAGGAGCGGGGCAGCGCGATCGGAGTAGGCGTGGTCGGATTCTGTATGGGGGGTGGGTTGGCACTCGTGCTTGCGGCGCAGCGCAACGACGCGATCAAGGCAGTCGTTCCCTTCTATGGAGCCATCCCTTGGGAGGGCGTCCAGCCTGACTACGCCGCAATAATGGGCGCTGTTCAGGGTCACTATGCCGAGAACGACGGATGGGCGAGCCCGCAAGTTGCTCACGAGCTCGAAGAAAAGTTGACGGCGGGCGGTAACCCAGACGTGACCATCTACATCTATCCCGGCGCGGACCATGCTTTCTTCAACGACACACGGCCCGAGGTCTACGACGCCGCGGCGTCTGAGTTGGCCTGGCAGAGGACGATCGACTTCCTCCGTGGCCGCTTGCGCTGAGGCGTACTGGCCAGTCCGGGCCGCCGGGTGACAAGATTTGACCATGTCCGCTCGCACGCGCTCGATGTCCCGCCGCAGCTGTCTCTCGGTCCCTGGATCGAGCGAACGGTTCCTGGCCAAGGCACCGAGTGTGCCGGCCGATATGACGTTTCTCGACCTGGAGGACTCCGTCGCTCCTTTGGAGAAGGTCGAGGCCCGGGCGAAGGTTGCGAAGGCGATCCGCGAGCTGCCTTGGGACGACAGGGTGCTGTGCGTGCGGGTCAACGCCTGGGACACGCAGTGGACCTACGGCGATGTGATCGACGTCGTCTCCAACTCCGGGGAGCGGCTCGACGAGATCATGCTTCCGAAAGTCCAGACGGCCGCTCAAGTCGTCGCTCTCGACTTGCTCCTTACCCAGATCGAGCTGAACGTTGGGCTCCCACCNNCCATCATTTTCGGGCCGGCGGACTTTGCGGCGTCGATGGAGATGCCAGTGCTGACCGGCGGTGTCCAGATCCCGGAGTATCCCGGCGACCACTTCCACTATGTGTTCTCGAAGATTCTGATGGCGGGCCGTGCGAATGGGTTGCAGGTCATAGACGGGCCATTTCTCAAGGTGCGAGAGCCCGACGCCTTCCGTGACTTCTGCCAACGGACGCGGGTGCTCGGCTACGACGGCAAGTGGGCGCTCCACCCGGATCAGGTCACGATCCTGAACGAGTTGTTCTCGCCGACTCAAGAGCAGTTCGACCGGGCCTGGGCGATCCTCGACGCGTATAAGGAAGCGACCGAGACCGAGCGCAAGGGCGCCGTCATGTTCGGCGACGAGATGATCGACGAGGCGAGCCGCAAGATGGCGGTCAAGTTCGTCACGCGGGGCGAGCGGGCGGGGCTGAAGCGCTCTTAGAGCCGGGGTGTAACTCGCGTTGCCGGTACGCCCTAGCAGCCGTCCTTTCCTACTCTGCGACGCGCAGCGCGTGTAATGATCCACCCCTCGGGTACGGTCGCGGCGTACCATAAGAACACACGTTCGGAGATCTGACGATGATGACGGATACCGAGATCCGGGCAGCGATCCAGGCTGGCGAGCTTGAAATCGAGCCATTGACGGACGACTCACTCCAGTCGGCAAGCTACGACTTCGGTGTCGGCGATGAGGCGTTCGTTAGTGGCAGCGACGAGAAAATCAATGTCGCCAACAAGGGATTGGTCATCATCGACCCAGGAGAGTTCGCCGTCGTTGCTACGCGTGAGCGCGTCCATTGCGGTCCTCGCGTCGCCGCGCAGATCGGGTTGTGCTCATCGTTGGCTCGCGACGGGCTCGTCCTCCTCTCAGGGCCTCAGATCGACCCCGGGTTCAACGGCGTGCTCATAGTTCGAGTCACCAACCTCGCCCCTAAGAGGATCACGATGCCGCACCAGGCGAGGTTTCTGACGGTCCAGTTCTTCCGGCTGAACCACGCCGTCGATCACCCGTATGACGGACCACGTCAAGGTCAGACAGGACTCAGGCCCGATGACCTCCGAGAGCTAGCGCATCCGGACAGCCCGACACTCGGCGGCATGGTGAGGTCTCTCTCGGCGTTGGCGAGGGATGTCTCGGATCTGAAGACGAGCGTCAAGTGGATGGGCTGGGCCATCCCCATAATCGTTGGTCTCGGGATCACTGTGATCGGGATCATCGTCGCCCTCAAGTAGCTCAGGGTTCGCTTCACCAACTTTGCCGGATCGGTGTCCCCGTAGGTCACGCCGGGGCGAGGTCCGCCTCGCGTCCGTCCCCACCGCTCGCCTCGGCACCCGCAGCGGCACCGGCCCCAGGCCGAGCCGGCGCACCGGTGTGGGCTGCGGTGAAGTCCTTCTGGCGAATGAGGACGAAGCACAGCCCGCCGGCAACGAACGCCATGATGGCCCCGATCAGGAGGATCTCGTTCAGGCCGTGTACGAAGCCAGTGAGCGCCGCGTGATGGATGAGCAGGTCGGCAGCGGCACTCCCGTGAACCCCGGATCCGCCTGGGCTCCCGGTCGTCACCTCGACCGCGATCTTCGAGGCCGAGCTCTGTAGCGGCGTCCCCGAGAGTGCCGACACGACACTCGATCTCATGGTGCTCGAGAAGATCGAGCCCAAGGCGGCGATTCCCGTGGCGGTACCGACCTGTCGGAAGGTCGAGTTGATGCCCGACGCCATACCCGACCGGGCTGGCTCGACCACGCCGACCGCGGTGGATGCGAGTGGCACGTTGATCAGACCTACTCCGGCGCCGGCGACGATGAATCCGGCCACGAAGTGGGTCCACGACGAGGATGCGGTCAGCCCGGTCATGAGCAGCACTCCCACGCCCGTCAGCAAGAAACCAGGCGTGATCAACCACTTGATCGGCACCCGGGCGGTCAGCCTCCCTGCGACAGCAGCGGTGACAAATGTCGCCCCGGTCAACAACAAGAACCGCACGCCGGTGGCGACCGCCGACAGCCCGAGGCCGTCTTGCATGTAGAGGATCAAGTAGGTGAAAAGAGCAAAGATCGAGCCGTTCACTCCGAAGGCCGCGATTAGTCCGCCGGTGAAGGTCGGCTTGCGCAGGAGCGAGAAGTCGAGCATCGGTTCGGATTGGACTTGCTCGGTCACGACGAAGGCGATGAACAGCACGCCGGCTGCGATCAGCCACCCGACGACGGTCGTGTCTCCCCAGCCCTTCGTGCTGCTTTCGATCAGTCCGTAGACGAGCGCCGCGAGTGAAGCCGAGAAGGTTACGAAACCAAGCAGGTCGGGCCTTTTCGCATGCGGGTTGCGGGACTCGTCGACTTTGAGCAGTGTCACCACGAGCGCAACGACGCCGATGGGGATGTTCACGAAGAAGATCCAGCGCCAGGAGATCCCGCTCGTGATGACACCTCCGAGCACCGGGCCGACTGCGACGGCGATACCGGTGATCGCTCCGTAAACGCCGAACGCCACTCCGCGTTCACGACCCTGGAACGTGCTCGCGAGGATGGCGAGCGAGGTGGCGAACATGATCGCCCCGCCGATCCCCTGGGCGCCGCGGGCGAGGTTAATGAAGAGCGAGCCCGTCGAGACACCGCAAAGAAGCGATCCGAGCGTGAACACCACGATTCCGATTGCGAAGATGAAACGCCGGCCGAGGAGGTCGGCGAGCGATCCAGCGGTGAGCAGCAACGCGGCGAGCGTTAGCGCGTATGCGTCGATTACCCACTGCAGATCCGACAGGCTGGCGTGGAAGTCGTGCTGAATGTTGGGCAACGCGACGTTGACGATCGTAAGGTCGAGAAGCAGCATGAAGATTCCAACGCAGACTGCTCCGAGCGTCCACCACTTGCGATCCATTGGTCCTCCTCGAGACTCGCAGCTGAGCATTCAGGCCTGAGTCGCATCCCGGCTTACGGTCAATGTACACGTCGCACGCCAGATCGTCAATGGACCGAATCATCAGGCCTACGGACGATTTGGTATACTTCTCGTCGTGCAGGAGTTGGGGTCGGTCAACCGCAACGAGGTGGCGAGCTATCTCGGCTATCTGCTCCGGCGGGCTCGCATCGCTGCTGCTCAGCTCGGGACCGACTCAGATCCGCCTGAATCCCTCGATGCCGAGGGCGGACGGCTCAGGTGTCTCGCGATCCTCCTCGTGATAATCCAGCACGGCCCCGTCTCCCAGCAGTGGCTGGCCAAGTACCTGAAGATCAACCGCTCGGTCATGGTAAAGCTGATCGACGTGCTCGAGCGGCGAGGCGATGTTGTCCGGGCCCGCAACGCGGCCGACCGCCGGAGCTACGCGCTCGGCGTGACCGCATCAGGACGAGCGCACGCCAAGACCCTCTCGGCATCTGTTCGTCGCCTCAGTCGTGAGCTCGCCACTGCGCTCTCGGCAGCCGAGCTCCGGCGCTTGGTGGGGCTGCTTTCGGAGCTGGTCGGGCCGCGCTTCTCGCCGGAGCTGCCGCGTGCCTTGCTCGATTCCCCGATCTGGCTCATCACGACCGCCCATGAGCACATGGAGGCCTTCGGCGACGAGCGACTCGAACCACTTGGCCTGAGCGTCCGCACCTACGTCTCGCTCGCCGTGTTGTCCGGCATGGCACGCTCCCAGACCGAGCTCGCTAAGCACATGCTCATCGGGCCGGCGGCTACGGTCGATCTCGTCGACGAGCTCGAGCGGCGCGGCGCCGCCCGCCGTGTGCGCAACCTCACGGACCGCCGCAGCTACAGCCTCGAGGTCACGACCGAGGGCCAGCGCCTACAGGTGTTGGGTCGAGAGGTCATCGCCGGATCGACGGCCGAGTTCACGAAGAACCTCGACCGAGAGTCGAACGAGGAGCTCGTTGCTTTGCTCGGGAGGTTGACCGCCGTCGCCGAAAGAGCCGATTGATCAGAGACGGTGTAGAACCGCCGACCACCCTGGAGAACTGGCTCTCTCATCCGCCTTCCAGCATCCGGGTGAACGTCTTCGCGAATAGGTAGGCGTCGCCGGGCCACCTGGCCGACAGATAGTTGCCGTCTCGGGCGGCGAACGCCGCCGAATCGTCAGTCGCCCTACCGCGGCGGTACAGCGTGCGCGGTCCTCGCAAGAAGCGGGAGGGGTCCTGTAGGGCGGCTCGGACCTCGTCCTCGACGTATTCGGGATAGGTGCGGTAGTAGCTCCCGAGCTTCCAGGCGGTGAGCATCCATGCGGATCGTTCCATGTACTTCGGGAGACACGTTGTGAAACGGGACGACAACACGCTCCGGCCCGTCCCGGCCTCCTTCGTCTTCGCGAGGACCAGCACGCCGTGGCAGATCGCGCCGACGGGTCGGCCGAGCTCCCAAAATGCTCCGACCTTGCCCCGCAGCTCGGTGCTGGCGAGGTACTGCCGCATCCCGGGTGCATGCCCGCCTGGCAGCACCAAACCGTCATATGCGGTGGGATTGAGCTTGCCCCACGCGGCCGGATGGCGGAACTCTTCTCGGTCGGCCATCTGGGCGTAGATCTGTCTCGCCTCCGGCTCAGCTCCGAGTGCTCCGAAGATGACGCCCGTCAAAAGACGCGGGTCGCAACTCGGCGGAGGGCCACCTGAACCCAGCTCAGTCGCGAATACGACCTCGTGGCCAGCCGAAGAGAGGTACCACCACGGGATGGCGACCTCGGTCGCGTCGAAGTCCCTATCGGGCAGCGGGATGAGGACCCGGGCCACAGCGGCTCTCGCTCTGCCAGCGACGCTCAGGAAGACGCTTGCTCGACAAGTCGTCTAGCTATCACCTTGAGGCAGAGCGTCTCGTCGGCGCCTTCGAAGATGGACAACACCCGTGAGTCGACGAACAGCCTGCTGACGGTGAATTCCTCTGCGTAGCCCATCCCGCCGTGGATCTGCATCGCTTCTCGGGAGACCCACTCGGCCGCACGGCAGACGTAGGCCTTCACCATCGAGGCCTCCATCGACCCCTCACCGCGCGCCATCATCGACGCCACCTCGTACGAGAACTGCCGGCTTGCCTGGATCATGGCAGCCATCCGGCCGATCTTGGCCCGTGTCAGCTGGTACTCGATGATCGGCTTGCCGAAGACCTTTCGGGCGCGGGCATAGGAGAGAGCAGCTTCGTAGGCCGCTTGCATCACTCCGATTGCGCGGGCGGCCGTCTGCAGCCGGCCGTTCTCGAATCCGGCCATCTGCAGATAGAAACCCTTCCCCTTTCCTTCCTCGCCCCCGATCAAGTTCTCGGCTGCCACCCACCAGTTGTCGAACGCGAGCTCGTAGGAGTGCATGCCGCGGTAGCCGAGCGTGTCGATCGGTCGCCCTTCGAGCTTGCCTTGACCGAGCCCGGCCGGCCTGCCCTCGACCGAATCGTCCTGGGTGAGCAGGAAGCCGTGCGAATCGGTCTGAGGCTTCGGGACGACGAAGAGCGAGAGGCCGCGATGACCCCTCGACCGATCAGGGTCGGTGCGCGCAAGAAGCATCAGAACGTCGGCACGGGCGGCGAACGTGCACCACGTCTTCACCCCGTTCACGAGGTAGCCACCACCCTCGGCCGGCGTGGCGGACACCGTCAGGTTCGCAACGTCCGAACCGAAGTCCGGCTCGGTGACGGCGACGGCGACCATCAGCTCGGCACTTGCGATCAGGGGCAGCAGCCGTTCGCGCTGTTCCTCGGTGCCGCCGTTCACGACTGCGCGAGTGAGGATCTCCGGTCGCGTGATCAATGCGCCGCCGGCGCCGAGCGACGCGCGGGAGAGCTCTTCGGTCGCGACGACCATGCCGAGGTAGTCGTGCTCCCCGCCTGAGGCGAAGCCGCCGTACTGCTCCGGCACGGAGAGCCCGAACCCGCCCATCTCCGCCAGCCCTTGGATGATCTCCTCTGGGATGTCGGCGTTCTTGCGGTGGATCTGCTCGGCCCGGGGCGCTATCTGGTCCTCGGCGAAGCGCCGGAAGGTGTCCCGCACGAGCTCGAAGTCCGGATCGAGGTGGAGAGGTCCGGGTGTCTCCGCCACTGAGGCGAGTGCCGCGGCCGACCGGGCGAGGTTGAGGAACTCGCTCGCTTCGTGATGCCAGCCGGGCTCGGCGCCCCACTCCTTCTCGCGTCCCGTCGTACGGGCAACGAGATCTGCCACCACGTCTGCCACGAACACGGTCGCGAGGCGCGCCTCGGTGTCACCTCGCTCGCCGTAGCGGAGGGCCGCCCTTGCGGTCTCGACACCGGCGGTCGCGTGAGCGAGGTCGTACGCGAGCACCTGGTGCTCGTCGATCGCCTTGCCACCGTCGCTCCACGCGGCGAGATTCTTGGCCGCTTTCAACGCGAGGTCAGAGGCTAGGTCGAGCGCCGCCTTGGCAGCCGCGAGGTCGGCAAGGTCGGCAAGGTCGATGTCGGTCGCGGGCATGCGTGCCAGGCTACCGACGCGCCCGGCCGATCACCGTCACGAGCGGTGGGAGGACGACGGGATCGTCCCCGGGGTCGACTTCGGTCAAGGTCTCCAGGTACTCGGCCACCGGACCGGGCCCAGCTCCTGCAGGGGCCTCGGCCCAGGCGTCGATCAGCTCGAGGCCCGCCTCCCGCACGAGCGAAGGCAGTAGCGCACCGATGTCCGGATGGCGGGCGCTCGGCATCGAGAGGGGCAGCCCGCCGACGCGTCCCGCGGACGTGATCGGCTCCTGCGCCACGACATAACCGCCGTCCGTCACGACGCTCACCATCCGGCGGAGGACGCGGAGCGGATCGATGACGTGCATCAGCAAGAAACGGCAGTAGGCCAACTCCACTTGTTCCGGCAACAGCAGATCCTCCGCGTGCTGCGTGAGAGCGATCACCTGTGCGCCTCCCGCAGCAGCGGCCGCGCGGGCGGTCTCGTCGCGCGCGAGAGGGTCCGAGTCGATGGCGTAGACGCGCCCTTCGCGCCCGGCTAGCTCGGCCAGTGCAACCGACACATCACCGCCTCCCGCGCCCACGTCAGCGCACTTCCATCCCTCTGCGAGCTCGAGCCGCTCGAGCGCAGTCGCGAGGGGTCTCCGGTAGACGTCATTGCGCAGGCCAAGCTCGGTCACGCGCCAAACCGTAGTAGCGGTCGGGCGGTCAGCGGCCCCCTTGGGCGGGATATGTTGTCGTTTGTGAGAGTGACGATGCTCCTTTGCGACTCGGCCCAGGTCGCCGACGGCAAGCTGTACATCCTCGGTGGCGGATGGAGCTTGATCGGTCCCGACCCGATGCCGTCCGCCGTCGCGCTCAAGATCGACGTCGACTGGAACGAGGCCGGCTCTCCGCACCACTGGGAGCTCTACCTCGTCGACGAGGACGGTCAGCCGGTGCTTGTCGACACTCCTGACGGGCCGAAGCCGATGGAGGTACGGGGGGATTTCGAGGTCGGTCGCCCCGGCTCGGTGCCGGAGGGCAGCCCGATCGACGTCGCCCTCGCTGTGAACTTCGGGCCTCTCCCGCTCCCGACGGGGACGCGCTTCACGTGGCGCCTCACGATCGATGGTGACTCCGCTCCGGACTGGGTGCTGGCGTTCTCCACCCGCGAGGCGCGCCAGCCGCTCGAAGAGGGCTGACTACACCTCACCCCGACCACTCACGGGCGTCCTTCGGACGCGCCCTCGAGGGCTCGTATGGACGGACTGGGCGCGGCCGCTGCCCGGCGAGGGGGAGCCCGGGGGTTCGGTCACTGGCCATGCGGTGCAGGGACGCTGGGCGACTCGCGGTCTGGGCTCGTTCCGGTCACGGCCACGGCGCATGCTGTGGCCGGCCCTGCCCCAGCTTGTGCCTCGCGACCGATCAGGCTGAAGCCGCCTTGATCCGGACGTCGCCGCTCATCGTCTGGCAAGTGATCAGCAGCTTCGCGTCTCCCGCCGATGCTTCCTGGAACGGCAGGGTGCAGGTCATCTCGCCCGACATGCTGGCCACGTCGAGGTAGGCACCGACCCCAGGGGCGACGCCGATGGCGATGTCGCCGGAGGCCGTTCGGACCTTGATCTCACCTTCTGCGACGCGGCCGAGATCGACGTCGCCAGAGGCCGAGTGCATCTTGACGGAGGCACCGGCGGCGTCGATGTCGACGTCCCCGCTCGCGAGCACGAGATCGATCGGGCCACCCACGGAGCCGATCGTGATGTCCGAGCTGGCGCCCTTTACTTTGAGCCGGCTTGCCACCGACCGGCAGCGCAAGTCGCCGCTGGCGGTGTTGAGCACGAGCTCACCGTCGACCTCGTCGAGCGTGACGTCGCCGCTGGCCGTGGTCCCAGCGAAGTCACCGATCCGGCTGAGGCACCGCACATCCGCTGATGCTGTTCTCACCGAGACCGAAGAGCCCTCCGGGAGGGCGATGGTGCAGAGCACCTCTGCGTTGTTGAACGTGCGCGCTGGCACGCGTACCCGCAGAGCGCCGTTCTCGAAGACGACCTTTGCTGCCTCGATGAGCTCGGCGGCGCGGCGCGAGCTCGCTCTCATCGGCTCGAGCGAGACCTCTATTTCGTTCTCGGCCCGAGGCTTCACGTCTATGCGACCCGAAGCCACCTCGACGTTGGCCTCGATTGGTCCTGCTGATGCGAAAGACCACTCCATTGTGTTGCATCTCCTTTCGTGTAGTCGTGAGGCGACGCGGGTCGCCAAGGTCTAGGGAAGGTCAGCCCTGCACGTATCCGGTCATGCGTCTCGGCATCCGGCGGCCGGGTTGGGAGGTCGTCGGGCTCTCGAGCGCTCGGGCAAGTTGCGAGACGACCCAGGAGTTGAGAGAAGCCCCCGCGCGGGACGCGACGTTCTCGATCTGGCCCTTCAGGCCCTCCGGCAACCTCAGCGTCAGCCGCGCGAGCTCGTCGTCGGCGTAGCCGGCCATACGTTCTTGCTCTGAGCCCGCGGGGCCGGCACCGGCGTGCTGATCGGCGATCACGAGAGAAAGGACCGGGTCGCGCCCCTCGAGGCGGATCTCGACATCGGCGCCAGGGAAGGAGTCCGAGAGCTCCCGGGCAGCTTCCTGGAGCGCGTCGAGCAGGTGGAGCCGGATGGCAGTCTCGACGCTCGAGACGAGCAGCTCTGCTATGCGCCGGGTGTCGTCGCCGCCGACGGCGCCTGCGCGCCGCAAGTCGTCGCTGATGCCTTGCACGGTGGATGACAGCTGCATGATGTCACCATGACATCATCGAAGACGTCAGTCAAGGCCATGTGACACTGTTCAGGCGTCATACCCACCGCTACTCGGCGAGCCACTCCAAAATATGTCCATTGACCAGGGCTGGCGCCTCCAGGTGGAGGAAATGGCCGAGGCCCTCGAAGCCGACGACTTCTGAGCCTTCACCGAGCAGAGCTTCGAGAGTCGCGGCGATGTCCGGTCGGTCGACGATGTCCCAGCCGAGGCAGCCGTCGGCTCGCCCGTGCAGGTAGAGCGTCGGCTGAGGCACGCTCGCGAGCGCCGCGGCCGCCTGCCCGGCGAGCTCTGCTGGCGCGCCGGTGAAGTCGAACATCGCCCGGTAGTACCCGAGAGCAGCAGTCAGGTTCTCTGGCGCCGCGAGCGACTGGCGGACCCTCGCCATGTCCTCGGTCGCGTCGTACCCGGGAGACCAGTCCTCCCACAATCTCGCGAGAAACGACATCTCGTCTGCGCTCACGACCCCCTCAGCGAACGGTGTCTGGAAGAAGAACATGTAAAAAGAGCGCTTCAGCTGCTCGTAGCCGAGCAACCCCTGGACGAACGCTCCCGCAGGCGGAACCGCCAGGCCGATGACTCTTGCGAAGCGATCGGGGCTGAACGCACCGGCGCCGTAAGCGGCCGCCGATCCCCAGTCGTGACCGACGACGATGGCGTCCGGCCCGCCACCGAGCACGTCGTGAAGTTGCACCGCATCGTTGATGATGGCCGCAACGGAGTACTGCCCTTCGGGCGACAGCGACGAAGGCGCGTAGCCCCGGAGATAAGGAGCAACCGCGTGGTACCCGGCCTCCGCGAGGTCACCGAGAAGGTGTCGCCAGGTCCATGCGGTGTCTGGGAAGCCGTGGAACAAGAGCGCGAGGGGGCCCTTGCTCGGTCCGCTTTCGAGTAGAGCGAAGGACATATTGCCGATCTCGACGCTCCGCTCAGTCAGGGGGTGAGTCATGCCACTATCCTGCACCCCACGAAAGCAGTTAAGGGAAGTGCGCCACGCGAGCTTTAGCTGCTTCGATCGTGAGGGGCGAGAGGGGGTGGGTGTGGCCACGGTGACCTTCCACGGCGTCCGGGGTTCTTGCCCTTGCTCGGACCCGAGAATGAGGCGGTACGGCGGGGGTACCGCTTGTGTCTCGGTCCAGCCAGACGCCGACGTGGCTCCGATCGTGCTCGACCTCGGAACCGGGAGCAGGCTGCTCGGCGAGGAGCTGGTGGCGCGTTACTTCCCCGGCGAGGGGCTTTCAGGTGGCGCCCCGGCGGCTGGCTCGGAACCTGGCGGTGCAACGCTTACTGGCGAGCCGGTTGGCGAACCGAACCTCTCGTTGTCGGCCTTCGTGACCCATCTGCACTTCGACCATGTCCAGGGCCTGCCGTTCTTCGGCCCTGTGCTGCGGGCGGCCACGCGTCTCGACATCTACGGTCCAGAGCACGATGGTGCCTCCCTCGAGGCGGCTTTTGCCGCTTTCGTGCAGCCGCCTTACTTCCCGGTCGGGTTGAAGGAGCTGCCGGCGGAGGTGCGATGGCACGCTATAGCCGACGGCGACGTCGTGTCGGTCGGCGAGGCGGTGGTGCGGGCGCGAGAGATCCCACACGTGGGTCGCACTCTCGGATATCGCGTTGAGTGTGACGGGCGCTCCATCGCCTATCTCGGTGACCACCAGGCGCCGAGCGCCTCTTCTGGTTGCCCCGGCGTCTCAAAGGGAGCCCTCGAGCTTGCTCGCGAAGCCGACGTCCTCATCCACGACGCGCAGTACACAGCAGACGAATTCGCTGTGAAGGGCCACTGGGGCCACAGCACGATCGACTACGCCATCGAGGTAGCCCGCGTGGCCCGGGTTCGCAGGCTGGTGCTATTCCATCACGATCCCACTCACGACGACGACTTCTTGGACCGGCTCGGCTCTGAGGCCACGCGGCTGGCGGGCAACCGCTTCGAGGTGCTCGTTGCTGCCGAAGGCTTGGCCGTCAAGCTCTCCGACTGAAGCCAGCTCAAGGCCGCGCGCGCGACAAGAGGCCCTGGCAGCGGATTGAATGGTTACGTGGTTGCCCTAGCCCTACGGCTGTCGACGAAGAGCGAGAACCGGTTGTGATCGCGCTCGTTCTCGTCGGGTTGGCCGTCGTCATCTTGATCGCCGTCGCGTGGGCAGTGGTGGGACGCGGTCGCTCCGACCGCCGTTCGATGCAGAGCTACGAACACGCCTTGCACGTCCTCGGCGACGTTTCCAAGCGCAGCGATGCTGCCGCGCGCATCAAGCCCATCTCGCGATCCCAGGCAGATCACGGGCACGTTCGCACCGAGTGGGGCGAAGAACCTGCCGCTGAGGCCGAGCCCACGCACGAGTCCGCGTCAGCGCCTGAGCCAGCGCAGCCCGAGGGTGAGAGGGTGAAGATCGTTGGGGTGCCCGGTCGTTTCGACGACGACAGCGACGCGTTCGAGCGTTCCCGGGAGCAGGACGAGCTTGAGATGGTCGTTCCCTTTGCCACGCCAAAGGTGGCGATCGGGCCGCCGCGCCCACTTGTCCAACAGCATCGGTTTCCGGTGGCGTGGGGTCGCCTGGCGTCGGTCGCTGCGGTCCTTGTGATCCTCGCTGGGCTCGCCTTTGCCGGAACCCGTTTGTTGACCGCTCCATCGGGCCGGCACCAATCGACACTTCCGCCCGTAAAGCATCACCATTCGGGTGGAGGGACGCTTCCGAGCTCCACCACTTCGACGACGCCGACCACCTTGCCGGACGTCCTCGTGCCGATCTCCACTTCACCGACGGACGTGGCGTTCACTGCGCCGCGAGGCAGTTACACCGTCGGCTTACAGGACGCGGGCGGGATCTGCTGGGTGGGAATCCAGCAGGTGGCCGGTGGTCCTTATGTGTGGGAGGAGACGCTCTACAGCGGCCAGGCCGCCTCCTACAAGGCCTCCGGCGCCCTTGTGATCCGCATCGGTGCCCCCGAGTATCTCGGCATGAAGGTCAACGGGATGACCGCCCGTTTGCCGTCTTACGTCCAGCCGTACGACGTCACTTTCAACTCCTAACCGCCAGTCGGGTGCGGCATCTCAGGCCGGTGGACCGTCCCCGAGCGTCATGGTCGAGGTGTGGCGCTGACCCGAGGAATTTTCGTAACCGACGGTGACTCGGTCACCGGGGTGATCGTGGAACAACAGGCTCGAGAGACTTTCGGGCGAAGTGACCGAGTGCCCGTTCAGCGAGACAATCACGTCGCCTGCGACCAGTCCGCCGCTGGCCGCGGCTGACCCCGGGACGGTCTCCTCGATGAGAGCTCCCGAGGTGGACGAGCTCGGCTCGACGTCCACTCCGAGCACACCCCGCACTCCGACGTAGACCGTCGCCGAGCCTTGTCCGCTCTCGATCTGGCGGGCGATCGGCAACGCCGTGTCGATCGGGATCGCGTAGGCCTGGCTCGCCACCGACTGGTCCTCATTCGTCCCCAAGGCGGCGGTGTCGATGGCGAGCACCTCGCCCGAAGAGTTCACGAGCGGGCCGCCGGAGTCGCCAGGCTCAATTGGGTCGTCCGTCTCGACGAGACCGGTCAAATGCTCAGGGTTTGCTCCCGAGTCGTCTGTGGCGGTGATTGGTTGGTTGAGCGCCGCCACCTCTCCGGCCGCAGTGCTCGGCTTTCCGCCGAGGCCTCCCGCATTTCCGATGGCGAGCACCGGCTCACCTTTTTGCAGCTCGGAGCTGTTGCCGAGGACGGCCGTCGTGAGTCCTGAAGCGCCCACGAGCTGGATCACCGCGATGTCGCTCGTCGCATCGGTACCGACGACGCTGCCGGCATAGGTCCGGCCATTTCCGATGTCGGTCACCCGGACGCTCGTAGCGCCGTCGACGACGTGGTTGTTGGTCAAGATCTCGCCGTCCGAGGTCAGCACAATCCCTGTGCCAGCGGCGCTCTCGTCGTTCCCGATCACGACGTTGACGTCCACGACCGCCGGGTCGACCTTGGCGGCGATGGTCGACGAGTTGAGGGAGCTGCCTCCGGCCCCGACGCCGGTTGACCCACCCGAACTGGAGGAGCCACCGGAATGGCCGTAGTTCGGAAAGCCTGGATAACCGCCCGCGCCGCCGTAGCTGGGAGAGCTTCCGGATCCGTTGGAGCCGCCCAATCCTCCGGAGGAGCTGCTCGAGCGGGAGGCTCCGCTGGCGCTCGCGGTGGGGGTTGTGGACGCACGGCCTGCCACTGCTCCACCCGCGCCGGCGGCTGCCAGCAAGACGACAAGAAGGATTCCGTTGCGGGTCCGGCGTGACTTGGCGCCTCGATTTTGTGGGACCTGGTTGTCCGGTGGAGGGGGAGGGTAGGAGCCGTAGGGCTGGGCGCCCCAAGGCGGCTGCGAACCGTAGGGAGGCGGCTGCGAACCGTAGGGAGGTTGCGAACCGTACGGCGGCTGCGACCCGTACGGTTCGTACGGCGACTCGTCCTGGCGAGGAGCCGTTGGTGCCGGCTGTGAAGCCTCCGCAGCCTGCGTCGGCGCGTCGGCCTTTGGCTGCTCAAGATCGGTTGGCCACTCGCTCCCTGGTTCGTAGCTGCTCATAATGCAAACTCCTCGTGCCGGCTCGGGGATTCAGTCCCTAGTCAGTACATATCTTGACGAACGAACCTGGGAGTTGCTTGAGAAGCCGCTGCGCAGTTCGCGAGAGAACGGTCGTGGTCGGCGGCGGCTGGCTCCGCCTGTTTGCTCTTTCGTTGGCGCAGGCTGCATCTAGCCGAGAGCGCGCAGGACCTCCGCGACGATTCGCTCAGCTGAGGGCATTGCGAGATCTTCAAGGGCATCGGCGGAAGGAAGCGGTACGTGCGGCGTCGTCACGCGCACGATTGGGCCGTCGAGATCGTAGAAGCACTCCTCGGCCACGATGGACACAACTTCTGCTCCCCAGCCGCACAGCCTCGGGTTTTCCTCAACGGTCACGAGGTGTCCCGTGGCGGTCACAGACTCGGCCACCGTCGTCACGTCAAGCGGGACGAGGCTACGAAGGTCGATCACTGTCGCATGGACGCCTCTGCCTGCGAGCTGCGATGCCGCCTCGAGCGCTCGAGGGACCATGGCGGCAAGAGCGACGATGGTGACGTCGTTGCCCTGGAGGCGGACGGCAGCCTGCCCGAGCTCTCCCACGAGCTCGCCGTCGGGCACCTCTCCCTTCGAGGCGTAGAGCGACTTGTGCTCGAAGAAGAGGACCGGGTCGGGGTCCCGGACCGCCGCGGCCAGAAGAGCGACGACGTCCTCCGGAGTCGAGGGCGCAACGACCTTCAGGCCGGGAATGCTCATGGCCCAGTTCTCGACGCTCTGTGAATGCTGTGCCCCGAATCGGCTGCCTCCACCGTTCGCGCTGCGTATGACGAGCGGAAGGTCGACTTGGCCGGCGGTCATGTACCTCGCTTTGGCGATCTGGTTGGCCACTATGTCCCAGCACACCGCGAAGAAATCGGAGAACATCACTTCAGCGATCGGCCGGAGTCCTGTCATCGCCGCGCCCATCGCGGCTCCGAGGATCGCCTGCTCCGAGATCGGTGTATCACGCACGCGTCTCGGCCCGAACTGATCGAGCAAGCCGACGGTCGTCTTGAAGACGCCACCGGCCCCGGCTATGTCCTCGCCGAGCATGATGACCGATTCGTCCCTCGTCATTTCTTGCGCGATGCCGCGGGCGACGGCATCGCGATAGGTCAGTTCCGCCACGACGAACCTCCATCAGCAAAGACGTGCATCTCGAGCAGATCGGCGGAGGGTTCCGCGCCTGCGGTCGCCTCGGCCACAGCAGCGTCGACGGCCGCCTTCGCCTCGGCCTCGATCTGCTCGATAAGAGCGACGTCGACGCCTTCGGCGATCAACCTGGCCCGGTAGGAGACGATGGGGTCTCGCTCGAGCCACGCGGCCACCTCGTCATCAGGCCGGTACTTGCCGGGATCAGCCCGGGAGTGCCCGCCGTGGCGGTAGGTGACTGCCTCGATAAGGCTCGGCCCATCGCCCGCACGCGCGCGTGACATCGCCGCGACGGCTACCGCGTAGACAGCATCGGCGTCGTTGCCGTCGACCACCACGGGCTCGAGCCCGTACGAGCCGGCTCGGTCCGCTGCCGGCCGGGCGACGGCCGTGACGGAACCGATCGCTGTGTACTCCATGTACAGGTTGTTCTCGCAGACGAATACGACTGGGAGCTGCCACACTGCCGCAAGGTTGAGGGCTTCGTGAAAGGCCCCGATGTTGGTGGTGCCATCCCCGAAGAAACACACCGCAACCTGCCCACTCGACCGATAGGAGGCAGACAGCGCCGCGCCAACTGCGATCGGCAGGTGCGCGCCGACGATCGCGTAAGAGCCCATCATGTGGTGCGGCACGCTCGTTAGGTGCATCGAGCCTCCTTTTCCGCGCATGAGACCGTTGTCCCTCCCGAGGAGCTCAGCCATGACCGGGCCCATCGGCACCCGGCGGGCGAGTGTGTGCGCATGGCCGCGGTAGGTGGCGAACGTCCAGTCGTTCTCGGACATGGCGGCGCCGAAAGCAGCGGCGATGGCTTCTTGCCCGAGCGAGAGGTGGCTCGTCCCCTTGACGAGGCCCTGGAGGAACAGGTCGTACGCTCGTTTCTCGAACAAGCGCATGTCGGTCATCAACTCGAACATGGTGAGACGCTGATCGATATCGGGAGGCTCGGTCATCAGTATGCGTTCGCCACGAAGAGCTCTTCGGCCGGGAACAGCGTGAGAATTCGGGGGCCATCTCTTGTCACGACGATCTCCTCTTCGATGCGGGCAGCCGAGAATCCGTCGGTCGCCGGGCAATATGTCTCGACGGCGAACACCATGCCCTCTTTGAGCTCGACCGGATGCTCGAGCGAATTGAGCCGGCTTACGATCGGACGTTCATGGAGCGCGAGACCGAGCCCATGGCCGAACTGGAGGCCGAAAGCGTCCATCTCGCTCTCGAAGCCGAACTCCTCAGCTCGCGGCCACGTCCGGGCGATGACATCAGTGGACACCCCGGGCTTGACGAGAGCGATGGCTGCGTCGATCCACTCTCTCGCCTTGGTGTAGGCATCGCGCTGCGAGCTTGTCGCCCGGCCGACGTTGAAGGTGCGGTAGTAGCAGGTCCTGTAGCCGTTGTATGCCTGGATGATGTCGAAGAAGGCTTGGTCCCCGGGCCGGATGAGACGATCGGAGAACACGTGCGGATGCGGGCTGCACCGCTCGCCGGAGACTGCGTTGATGGCCTCGACGTCGTCCGAGCCGGCATCGTAAAGGAACTTGTTCACTTCGGCGACGATCTCGTTCTCGCGGATTCCGGGTCGCAGGATCTCGGAGATGCGCTGGTACGCACCATCGACCATCGCGGCGGACATCGACAAGAGCGTGATCTCGTCGGCAGATTTGATCTCGCGGGCGTCGAGCATCGTCTGCTGCCCGTCCTGCACGTCGATCCCAGCCTTCTGCAGCGCAAACACCATCGGGATCTCGGCAATGTCGACCCCGAGCGGCATGTCCGCCACTCCCGCTTCGGCGAGCAGGCGTCGGATCTCCGTCGCGGCCGAGTCGATCAGCCCGGCATCGGGCGCCACCGACCCGCGCAGGCCGAGCATGCCGGCATGAACATTCCCCGGATCGAGCCACGGTGAGTGCAGCCGATGATGCTTGGCTGCCGAGCCGAAGTCCCAGATCATGGGTTCGCCGCCTCGGGTCAGCAAGGCGTAGCGACATACCTTGTCACGTGCCCATTCGCCGATATGGGTGGATGTGAGGTAGCGGATGTTGTTCATGTCGAAGCAGAGCACCGCGCCGAGGTCGGAGTCGTCGAGAGCCTGACGGACGCGCCCGAGGCGGTAACGGTTGAGACGCGAGAAGTCCACCCTTTCCTCGAAGTCGACCGCCATGCGCCCCGGCGCAGGTATCAGCTCTCCAAAACTTGTCGTCATTGTGCGGGCCTCCTCATCTCCTCATCAAGCCGTCGCGGCGCAGACCGAGTCGGTCCGACACGGCTCCGCCGAGATACAGCTCCTCGATCTCCGGATGCTCGAGGACCTCACGGCCGGTGCCAGTCAAGCGCACCACTCCGCTCTCGAGGACGATGCCGTGGGTGCTGAGCTTGAGCGCAGCGCGGGCGTTCTGTTCCACCAGCAGGATGGTCCGCCCGGCCGAGTTCATCGCCTTGACGGTCGCGAACACCTGCCGGAGCGTCTTCGGGTCGAGTCCCATCGAGGGCTCGTCGAGCACCACGAGCGTCGGATCGAGCATCAGGCTACGTGCGAATTCCACAAGTCGCTGCTGCCCACCGGACAGGCTTCCGGCCTTTTCCTTGGCCCGTTCGCGGACGATGGGGAACTGCTCTTCGATCGCCTCGAGTCGTGCTCGGACGACAGCGCTGTCCCGGACCGTGAACGCTCCCATCTCCACGTTCTCTCGTACCGTCATCTCCCGGAACAGGCTGTGATTCTGCGGGACGAGCACAAGTCCGGTACCGAGGATCTGGCGCGCCGAGAGGCCGACGAGCGACCTGCCTCCAAAGACGATACTGCCGGCCCTCGGACGGAGCAGCCCGCTCAAGGCGGCGAGGACGGTCGACTTGCCGGCACCGTTCGGACCGACGATGCACGTGATCGAGCCCTGCGGCACGCTGAACGTGACTCCCTGGAGCACGTCGCCACCGCCGTAACCGGCTATGACGCCGGAGACCTCGAGCAACGGTCGGGAGGCGTCGGCGTGCGGGTCGGCCGGAGTAGCCGCTTCGTAATCCGTCATGACTCGTCACTCACGGGAGCGCCGGGAGCGCCGGCCCCGTCCGCCCCGTCCGCCTCTTCGTCCTCTCCGACGCCTCCGAGGTAGGCGTCGAGCACTCTAGGGTCCCTTCGGACGGTCTCCGGGTCACCTGAGACGAGGGTTCTGCCGTGGTGCATCACTGTCACGTTGTGGCACAGCCCCATCACGAACTCCATGTTGTGCTCGACGACGAGAAACGTCCGTCCCTCTTTGTTGAGCGCCCTGATCCGCTCGGCGAGCGTATTGATGAGAGAAGGGTTGATGCCGCCGGCGGGCTCGTCCAGTAGGAGGAACTCGGGATCCGCCATGAGCACGTAGGCGAACTCGAGCAACTTCCGCTGGCCGTAGGAAAGCGTCGCAGCTGGCTCGTTCGCGAGCCGTGCGATGTCGACGAACTCGAGCAGCTCCAATGCCTTCGCTCGCTCGCCGTGCGAGCCGGCCTTGCGGAAAGCTCTGCGTGCCCAGGAGGCGTCGTGCTGACTCGCCACCAGCATGTTGTCCATGACGCTCAGGCGACCGAAGACACGGGTGAGCTGGAAGGTGCGGCCGATCCCGAGCCGGAAGACTGCCTCGGGAGTCATGTTGGTGATCGCTCTGCCGTCGAGCCGGATCTCACCCTCGCGGACGCGTTCGTACCCGGTGATCACGTTGAACAGCGTCGTCTTGCCCGAACCGTTCGGCCCGATCAGCCCGGAGATCGTGCCCTGTGCCACCTCGATGTCGCAACCATCGAGGGCGTGGATCCCGCCAAAGCGTTTCGACACGCCCCTTGCCTCGAGAATCACCGTCACGGCGCCTTCCCAGTGACGATGGCGATTGGGGAGGTCCGCGGCTCGCCTATCGGCTGCGTAAGGGAGTCGCGAGCCGCGGGCGCAGAGGAGCGCCGAGCCCTGCGCCGAGATAGGTAATCGGTCACCGTCGGGATCACGCCGCGTGGAAGCAGGAGGAGCACGGCAAGAAACAGACCCCCGTAAATGACGAGGTAGAGGTCCCCGTTCGAGAACTGGAAGGTGAAATATTGCTGGAGGGACTCGAGCAGCAGCGCCCCCAACAGGGGACCGGCGATCGTTCCGATTCCACCGAAGAGCGCCATGAGGACGACGGAAAGATCGAAAAGGGGGCTGAAGGCGAACTGGGGGAAGATCTGCCCGAGGAAGTAGGCGTACACCGCGCCCGCCATCCCGACAGGAAGGGCCGAGAGGACGAATGCCGTGAGTTTGGCTTTGCCCGCTGGCACACCGAGCCCGCGAGCCCGGTCCTCGTCCTCGCGGATCGCGAGCAGTTGAAGGCCGAGCACCGAGCGCCGCAAGAAGTAGGAGACAGCAGTCGCGAACACGACTATCCCCAGGCTGACGTAATAGAACGGGTTGTTGAACGTCCAAGGCGACCAATTCGGCGTCGGCACCTGGATGCCAGAGGATCCCTGGGTGATCCCCAGGTTGAACGCGAGCATCTGGAAGATGAAAAAGACGGCGATGGTGATCACGACGAAGGTGTGTCGCCGGGTCCGGAGCGCGACGAGTCCGAAGGGAACCGCGACGACCATGGCGGCCACGCCGGCGACGGGCACGAGGGCGAAGAGCGACGAGCCAGCCGACAAGTTGAACCGCATGGCCACTATGGCGAAGAGGTACGCACCGGTGCCGAAGAAGGTGGCGTGGCCGAGCGACACGTAGCCCGTATAGCCCGAGAAAACGTTCCAGGCCGTCGCCGAGGCCATGAACAACAAGGTGAAGACTGCGATCGAGGTCACCGTGGGATTGGTGAACACGAGCGGGAAGACGATTAGCACGGCCATGGCGGCCGCCAGCCCGCCAGCTTTCAGGTTGCGGCCCCCGACCACCGAAGGCACGCGTCTCACTGGGCGCGAGCCGAAGAGCGGCCGAACAGCCCGGTCGGCCGCACGGACAGCACGACCACGAGGGCTGCGAAGAACACGAACGGAGCCCACACCGGGGACCAGACGACGGCGACGACGTCTTCGAGGACGAGCATGCACACCGCCGCGCCGAGAGCTCCGCCGATGCTGCCGAGCCCTCCGAGGATGACGATTGTGAGCAACCTCGAGATCAGGTCGTAGCCGGTGTTCGGGTTGAAGCTGTTGGTTGCCCCGTACACCATGCCACCCGCCGCGGTCACGGCAACCCCGATGCCAAAGGTGATGGTCGCGACCCGGTCGACGTTCACCCCGACGAGCCGGGCGGCGGACCGGTCCTGCAGCGAGGCCCTGACGCTTGCCCCGAATCGCGTCTTGTAGAGCATCAGGTAGATGGCCCCGAGCAGCACGGCGGCGAGAACGAATCCGAAGACGTAGATGTACGGCAAGTAGAAGCCGAACACGTGGTACGAGCGTGTCACGTACCACGCGTTCAGCTCCACGTAGTTGTCGCTGAACACGAGGCCGAGGATGCCCTCGATCATGATGGCGATCGCGTAGGTGGCGAGTATGGACATCGCGGTCCGCTCGCGCTCGCCAAGCCGGCTTATGAAAACCCACTGGACCACGACACCGACCACGAACATGGCCGGCATCGTGATCAAGAGCCCGACGAACAGGTCGATACCCAGGTGCACGGAGAGCACGTAGCTCAAGTACGCGCCGAGGACGACGAAGATCCCCTGAGCAACGTTGATGATGTCCATCACGCCGAAGATCAGCGTCAAACCCGCTGCCATCAGCGCGTAAACGCCTCCGGTCAGCACTCCGTCGACGACGGCTTGGATCATCGACAAGCGGCCCGTCTCATGTGGTGGGTCAGGCTCCCCACGCGAGCTTCGGGAACTCCACCTTCGACGAGCTTGAGTCCGCGACCGGCAGGACTTGGAGGAACTTCCCCTTCTGCCACTGGAACGCGAAGATCGTGGCGGAAGTGTTCTCGCCGAGCGCATCGAAGTGCACAGGTCCCTGGACACTTGTCAGCGTCACCCCTGAATGAAGATAGGCGATGATCTTCGCCTGGTTGAAGCCGTGCGTTGCCTCGACGGCCTGCGCGGCAACTTGGCCGACCGAGAAGGCCTCAGCGACGTCGGCGTTCACACCGGAGGCAGTTCCCCCGTACTTCGCGACGTACGACGCCACCATCGCCTGGCTGCCGGGGTTGGTGGCGCCCGGATACCAAGCGTTCGGGACCATCACGCCCTCAGTGTTGCTCGCGCCGACTGCGCTGGCGAAGGCGGTCCCTTGGTCTGGACCGGCCGTTGCGATGAACGCCTTCGGGTTGTAATGCTGCTGGGCGAAGGCCTTGATGAAGGCGGAGACAGTCGGGACGTCGACGGACCCGAGTAGGACTATCTGCGCTTTCGAGGCGGCCACCGCATCGGCTATCGGCGTGAAGTCGGTCACCTCAGATGGGAAGACCTTCGAGTAGACGGTGCGCACGCCTGCTGCCTGGAGGATTTTCTGGGCAACAGGCAACTGTGGCTCGGTGAACGGATCGTTGCTGGTCGGGTAGGCGGCGGTCTTTGGTCGCTCACTTGCGGGCAGCGAGGCGATCCACTTCGCGAACGGGATGAGAGCGTTCGCGACCGGGGCGCTCACGTCGAAGATGCTGTGCAGGCCTTGCGCGAATGCGAGGGGAGCTCCGCCGGCGCCTTCGAGCATGGCGTATCCATATCGGTTCGTGATCTTCGATGCCGGCACGGTGAGAAGCGTCGAGAACGGCCCGAACACGAGGTTGACGTGGTTCACGGTGATCAGTTTCTGGTAGTTCGTCGCTACCTGCGCGGGGTCGCTCGCATCAGAGACGATGTCGAGCGTGATCTTGTGTCCGAGCAGCCCCCCGTGAGCGTTCTGGTACGCCGCCCAAAGCTGGTAGCCGCGGTCGAACGCCTGACCGTCAGCGGAGAAGTCCCCCGAGAGCGAGAGCGACGCTCCGATCACGATCGGCGCGTTGGACTTCGGCGCGCCACCGCCCGCGCTACTCGACCCGCAGGCCGCCAGCACGAGTGCTCCGGTACCGACGAGTGCGAACAATCCGCTCCGTTGGCGGCGGCTCCTACCAAGGCTGCTCCGCAGGTCACTCCTATGTGTCCAGGCTGTCACGTCATTCCCCCTTCTCTTGCGGCAAGCGGGTAAGCCGTCGCAAATGGATGTGGTGAGGTGCGAATGTCTCGAGCGGTCATGCGTCATCTAGCCCATCGCTAACGCTTGCGTGCTCGCTCTTCAGGTCGATACCGGCAGGTTCGGCCTGGAGCGCGATGAGCGCGGCGAAGTCGTCGTCTCCGTAGCCGGCACCAACGAGCGTGGCAATGATCTGAGCCACGACCGCGGCCACCGGCATCGGAACCTCGAGATCGCGGGCGGCGGAAAGACCGAGGTCAAAGTCCTTCCGCAAGAGCTTGCTCGTGAAGGTCGGATGGAACTCGAGGTTGACGAGAGCTGGTGTCTTGTACGCCGAGAACGTCGAGCCGAGCACACTGCGGTTCATGTAGCCGAGGAAGTCTTCGCGCGCGACACCGCCCTTCTCGGCGAGCAGCGTCGACTCGACGAGGGACTGAATCGTCGCCCCGAGGAACAGGTTGTGGCAGAGCTTGACGAGACGAGCAAGCTCCCCAGCTCCGACGAATGTCGCGCCCGCACCGATCGCTTCGAAGTAGTGCTCCACCTCTTCGAAAGCACTCCGCGAGCCAGAGACCGCAAAGGTGAGTCTCCCTGCCGCTGCAACTTTTGGGTTTCCGCTGACCGGTGCAGCCAGCAGCTCGCATCCTCGCTCGGCCGCCTTCGCGCGGCACTCAGCGGACGCTTCTGGTGAGACGGTCGAAGCGTCGACGATGATGCGGGGGACGGTGTCGCCCGTGAGAAGGCCGCCTTCGCCTGCCGTCACCTCGAGCAGGTCCTCCGAGGAGGCGACCGTGGTGAACACGACCTCGAGGTCGCGCAGGTCCGAGATCGAGTGGGCGCGAGAGGCCCCAGCAGCCACGAGGGGGTCGAGCTTGGATGCGGTGCGGTTGTAAGCGACTACTGGGTGGCCCGCGGCGAGCAGGCGGATGGCCATCGCTGAGCCCATGCGCCCGGTGCCGAGCCAACCGACCGGGGGAGGCGGAGGTGTGTTGCTCACGCCAGGACAACAATCGATTGCATAGAACGCTAATATTGACCGACCGCCGCGCTGCTGTCAATCAGTTACGGATTCCCCATGTAAAGTAGAGGCTTTCTCGGATCAGTGACACTTTCGGTGGGTGCCGGACGAGCGCGCTCGAAGGTCAGATGAGGCCGTACGGTTGATCTTCCTAGCAATCGTATGCAATGGTGACCGTCGTGACCGACCAGCGACTGGACGAGGCGGTAGGGCACTGGTCGGCGCGGTTCTTGGCGAACGGTGTCGACCCGAACGACTACTCGCGCATCACCGCTTCGATCACCGAGTGGGCCGAGTGGCGAGAAGCCTGGGAGCAGGCGGCGACTGTGCACGAAGAGCTGGGCCGCGAGGCACTTCGGGCGTCGAGGTGGCGCTCTGCAGGCACCCACCTCTCGCAAGCTGCGGTCTATTACCACTTCGCCAAGTTCTTCTGGGTACACGACATCGACGAGATGCGGACGACCCACGCACGCGCAGTCGCCTGTTTGATGGACTCGCTTGAGTACTTGGACCCTCCGGGCAAGCGGGTGGAGATCGCGTTCGAGTCAGGAGTCATAGTCGGCGTGTTGCGACTACCACGGGGGGAAGGACCTCACCCCGTCGTCATCCTCCTCCCGGGGCTCGATTCGGCGAAGGAGGAGCTGCGCCCGACTGAGCAGTTGTTCTGCGATCGAGGCCTGGCGACGTTCGTGATCGACGGGCCAGGCCAAGGTGAGGCCGAGTACGACCTTCCCATCAGGCCGGACTGGGAGGTGCCGGGAGCCGCGGTGGTCGATGCGCTCACCGCGATGCCCGCGATCGACTCTGCCCGCATCGGCATCTGGGGCGTGAGCCTCGGTGGTTACTACGCTCCGAGGGTGGCGAGCGGAGACGAGCGGATCAGGGCCTGCATATCCATGTCCGGACCGTTCGCCTTCGGCAGGGAGTGGGACCAGTTGCCTCAGCTCACGCGAGATGCATTCCGAGTACGTTCGTTCTCAGCGACAGACGGCGAGGCCCGCCAAAAGGCACTGGAGCTCAGCCTCGAGGGCAGAGCAGACCGTATCTCCATCCCGCTGCAGATCGTTGCGGGGCGTCTCGACCGGATCATCCCCGCTTACCATGCCGATCTGATCGCGAACGCCGTCAGCGGTCCGGTGGACATGCTGATGTTCGAAGACGGCGGGCACAACTGCACGAACATCAACTACCGGCACCGCCTGCGGAGCGCCGACTGGATGGCTCACCAGCTGCAAGCCTGACGCGACTCTCAGCTGCGCGACGGGTCTTCGCTGCGCGACGGGCTCCGGCGTGAGGAGGCAGACATCTTGCCGTTCAACTTCGGCCCTTGCACGGTCGAGCCCCGTACGACCAGCTCGGGTGCGAGAAGCAGGCTCTTCAGAGGTGAGTCGGGCTGATCTATGCGCTCGAGGATGAGTTCGGCAGCCTGCGCCCCGATCTCGGCATGTGGGATGCGAACTGTCGTGAGCGGTGGCGTGAGCCGGTCGACGAACGGCATGTCGTTGAAGCCCACGAGGGACACGCCGTCGGGACAGCGCAAGCCACACTCCTCGATCTCGGCGTAGCAACCGAGAGCGAGCATGTCGTTCGCCGCGACGATCGCCGAGGGTCGCGGTCGCGCCGCTAGCACTTCGGCCGCACACCTGGCCCCTTCGGCGATGGAGAAGCTCGATGAGAACGACACGAGTTTGGGGTCGATCTCGAGTCCGGCCGACCTCATGGAGGCCTGGAAACCCCGATAGCGACCGAATCCGGTTGAGAGCTCTTGGGGCCCCGCGACGTGGGCGATCCGTCGGTGGCCGAGCGCACGGAGATGCTCGACGACGAGTCGGATGCCGGCGCCGTCGTCGACCGAGACTGACGAGAATGCGTGGTCCTCGACGATGCGGTTCACGAGGACGATTGGGGGAGCGTTCCGCGCGACTCCTAGAAGCATCGGATCCTCCCGCCGCGCCGTCGCGAGTACCAGGCCGTCTACATGGCGGGCCTCCATCTCCGCGAATATGCGCCGTTCGCGCCCGGCGTCGTTCTCCGTGTTGCCGAGCAACGCGACGTAGCCAGCACTCGCAAGGCGGTCCTCGATGCCCCGAACGATCGGAGGAAAGAGCGGGTTGTTCAGATCCGGGATGATCACACCGATGGAGAACGTCCGCTGAGTCTTGAAGCTGCGCGCGAGATGGTTGGGTCGGTACCCGAGCGAGTTGGCAGCTTCGGTCACGCGACGGACGGTGTCGGCGTTCACGAGCGAGCGAGTGGACTCGTTGAGCGCCCTCGAGGCTGTGCCCGAGTGGACGCCTGCCAGTACCGCCACGTCCCTCAGTGTCACCTTCGCTGCCGGCACGCGCTCTCCTTCCGTTCGAGCCGTCGTCCGGCCCTGCCCGTCGGGACCCCTTCTTTTTGTGGCGCGAACTCACCCCACGGTAGCGGGCGCTCCTCCCTCAGCACTCGATTGTCCTTAGCCGCGCTTATGAGATCTCGGCCCCGGTCGGGCTGTCGCCGCAGATCGCGTCGACGACGAACCCGAGAAGAAACGCCCTCCGCTTCCAGGCGTGATACCGCCCAGAAGGCCCGAAGTGTCCGGCAGACAGCTCCATGCGCAACAGGACGCGCTCGACGTTGTCCGGATGGGCGGCCCGTAGCTTTTGCACCCACTTCGTCGGCTCGAAGTAGCCAACGCGGGGGTCGGAGATGCCGCTCGTCACCAACATCCGCGGGCATGGCCGAGCCGCCACGTTGTCGTAGGGGGAGTAGGCCTTGATCCAGCGATAGGCGTCCTCGCTCGACACGGGATCGCCCCACTCCTCCCACTCGTTCGTGGTGAGAGGCAGCGACGGATCGAGCATCGTCGTCAGGCAGTCGACGAACGGCACCTCGGCGACGACAGCCCCGAAGGCGTCCGGGTCGAGATTCACAGCCGCGCCCATGAGGAGGCCGCCGGCACTGCCGCCGTTCGCCGCGAGCTTGGGGGGCGAGGTCCATCCGTCGTCGACGAGGAAGTGGGCGACGGCTGTGAAGTCTTCGAAAGTGTGGTGTTTCTTGGCGAGTTTCCCGTCGAGGTACCAGTGCCGTCCGAGCTCCTCCCCACCGCGGACATGGGCGATGGCGTAGACGAAACCCCGGTTGAGCAAGGGGTGGATCGGGCGTCCGCCGCTGAACACCGGGTCCATGCTCGCCCCGTACGCGCCGTAGCCGTAGAGCATCGCCGGGCCTGGTCCGGTCGGCCGGTCGGCCCTCCACGCGAGGGTCACGGGCACCTGCGTGCCGTCGGCCGACGTTGCCCAGCGCTGCTCTGTCCGGTAGTCGTCGGGTTCGTAGCCCCCCGGGACAGGCTGGCGACGTAGGAGCGCCGTGGCGCCGGTGGCGAGATCGATCTCGTAAAGAGTCCTTGGGTGAACGAGCGACGTGGTCTCGTAGCGGATCTTCGACGTCTCGAACTCGAGGTTCTGCGCCAGGTAGGTGCTGGTTGCCGGCGGTGCCTTGATCACTCTCTCCTCGCCGTCACCGAGCGGTAGCACGCGGACGGCGGTCGTGGCGTGGCCCCGTTCGGCGACGAGAACGTATCCCTCGACGACGTCGATCTGCTCGATCCGGACGTCGTCGCGCTCAGCCAGAAGCGGCTGCCAGCTCGCCCGCTCGGTGCTGCCGAGCGGCGCCCGGAAGAGGGCGAAGTTCACCGCGCCGTCGTTCGACAAGATGACGAGCTCGCCGCGATGGTGCTCGATCTCATAGAGGACACCCTGGCGGCGCGGGACGACCACAGTGGGCGTCGCTTCGGGCGTTGCCGCCNNCTCAATCACGTCGTCGAGGTCGACGCCAGTCTCGAGGTCTCGGACACGCAGGGTCAGGCGCTCGCCGCCGGTTGTGTCCGTCGCGTACGCAAGCAACCTTTGGTCGGGGCTGAGCGCCGTGTCGCCCACCTCGAGGTACTCGTGACCCTCTGCGAGCTCGTTCTCGTCCAGCACGACGGTCTCGTCGCCGTCCGCGATCGTGACGTCGGGCGACGGTTCGGCCGCATTGCGGGGCCGGCGGCAACTGATGGCATGCTGTTTCCCGTCAACAGTTCGCACGTAGTAGGCCCAGTCGCCCTTCGGAGCCGGGTAGCTCACGTCCGTGAGTTGGGTGTGGGCGAGGATCTCCTCGTAGATCGTCTCGATGAGCGGGTCGAGTCGAGCGGTCGCGGCGTCCGTGTAGGTATTTTCCGCCTCAAGGAGCGCCATCACCGCGGGATCGTCCTTGTCTCGGAGCCAATGCCAGTCATCGACTCGCTCGTCGCCGTGAGCAACCATCGCGTGGGGCCGCCTCTCCGCTATCGGGGGTTCGGGTCGCGCAGGGGTCTCGTGAGGAGCATCGTCGGTCGCCACGAGAGAAGCTTCGCGCGTCTCGGTCGGTACGATCACCTGCGATGCCGATTCGCCGGGACGTAACGCGGCGAATGAGCCCCGGTCGTACGCGGAAGGCCCGGGCGCTGCAATGCGCGGTCGCCCTCGGCGTCGCCCTCGTAGCTACGTCGTGCGCCCGATCGACCGGGGCGTCTTCGGCGTCTTCGACTCCTTCGACCGGGCAAGCAGCGACGACGGCTTCCGTGCCACGCCGGTCGACCACCAGTCGACCGGGTGACTCGAAACCTGCGAGGACGACGGCCACCACTACCGCGCCTGCCGCGAGCTGGTCGCTCGTGACCGAGCCAAACGACGGCATGCGGCCGATCTTCTCGCTGATGTCGAGCGCCCACCACGAGCTCGACATGACGATGTACGAGCTCGCTGATTCACGAGCAGTGGACATCCTCGAGGGCGACGCTTCACGTGGCGTGACGGTTCGCGTGATCCTCGACCAGGATTACTCCGGCGCGTCGGTCAACGCAGCTGCGTACTCCGAGCTCAAATCGCATGGAGTCCAGGTCCACTGGGCTCCTGCCGGCACGATCTTCCACCAGAAGACGATCACAGTGGACGACCGCACATCGGCGATCATGACGCTCAATCTGACGAGCGAGTACTACTCGAGCACACGGGACTTCGCCGTAATCACGACGGATCCAGCGGATGTGGCTGCAATCGAGAAGGTGTTCAGGTCGGATTGGGGCGACTCTGGGCCGCCTCAATCTGGTCCGACGGGCGGGAATCTGGTCTGGTCACCCGGCGCGGAGGGACCGATCGTCGCTCTCATCGGCTCAGCGCGGCACACGCTGCTTGTGGAGAACGAGGAGATGGACGACCCTCAAATCGTGGACGCTCTGGAGGCCGCGGCTCACCGGGGAGTGACGGTCGAGGTCGTGATGACCTACTCGTCGTCTTGGGCGGGCGAGTTCTCCGATCTCGTTGCGGCAGGTGTGAAAGTCAGCACGTACGCGAGCGACGCGGCGCTCTACATTCACGCCAAGGTCATCGTCGCCGACGGCACGACCGCGTTCGTCGGGAGCCAGAACTTTTCGGTCTCCAGCCTCGATTACAACCGTGAGCTGGGCCTCGTTACGAGGAACCCGACGATTGTCGGAGCTCTCGCCCGCACGCTGGCGTCTGACTTCGCGGGAGCTACTCGTGGCGGCTCTGGCGGCTCTGGCGGCGCCGGCGGCTCTGGCGCCTCATGTCACGCAACGGCATCTCCTGCGAACGACGGGTACTCCGGTGACTACGACGTCTACGTCGACTCGAATCAGCCGGATCAGAAGGCGACCGCCTCGGACGCGGGGGACACCTACAGCTACTACACGAACAGCTCCGGACATGCGGTCATCGATCTCTGGGATACGAGCGCCGGGGAGACGATCACGGTCACCGTCGGCGGAGCGACCTGCTCGACGAGTGCCTGAGAAGGTGCGGGGCTAGGCGTGACGACGTCCGGTTGTCCTGGAGACGTGCCTATCTCTGAGCCTCATGTTCAGCGCGCTCAACGAGGGTGCGAGCCCAGCGCACAGCGTCGGACGCGCTTCGGCCCGATATGAATTTGACCCCGTAATGCGAAGCGTCTTTGAGATCGAGCAGCCTTCTTAACGTCGACGCAAGCTTGGCACCGTCGGGCACCGCAGTTGCCAGAAGATCCGCGGCGCCCTGGTGGCTCTGACCTCGATGTATCTGGCCGAGCCTGATGCCGCAAATGCAATCTGACGCGGCGATGCCGGCCAGAACGGCGAGCCCGGTGGCTACGGTCAGGAACTCCGTGTGTTGCCTTTCGTCAAGTATCAGATCGGACACTTCTAGATATGCCAGGGCAACCCGCAACCGCGCCCGAGCGTCTTCGACGCTGCACGCAGTCGTCTTGGACGAACGGGGTGCCATGGGTCAGTCAGATCTCGTTGCGGCGGCCAGCTCCAGCGGCGACGCCTTCGAGATCACGACGGCGTCACGCTTGATCTCATCAAGAAGTTCCGAGCTGATTCCTTCTCCGGTGGTCCACTCGTACGTGGAGAGGTCGATGACCTGGAGACGGTTCCCCGTCCAGGAGAACACTTCGTTGTGCAAGCGGTCGACTTGTTGCTCCCATGCCCTCATGTGACGCGGACTGAGAAGCGCTGCGGCACCGGAGGTCGTAGGTTGCAAGAGGGCCGTCTTGGGGGGCGTCAAGATCGACATCAGGCCTATGACCACGGCGCTCCACATCTCATACTTGGCAATTTGCTCACCTGGGAAACGTGGATGCACCAGCAGCAAATCGATGTCACTTTCGAAGTCGCCGTCGCCGCGAGCCGAAGACCCAAAGACACATGCGTAGAACGGCTTTGGACTGAAGGACGACACTTGCTCGCGCAGTCGTTTCCACAATTCGAGCCTGAGGCCGGCGAGAAGGTCGGCTACTGGCGCGGCCAGGTGTTCGCGGTTGAGCTCGTGCACTCGATTGCGGCCCATCTGATGGGCGTGCACGATGCCCTGGTCGACGAGACGAGCCAGAGTACGACGCACGCCAATTTCAGAGCCCCGCGCCGCAAGAGACGCAACTTCGCCGGCCGTGAGTGGTCGCCCTGTCTGAGCCAGGACTGCGAGGACCGGGCCATCGAGCGTGGGCGTGACCGATCGGGTTGGGTCGCTCAAGTCCATGATCGGAAAGTATAGCTAATGATCATTTAAGATAGGAACAGATGGTTTTCGATAACGTGACGGTCTTGTCGTCACGAGCAAATCTTCCGAGCCGGCGTTTGCGCGCGAACAGGGAGTTGTTACTATCTACGTAGTGCAAACTCGCCTAGCACGTAAGGGATGGACCGCCTGATGGCTACGACGGAACTGGACCTCGGTAAATACCAGCTGGGCTGGAGTGACGTCGAGGACTACGTCTTCAAGCCCCGCAAGGGCCTCAACGAAGAGATCGTGCGTGAGATGTCCGCGATCAAGCGCGAGCCGGAGTGGATGTTGAAGTTCCGGTTGAGCGCGCTGCAGCGCTTCTTCCGTCGGCCCATGGTGCCGTGGTTCGCGACAAAGATGCCTGACCTCGACTTTCAGAACATCTACTACTACATCAAGCCGATCGAGGAGCAGGTGAGCGCCTGGGAACAGCTGCCTGAGTCGGTCAAGAACACCTACGACAAGCTCGGCATCCCTGAGGCCGAGCGCAAGTACCTCGCCGGCGTCACAGCGCAGTACGAAAGCGAAGTGGTTTACCACCGCAATCGGGAGGATCTTGAGCGCCTTGGAGTCCTGTTCACGGACATGGACACCGCCGTTCGGGAGCACCCCGAAATCGTCCGGAAGTGGTTCGGCAAGATCATCCCGCCGAACGACAACAAGTTCGCAGCGCTCAACTCCGCGGTGTGGTCGGGCGGTTCGTTCATCTACGTGCCACCGGGCGTGACCGTCGACATGCCGCTGCAGGCCTACTTCCGCATCAACGCGGAGAACATGGGCCAGTTCGAGCGGACGCTGATCATTGCGGATGAGGGAGCCCAGATTCACTACGTCGAGGGCTGCTCGGCTCCGGTGTATTCGACCGACTCCCTGCACTCGGCAGTCGTCGAGCTCGTCGCCCTTCCGGGCAGCCGCATCACTTACACGACGATCCAGAACTGGTCGAGCAACGTCTACAACCTCGTCACCAAGCGGGCGCGGGCCGAAGCCGAGGCGCACGTCGAGTGGATCGACGGCAACATCGGCTCTCGTCTCACGATGAAGTACCCCTCGGTATACCTGATGGGCCCGAAGGCCTCCGGCGAGGTGCTTTCCGTCGCCTACGCCGGCGCCGGTCAGCAGCAGGACACGGGCGCGAAGATGTACCACTGCGCTCCCGAGACGACGTCGACGATCATCTCGAAGTCGATCTCGAAAGACGGTGGGAACGCCACTTACCGGGGCAAGGTCCATGTCGACCCGGGTGCCAAGAAGTCGAAGGCCTTCGTGCGGTGCGACGCGCTCATCCTCGACGAGCAGTCGGTCTCGGAGACTAAGCCGTACATCGAGGTTCAAGAGCGCGACGCCGAGATCGGCCACGAGGCGACCGTGTCGAAGATCGGTGACGACCAGCTCTTCTACCTGATGAGTCGTGGGCTCTCGGAGACTCAGGCAATGGGCATGATCGTGAACGGCTTCATCGAGCCGATCACCCGGACTCTGCCTATGGAGTACGCCGTCGAGTGGAGCCGGCTGATCGAGCTTCAGATGGACGGCTCGATAGGCTGACACTCCGATGCCGATGCGCGAGGAGTGCAAGCACTTTCAATCGAGGACGTACGCCTCAGGCGAAGTTGCGCGCTTTTGCGTGCTCGACCTCGCCCCTGAGGCACCATGGCGTTGCCCCGACGACTGCTCCTCGTATGTTCGCCGCTTGGCCGACGCCACCTGGACGCACGGCCAGCTCGTCGAGCCGCCTGTCGAGGACGAGCCGGACGAGCCTGCGGAAGACGTCGTTGCGTTGCTGGAAGCAGCTGAGAGCGTCGTCGACGCGGTGACCCCCGAAGCTTTGGAAGAAGCCCGCGAGCGCGAGCGCAAAGAAGAGGCCCGAGATGCCAAGGTGGCTCGCGGCCCGAAGTGGTTCCGCAAGCGCAGGGGCTGACCGGCGCGTGCGGCCTAGCGCCCCTTGAACTCCGGTGGCCGGCGCTCGAAGAAAGCGGTGACCGCCTCGGTCAGGTCGTGCGAGCGGAGCTGACCGGCGTTCCAGGCCGCCACGTACCGCTGGGCAGCGTCCACCTGTGCGCGGTGCACCTGCGAGAGGACGGCTTTCGATCCCTCGACGGCGACCGGCGAGTTGGCGGCGATCTCGGCCGCGATCGCGCGAGCTCCTGCGACCGCTGCGTCAGCGTCGTCGAACACGTGGTTGACGAGTCCAATCTGCGCCGCACGCTCGGCGTCGATGTCCCTGCCGGTGTAGACGAGCTCGGCCACCTGTCCCATCGACAACACGAGCGGGAGCCGGGCGAGGCTGCCGATGTCTGCCACTATCGCCATCTTGGTCTCGCGGACCGAGAAGATGGCATCCGCCGCGCAGACGCGGATATCGCAAGACGTGATCAGATCGACAGCTCCACCGATGCAGTAGCCGTGGACCGCGGCGATGACCGGCTTCGGGCAGTCGGCAGCCGAGCTGATCGCCGCCTGCAGCCGCAGGACGTCGGCGTGCGTCCGCCGCCCGATCTCCGCCGCCGAGGGAGCGCCGTTCGAGCCCGAACCCGGGTTGCCGACGTCCGCCAGCGCGCTCAGGTCGAGCCCGACGCTGAAATGCGGGCCTTTCGCCGCGACGACGATCGCGCGGATGTCACGGTCCCTGCCGAGCTCGGCCATGGCCTCTGGCAACTCGGCGAAGAATGGCATCCCCATGGCGTTTCTCTTCTCAGGCCGGTCGAGAAAGAGCGTGGCCACGTGACCCTCGCGCTCGACGGACAGGACGGTGTAAGGCGACTTCTCGGGTTCGGTGATGTCAGTCATCGGTTCGCCACCGTAGCGTCAGTGGTCATGACCCCGCAGGTTGCAGGTTGCAGGATGGAGCTATGAGCGACGTGCACAACATCGGCCCTGGCCGGCCGGACGGCTTCGACGGCGAGCGGTATCAGGAGCGCTTTGACGCCCTCGAAGCCGACGGCCTAGCAGTCCACGGCGAGGCTGACTTCGTGATGACGTTCGCGCCGGAGTCGGTACTCGACGCCGGCTGCGGCACGGGTCGGGTGGCGCTCGAGCTGGCCCGGCGGGGCGTCTTCGTCGTCGGCGCCGACCGTGACGCCTCGATGCTGGCCGTCGCCATCCGCCGAGCGGCGGAACTGGCTGGGGAGGTGCCGGGTGTACGGCTGCGCTTCGTCGAGTCCGACCTCGTCGGACTCGACCTCGGCGCCACGTTCGACGTGGTCGTGATGGCTGGAAACGTGCCGCATTTCGCCGATCCGGGAACCGAGCAGGCGCTCGTCGCGGGCGTGGCCAGACACGTGCGGGTCGGCGGGGTGCTAGTAGCCGGGTTCCAACTCAACCGCACCTACACCCTGGAGCTCTTCGACCTGCACTGCGCTTCATCCGGACTCGAACTGGCGGCGCGCCACTCGAGCTGGGATGGTGCGATCTTCGAGCCGGGGCGCGACTACGCCGTATCTGTCCACCGGAGACCGTGAGAGGAGAGGGAGAGCCACAATGCCGGACGCGACCGCTCGTGCAGCATGCGATTTGTGCGAGGCGGCACGGATCACGCCGTGGCACCACGAAGACGACGTCTGCTGGGTCGCCGACTGCGAGATCTGCGCCGTTCCGATGGTGGTCTGGAAGCAGCACGGGCCGGCGCCGACGCCCGAAGAGGTCGAGCACATGATCGGCCAGCTCTCCCGGGTCGCGAGCGAGCGCTTCGGCGAGACGCCTTTCAACGTCGACCGTGTGATGCGACAGATCCCCGATCACTTTCACGCCCATGCCCGCGACGAAGGTTGGTGGTGGCGCCGCTTTCGCACCTGAGCCGCACCTGAGCCGCACCTGAGCCGGACCTCCCAGCCGGGAGGAGACGCTTGGCGGTGCCGGTAGGATGAGCAGGCCTGTTGCATGGGATTGGATCGGTACTACGACCGACGTGATCCCGCTCGGCACACCGGATTTCAAGAAGGAGCTGTCACGCCCTGAGCACTCTCGAGCAGCTGAATTCAGCGTTCTCAGCTGAGGCGTCGCGGGCCCTCGGCGGCCCCGATTGGCTGCAGCGACGCCGCGCGCGAACCTTCACCGGTCTCGAGCAAGCCACTTTCCCAACTGGCGACGAGGAGATCTGGCGCTACAGCCGCATCGGAGACCTCGACCTGGCCCATTTCTCGCCCGCGGTCACGACCGCTGCGCACCACGCCATGCCAGACCTCCCGCGCGAGGCGCACGCGTTGATCGACAGGATCGGTGAGCGAGCGGGACTCGTGATCACCCTCGACGGCGCCGTGCACGACGCCGATCTCGGCGAAGAAGGCGAGAGAGCCGGCGTCCGGCTCAGCCGAGTCGGTGCGCACCCCGACGGCGAGGCGCTCCTCGGAGCAGTACAAGGACTGTTCTCCGAAGCGGACTCCTCCGACGCGCTGGACGACCTGGCGACGGCCTTCTCGGCCGACGCCATCGCGCTGACCATCCCCCGAGGAGTCGAGCTCTCCCGACCTGTCGTGATCGTCAACCTCCTCGCGATGAACAACACCGACGACTCGAAGGGGCCGGCACTGTTCCCCCGCACCATCGTCCATTTGGCGGAGAACTCGTCGGCGACGGTGATCGAGCTCCTCGTCTCGGGGCCAGGAGCAGCGCTCGTCTGCCCGGCAGCCGAGCTGTCGGTAGGAGACGGTGGCCGGCTCTCCTACTCGGTCGTCCAACAGCTCGGCGGCCGCACTTGGCAGCTCGGGCACAGCTGGGCGAGAGCAGGGCGGGCGTCCACGGTTCGTTGCTTCACGGCTTCACTAGGGGGCGAGTACGCCCGCACGCGGCTCGACTCCTTGCTCGACGGCCCGGGTGGTTCGGCCGAGCTGCTCGCGGCGTACCTCGGCGACGAGCACCAAGTGCACGACTTCCGAACCCTGCAGGAGCATGCGGCGCCGAAGACGACGAGCGATCTCGTGTTCAAGGGCGCCGTCGGCGGGACGGCCCGCTCGGTCTATAGCGGGATGATCCGCATGCGTCACGGAGCGCGCGGTGGCAATGCGTTCCAGACGAACCGCAACCTCGTGCTCTCCGACGGCGCGCACGCCGACTCGGTGCCGAACCTCGATATCCAAGAGAACGACGTCCGCTGCAGCCACGCTTCGGCTGTCGGGCCGATCGACGCGGAGCAGCGCTTTTATCTCGAGTCGCGCGGGATCCCGAGGGCGGCCGCTACGAGGTTGATCTTGCTGGGTTTCTTCCAGGAGCTGCTGGCGCGCGCCGAGCCCGCTGTGCAGGACCATGTCGTCGCCTCCATCCGTGGTCGCCTAGAGGCGATGTCAGACGAGGCGGCGTCGTGAGCAGCGTCCGGCTCTGTGGTTCCGACGAGCTCGAGGTCGGTGCCGTGCGGCGTTTCGAGGCCGAGGGAGTGTCGGTCGCTCTCGCGCACTGCGACGACGGCTTCCATGCGGTGATAGACAATTGCAGCCACGAGGACTACCCGCTCTCGGAGGGCGAGGTCTTCCCGGACCTGTGCGAGATCGAGTGCGTCCGCCACGGCAGCACTTTCTCGTTGATCGACGGCGAGCCTCAGAGCCTCCCAGCGACACGGTCAGTCGAGGTGTTGTCCGTGCGCGTGGAAGCCGGCGACGTCTTTTTGGAGTTGCCATGAGCGTGCTCAAGATCGAGGGCCTGCGGGCATCGGTAGGTGATCGGGAGATCCTCCAGGGCGTGGACCTCGAGGTGCAAAGCGGGGAGACGCACGCCGTCATGGGGCCGAACGGCTCGGGTAAGTCCACGCTGGCGCACGTTCTGATGGGGCGCCCCGGTTACGAGGTGCTCGGCGGCTCGGTGACCATCGACGCCGTCGAGCTTCTCGGGCTGCCGGTGGACGAGCGGGCGCGTGCCGGCCTGTTCCTCACCTTCCAGTACCCGATCGAAGTGCCGGGAGTGCCCGTCGTGGACGCGCTGCGCGAGGCGCTGATCGCTGCGGGCCGTAGCACGGCGGACCTGATCGAGCACATGGCGGGCGAGGCAGGGCGCCTCGGCTTCGCGCCGGACCTCTTGTTGCGGCCCATGAATGTGGATCTCTCGGGTGGCGAGAAGAAACGCAACGAGACCCTCCAACTCGCCCTCCTCCACCCACGTTTTGCGGTGCTCGACGAACTCGACTCCGGGCTCGATGTCGACGCGTTGCGACAAGTCGCCCACCGGGTCGAGGCGGCACGTCAGGAGTCCGATCCGCCGCTCGGCGTCATCGCCATCACGCATTACCGGCGACTGCTCGACGAGCTCCCCCCTGACGTCGTGCACGTCATGTCAGGGGGACGGATCGTGCGGTCGGGCGGCCCGGAGCTTGCGACCGAGCTCGAGGAGACCGGCTACGCCGGGTACCGACCAGCGCTCGACAGCGAGCCGACCCCGTTGCCCGGGGAAGGCGACTCGTTCTTGGGTAAGTTCAGCCTGTAGTTGCTCTGGCTGGTTGCCTAGAGGCGGACCACGGGACATGTGAGGGTACGGGTGATGCCCTCGATCAGCTGTACCCGGCTCACGACCATCTTGCCTAGGTCGTCGACCGAGTCTGCCTCTGCCTGCACGATCACGTCGTAAGGGCCGGTGACGTCCTCAGCCATGGTGACGCCGGGTATTTCGGCCACCTTGCTTGCTACGGATGCCGCCTTGCCCACCTCAGTCTGAATAAGCACATACGCCCGAACGGACACTCGGACCTCCTCTGTCGCTGACCGGCATCGTAGTAGTCACACCCGGCACCTACCATGGCGATGTGGCGCGACTCCCTAGAGCGAGCAAGGTCACACGCATGCTCGGTAGCTCGTTGCGGGGCCTGCTCGACCAGTCACAGCCCTTCGGGCGCCTCGCTCTCGTGCATACTCTGTTCTCCGCCGGGACCACGCTTTTCACGATTTCTCTCGCCGGCTCGTTGTTCTTCTCGGTGTCAGCGCACGAGTCGAAGGAGAAGGTCCTTCTCTATCTACTGATCACGATCGCGCCCTTCGCCATCGTCGCTCCGGCTCTCAGCCCGCTGCTCGATCGTGGGGCCACCGCGCGGCGAGCGGCCATCGCCGCAGCGAGCGGCGGCAGCGCGTTGCTCGCGTTCTCGATGGCTGGCGAGCTGAAGGGTTTCCTCTTCTTCCCCGAGGCGTTCGGGATCCTCGTTCTGTCGAAGCTCTACCTGGTCGGAAAGGCGGCCCTCGTCCCGTCGATGACGACAGGCGATGACAATTTGGCCTCTGCGAACGCGAAGTTGGCAGTACTGGCGGGACTCGCAGGATTTGCGATCTCGCCCATCGGGGTCGCGTTTCTCCAGCTTGGGGCCCCTTGGGTCTTGCGGATCGACTTCGCCGTATTCGTCGCCGGTGCGGTGGCAGCAACACGGCTCCCGCGTGCTGGCGCCATTCCCGTGGAGCCCCCTCCCGTCGGTCAGGCCGCCGACGGCCGGCCGATGCACGGCCCGCCCCAACCTGCGCCGCTGCCCGCGCCTGAGCCGTTGCCGGGCGGCCCCGGAGTCCTGATCTACGGCCGCAGGTCCGGGGCTTCGGGGTTGTCCGGGGCTTCGGGGTTGTCCGGTGCGTCCGGAGCGTCCGGAGCGTCGGCTTTTCGGAGGCGCCGATCGCGAATGGACGTGAAGGCCGAGCGGGAGCGGCTCGGGTTGCCTCTGTTCGTTCCCGAGGTCACCGTTGCCCTCCTCGCGATGACCGTGCTGCGCGGATCTCTCGGGTTCATGACGTTCTTCCTCGCGTTCGGTCTACGCGCAATGAAGGCTGCGACCTGGTGGTATGGCCTAATCCTGGTCGCAAGCGGCGTAGGCGGACTGGTCGGGTCGATGCTCGTCCCGACACTCCGGCGCTACCTGTCAGAGCAGCAGATCATCGCGGCGGCTCTCGTGCTGACGGCGGTCGTGGCCCTGCTGACGGGCTGGGGCGGGACGCTTACCGAGCAGCCCTTCCTTGCCTTCGTGGTCGGCTACGCGTCCACGGGCGCCAAGCCTGCATTTGACTCGATCGCCCAGCGCTACGTGCCTCCGGCTGCGCTCGGTCGGGCCTTCGCTCGTTTTGAGACACAGTTGCAGCTCGTCTGGGTCGTGTGCGCCCTCATCGCCGTCGTGATCTCGTTTTCGCTCCGATCGGGTGACATCTTGATCGCAACGGCCTGTGGGGTCGCCGCCGTCTTCCACTTCTCGCTCCGCCGATCACTCGGTCGAAGCGAAGGTGACCGGGCTGCGGGCCGGCGAGCGCCAAAGTCCCCGCAGCGGGGAGGCCACGCCGTCGGCCGAGTGATGACGAGGCGCTCTGTCGACCAGCCATGAGCAGCCTCGTGGAGGTGGGCGAGGGAGTCTGGGTTCGCACGAGCGAACGTTTCGTCACGAATACCACCGTGGTACGCCTCGCTGGGGCGAGCTGTCTCGTGGTGGACCCCGCCGTCGACCCCGATGATCTCGCCGAGCTCGTCGCCGCTCTTGCGTCCGTGTCGCTTGACGTGGCTGCAGGCTGGTCGACGCACCCGCACTGGGACCATGTGCTGTGGTCGTCGGGTCTAGGTGCTGACGTGCCGAGATATGCCACCGCGGTCAACGCTCGGCACTGCCGCGACCATCGGGACAAAGTGATGGCGCGGCTCGCTGAGGCTTCGGCTGGGCACGAGCTCGACCTTTGCGCCCGGTTGACGGCCGTGGATCTCGACGCCGCGGGGTTGGCTCGGTTCGAGCTCGAGCTCGGGCTCGGGATCGGCTCCGGGATCGGCTCCGGGATCGGCTCCGGGCTGACGAGCTCGGCTGGGCGATGTCGGGTGATCGAGCACTCAGCGCACGCTCGGGGGCATGGTGCGTTGTTCTTCCCCGACCTTGGCTTGTTCGTCGCCGGCGACATGGCCTCCGACATCGAGATCCCGCTGCTCGACTCGCATCCGGTGGATCCCGTCGGCGACTATCTGGCGGCGCTTCGTCAATACGAGGCGCTCATCGGTTCGGTCACGACGTTCATCCCTGGTCACGGTGCCATCGGCGACGGTCGCGAGCTCGAGCGCCGCATCGCGGCTGACCGGGCGTACCTGTCCGATCTCGTGAGCGGCCGTCCGAGCGACGATCCGCGCCTCGCGACGGCTTGGCTTGCTACCGAGCACGAGCGGCACCTCGCACTCGTCAGGACCAGAGCGCTGCCTTAACCCTCGAGCCTCTTGCGTAGACCTTCCAACTGGGATTGCAGCGCGGCTGGCACGTGGTCGGAGAACTCGGCGTAGTAGTCCTCGATCGCTGGGACCTCGGCCTTCCACTCGTCGACATCGACCATCAGGAGCTCTTCCATGTCGTCGGCGGACAGATCGAGGCCGTCGATGGGGATGGCACCCTTTGTCGGCAGGTAGCCGATCGGAGTCTCGGTGGCCTCACCGCGACCAGCGCAGCGCTCGAAGACCCACTCGAGGACCCGCGAATTCTCGCCGTAGCCGGGCCACAGGAAGCGGCCGTCGGACGACTTGCGGAACCAGTTGACGTAGAAGATCTTCGGGAGGAGCTTCGGATCGGTCCGCTCCTGGAAGGACAGCCAGTGCGCCCAGTAGTCGGCCATGTTGTAGCCGCAGAAGGGCAGCATGGCGAACGGGTCGCGACGGAGGTTGCCGACGGCGCCGGCAGCAGCAGCAGTTGTCTCGGACGCCATTATCGACCCCATGAACACGCCATGGTTCCAGTCGAAGCTCTCGTGAACCAGTGGGATGACTGAGGCGCGGCGTCCCCCGAACAGGACCGCTGAGATCGGCACGCCTTCGGGGTCCTCCCACTCGGGAGCGATCGCGGGGTCCTGGCTCGCAGGGGCCGTGAAGCGGGAGTTCGGATGCGCCGCCGGCTTGCCCTTCGCGGGCGTCCATTCCTCGCCGGTCCAGTCAGTGCAATGGGCCGGCGGCTCGGGAGTGAGCCCCTCCCACCAGACGTCGCCGTCGTCGGTGAGGGCGGTGTTCGTGAAGATGGAGTTGGCGGCAAGGGTGAGCAGCGCATTCGGATTCGTGTCCATGTTCGTGCCCGGTGCCACCCCGAAGAAACCAGCCTCCGGATTTATCGCCCTCAACATCCCGTCCGGCCCTACCTTCATCCAGCAGATGTCGTCACCGATCGTCTCGACCTTCCAGCCCGGCATCGTCGGGATCAGCATCGCGAGGTTCGTCTTGCCACATGCCGACGGGAAGGCGCCGGTCACATAGCGCACCTCGCCGTCAGGGGAGGTCAGCTTCAGAATGAGCATGTGCTCGGCGAGCCAGCCCTCGTCCCGAGCCATGACCGAGGCGATCCGGAGGGCAAAACACTTCTTGCCAAGGAGGGCGTTGCCGCCGTATCCGGAGCCGAACGACCAGATCTCGCGGGTCTCAGGGAAGTGGGCGATGTAGAGATTCTCCGGGTTACAGGGCCACGGGTCGTCTTGCTCGCCCTCGGCGAGTGGCCTGCCGACCGAGTGGAGGCAGGGAACGAAGTCGCCGTCGTCGCCTATGACTTCGAGTGCACCGCGCCCCATGCGGGTCATGATCCGGAGGCTGACCGCCACGTAAGCCGAGTCGGTGATCTCGACACCGATATGGGCGATCGGGGAGCCGAGCGGGCCCATCGAAAACGGGACGACGTACATAGTGCGGCCGCGCATACAGCCGGCGAACAGCCCGCTCAATGTCTCGCGCAGCTCGTGAGGATCGATCCAGTTGTTGTTCGGACCGGCATCTTCGGCCTTCGCCGGAGCGACGTAGGTCCGACTCTCGACTCTTGCAACGTCGCGAACGTCGGAGTGGGCCCAGTAGCTGTTGGGGCGCTTCGCGTCCGAGAGCTTCGTGAACGTACCCTGGTCGACGAGAAGCTGGCAGAGGCGGTCGTACTCCTCGGCAGAGCCGTCGCACCACTCCACCCGGTCCGGTTGGGTCAGCGCGGCAACCTCGTTCACCCACTCGAGAAGCTTGTGATTGCTCGTCGGAGGCATGTTCGACAGGGTTCCTTTCTCATTGGGTCCTCGCGACCCGATACCTGACCGGACAGTGGACCCGGTACGACCGCCCAGATGGTACGCGCCACGCACCAATCAGCCAAAGTCGGGCTCGGGCCGGACCGACGATCAAGGCTCGAGCCGGGCCTCGGCTACGGTCCCGAGGGTGGGAGAGAACGCAACCGGCGACCGTCGCGGCCTGAGCGAATTCGGGTGGCTCGCACACTTCAGAGCTGGCCTCGCGGGCGGAGTCGCTGCGATCGCAGGAGCGGCCGCCGGGGAGGTGCACGTCGGAGACGACGCAGCAGTCCTCAACCCTGCAGTGGGAAAGGCGCTGTTCTCCACCGACGTTGCAGTTGAGGGCGTCCACTTCGACCTCGAGCTCGGCTCGGTGTTCGATGCGGGCTGGAAGGTGGTCGTCGCGAACGTGAGCGACATCGCTGCGATGGGTGGTGTTCCGGCACATGCCGTCGTCGGGGTCGCCGCTCCGCCTGGCACGGATCTCGGCGGACTGTTCGACGGTGTCCGGGCTGCAGCGGACGAGTACGGAGTGGCGCTTGTCGGGGGCGACCTTTCGTCGGCTCCACGGCTGTTCTTGTCAGTCGCGATTCTCGGGGACTCAGGCGAGCTGGCGCCAGTCCTCCGCAGCGGAGCCCGTCCCGGCGACGAACTTTGGTGTACCGGGCCGCTCGGCGCCTCGGCCGCGGGCCTCGCTTGGCTTCAGGCCCGCCGGCAGGGGGCCGCCGCGACCGCCGCGGGCGCCGCGGGCGCGGAGAATGGTAACGTCAAGTTGGAGGAGGAAGATTTTAGTGATTTTGGGTTCGAGGAGTTTCCATTCGTCGTCGCTGGATTCGAGGGCGGTTTTGAAGCGGGCGAGGATGCTGGCGCGGATGGAGGCGGG
>PLDN01000141.1 GCA_003136185.1 Acidimicrobiaceae bacterium | reverse complement strand
CTCGGAGAGCGTCGTCGTCTGCTTGAAGATCGCCTTCGAGTCGAGCGTCCGCCACTTCCCGTCCGTGACGGACTTCGCCCGGTTCCAGACCACGACATGTTCGTGCAGCTGCGGGTCGTCGGCCCGGCTCGCCCAGTGAGTGAAGGCGGCGGCCACGACACCCGTCACGTCTTCGTCGACGATCCCGTTTTTGCCCAAGCGGGAGTGGAAGACCTCACGCTCGGCGTAGGCAAGCACATAGTTGATCGCTTCAAGGTGGCAGTCGTAGATGACGGCCTTCGTGTCTGCATCCGCCAGCGCCCAGGCGACCGACACGGACTTCGACGGCGAGAAACACAGGTCAAACCCGGCCACGGGAACTGCACCTGACGGCGCCTTCGGGGCGCCCCCGACAGGCTCGCCGCTTACCGGGTCCGCCAGCGCCACCAGCATCAGCCGGAGGTGTTCTTCCGTGACTTGCGTGCCCGGCTCGACGCCTCTGCCGCCGGCAAGATCGACGAGACCGCTCCCGAGAAACCGACCGGGCGGTGTCCCCGACTCGGCGTAGTACCGGGCGAGCGGTGAAGACCTATCGGCGGCGCCGTCCCCGGCAGCCACCGACTCCATCAGGTAGCGAAACCCACCTCCGAGGCTGATGCGGCGGATCGAAATCAGGGTGCTTTCCTCCTCGGAGCGTGGCGGGTTCGACACCCGATCGGGAGCACCGCGTCCACGCTGTCTGGCCGCCGAGGGAAAGCCCACGTCAGCGGCCGATGGCCGCACGCCTGGCCTCAGATGCCGACGGTGTGAAGTACAGGCTGGACGGGTCGTGGCCTACGAGGTGAGGTGATGATGGTCGGCCTGGTGGTGCTGAGCGAGACGATCGGCGATCGAGTGTGTCAACAAGGGGTAGTCATGCGAGATGCGGTAAGTGGGGCGAGTGACACGATCGCTCAAGCGGTTCGACGGTTTGAGAGATCACACGAAGAGTGCCTGAAAGCAGTCGCGAAGCGAGAGCGCCTGGCCGGCCAAGTTGAGCGGCAGATTGTTGAGGCAACTGACGGTCTGACCTTCAATCAATGGAACTCAGTTCGTCGGCGCTGCCGGATCAACACGACCGCTGACTCTCGTGCTGTAGCGCGCGCCGTCCGTGCGGACCCCAGCGTTCACCGGGCAGCCGCCGATGCGGAACGCGTGGGACTTGAAGCCGACGGCGCGGTGCTAGCAGCCAAGGCAGAGCTGGCGTGTGCGGCGAAGCTGGTGCTTCGTCACGGCGCGCTTAGCCAGCGTCTCATCGGAGTAGGGGTCGCAGAATTGAGGAACTTCGCGCGTTCGCGAGTTTCAGACGCCGGGCCGTCTGCTGCGTGACACCAAACGGGACTCGCTACGTTCCAGTACGTCGCACCGCGTCGGCCCGATGGAGCGTAGCTGGTCGACTTCAGCGCTCCCGAGTGAGGAGCGTGTCACCCGACGAAAGCGACGCCGATGGATCTCCAGCAGCTCAGGGCATCGTATGCCGCGGTCATCGCCCCCGGATCCGGATGACCTGTACACGATGGTCGCCGACATCACCCGCACCGGGGAGCGGAGCCCGGCCTGCACCGGCGGACAGTGGGTGAGGGCGCAACCCCGGGGCCGCGATCCTGGTTCAGTGGCCGTAACTAGGGCGGGCACCCACGAGTGGACACGCGCTGAAGGTGACGGCTGGCTCCCCTGGTCACGATTTCGCATTCGTCGTCGAGGGCGCCGCCGACGGCTGGGTTCGCTGGACCTACATCTTCTGGCCGCACGGCGACAGCACGATTGTACCCAGTCGTGGGAGGTGCTCCGAATCGTCCCCCACATGGGAGAAACCGACGATCAGCTGCGCGGAGCTTGCCGCCACGGGACGCTGATTGCCGTCAACCCGGCAAATCTTGCCGCCCGTGGGGCGTAGCGAGGACGAGCTGGTCGGGTCGGCGGCTCCTCAAGTGGTACATCCCCACGAGCGCGCCGATTCGCTGGGCAACATCGCCGAGCTACTGGAAGGTCGGGGCGACGAGGTTCGCCGCGAGGGCCACTACCTCCGGCCAGACGGGACGGTGGTCTGGCCGGAGGCCGTGACCCAGGTAGTCCGTTCCGCCGCTGGGACTCCGCTCTACGTGCAGTCCGCACTTTTCGACGTCACGGCACGCAAAGCGGTCGAGCAAGCCCGCGTCTGCTGAGTCGACGCGACGAGAGCACACTGCTCCCCTCAGCCTCGGGATTACCCAGACTGGAGCGACTAGATCGTGATGTGTTGATGCCCGTGGTTCGCGAGCCCGAACAGGTCAGGGTAGATCGACGAAGCATTCAAGCCGTAGTGATGTTCGAGGACAGAGCGGATCTCTGGCTTACCTCCCGCCTTGATGCGCAGCGTGAATGTGGGCTTGGCCCCAGATTGCGGTCGCCGATCAAGACTGTTCATTGAAAGGGTGACGGAGGTTGCTCGGCGTACTTCATCGATCGTCCAAAGTCCTGCCGTCGCCGCATTGCCCGGTCCCTTGCGGTACTTGGCGTTATCGCCAGCCTGGACCTGGGGCACGCCGCCGATTAGAAAGGCCGAGTTCTGCGCGGGGATACGTTCGTTAAAGCTGGGCGGACGCCAGACGAGGGGTAGTCCGCGACGCCATGAGGCACTGGGCGACGTGGCCCAGGGAAGAGCATGACCACCCCAGCGGTCGTCCAGGTCAATCTGCCGATCCGTCGCGTCGAAAACGAACAATCGTCCGTCTGTGTTCGCTGTGGGAGCGCCGCTGGTGTCGTACTTCTGCTCGACCGCAAACCAGAGAGCGACGAGAGGGTTGAACGACACGTCGAGAAGTCGAGTCGGGCCGCCATAGTGCTGGATATGGGCCAAGGTCTCTAGGGCCGACAGGTTATCGAACCGCCACCTGTTGCGTGCCGACTCCAGCAACTGCTCCTCGAACGACACGACCTCCGACTCGTCTGGCGGCGATCCAACTCGATCCATGAACTTGCGATAGACCGAACTGTGCAGAGCGTACGCGGAGTTGGCGACGCCGCGCCATGCCAAGTCGCGCCGGACCGTCGAAATCGAGAGGACATTGCCGATCTCCGTTAGACACTCATCCCACGTCTCGGCTGAGTGTTCCCATGGTTCGAAGAACTGTTCAGCATGCATAACTGGGGCCGTCCGACACCATCACTCCGACATCATGGCGGTCCGAGCATCGAACAGCGCGCTGATGACCACGATCGGCCACAGCCAGTGCCGTCAGTGCCTGTGGGACTCTGCCGCTGAGCCCGCGAAGGAGTGTGGAACTCCTCCCGCTGGGCGACGTAGTGCGAGGCGAATTCGATTCGTCGATCATGGACGATCACCGGATCCGAGAGTGGTCGACGTGGATGTTCTCCGCCTCGATGTCGCGCCGAGGAGGCGTCGTGATGCCAATGGCTTCGGCACCCTCGACCGCACTCTCCCAGGCGATGTCCCAATTCTCAGCCGTCCCGATCAGCAGATGGCTCGGCACCCCTTCTCGGCGAGCGGTCGCATGCACCTGCCGCGCAAGTTGCTTGGTCGGGGTGGCATAGATGACCGGTCCTTCGCCCTTACGACGTACCCAGTCGGCGATGAGGAGGCCCGGAATGGTCTTGCCGGACCCGGTGGGTAGCTCCAGTGCGAGGTCGGGAGTGCCCTGGTGATTCTCGGCGTGCGCCCGGATGACGTCACCCTGCTGTACCCACAGCCCATCAACGGCCTCCGTCGTGCGCGGCAGCGTGCCGCTGAGGTACGGCTCCTCCGGCGAGGGAAACTGCTGCTGGACCCGCTTGATCTTGGCCTGAAACGCCATGGTTAGCCTCCCGACCGTCGCGCCGACCTTTGATCCGTTGGCGAACTTAAACGCCTCGAACACCGTCTTCTCACCTCGCGGCACGCTCCGACCGTACAGGCGTCAAGGGCCAGGTCCGCAACATCGGCTCACGAGCAACAGGCGGGGCCGGCGAACGGGGATCGCCTGATTTCCCCGGCCGCCTTGGCGACACTAAGTCCTCGAACTCGCCCCGTTCTCGTGTACGACGAGTCCAGGACATCGGAGGTGGTTCAGTCTGTGTCGCCGTTGTTCCGGTTGAAGTGTGTCGGCTCCCGCGACCTTTGGGCTTTCGCCATCTATCTCGCGAGCAGGGATGAGCACGAGCGCTCGGTACTACCCGACGGACGGCTGACTGGGTCTGCCGAGATGGCCATGGATTGCGCCTGCGGCCTCTACCTCGGGGACCCGGTGGCGTGGCTCCCTCCGTTCGTCAGGGGCGACGACTCTTGAATCACTCTGGCCACCACTGATCGAGGCTGGGCGGCAGGCATAGCTTGTTCTCGCCGATGCCCCGTAGGTGATGGCGCCGGCACAACAGCGAGATTTGGCGGGATATCCGCGGGATCGAAGACAGAGCGTCAGGAGCTAGTGCGAGACGGATAGGCCCGTCTACCAGGGAAAACATCGAGTGGAGGTGAGCGGACTNNACTTCCACGTTGCGAACGTGGCGCTCTACCAGCTGAGCTACACCCCCAAACACAATCGGCGCCAGCCGATCGCTCGGGCGGCTGTCAGTGTACCGGCGCCTGGCAACGCCTCTTGAAAGGTGTCTACCGCCCAGCCGAGACGAGCCGCGGGCGGTCGAACTCAGCCTCGGGCACCGACCACCCGCTACCACCCATCTTCGGGCGCACGACGCTGCCTGCGAGCCCGCTGCCGCTGTGGTGTCGAGCCTCGTCGAGTGCCATCGCGACGCCTCGCCGGGTCTCCAACGCGACCACCTTCTGTACTCGCTCAACTGCCAGCTGGTGAAAGTAGGCGAGCAACCCCAGATACGCCAGCGATGAGACGAGCGCAGCGATTGCGACATAGAAGAACACCGACATGCCGAAGCCCATGGCAAAGGCAACGAGGGTGCCCAACAGGAGCGTCGTCAGCACCCGCCGGCGCCGGATCGAGGTCGCGCGGGATACAAGGGGGCCGATCTCTGCCGCTCTGGCACTTGCGGCGGGTCCAACTCGAACCCCTGCGCCAAAACTGATAGCCCCTGCATCAGAGCCGAAGCGTTGGTCCGCCAGCCGCTTCGCAGCAGCAGAGTAACCAATGGTCGCGCTCGGCATCGACCCTCCGGACTCGATCCGCTGCGACCCGCCACCGGACAAGCGCAACAGCTGTCGGTTGAAAGACGTCACCGAGGTGACGATCTCTTGTTCACGTAGCTTTCGCACGACCATCGGCGTCAACGCCGCGATCCATACGATTGCCAGGAGCACTAATACCCACATACTCACGCTCCTCGTACCGTCCTCGCTTCTCATGAAACCCTACAAGAGGGTCTCTTTCGATTAGTGGATTTCCGAGCGGCGCCAACTACCTGACCGTCCCCCGTTCTTCTCCCAAAGACAAAGATCGCCGATCGACATCGATCGGTCGGCCGACTTGCACATGTCATAAATTGTCAGCGCAGCGACAGCACACGCCGTCAGCGCCTCCATCTCGACCCCTGTGCGGTCGACCGCCTCCACCTGTGTCTCCACCTCGACGTGATCGTCGCCGATGGTGAAGTTGATAAAAACACTCCCCACGAGCAGTGGGTGACAGAGAGGGATTAGCTCAGCAGTTCGCTTCGCCGCTTGAATACCGGCAATGCGGGCCGCCCCCAGAACGTCCCCTTTATTTACAGCGTTGGAGGCGATCGCAACGGTCGTCTCCGGGAGCATCGTCACCTTGCAGCGCGCGAGCGCCCGCCGGTGAGTCGTCTCCTTCGGGGTGACGTCGACCATCCTCGCCCTCCCCAAAGGGTCCAGATGAGTAAGGCCACGCTCGGACATCGGGAGCGAAGTCTAAGCGGCTATTGGCGCTCCCGTCGGCCGCGCCTCCCACCTGGGACGACGCGCCGGTTCGGCGATCAGCCCCCGATTTGGCTCATCGAACGAGTCGGCCGCACGAAGTCAACTCGCCCGATCCGGTGCCCGGACCACTTCCCGAACACGGCGTCCTTGATGAGGTCCCCGATGTCAGCGTCACTTGCTCCGTGGCGCAGAGGATGCCGTAGATCGAGGTCGTCAACAGCGAACAGGCAGGTCAGGAATTGTCCTTCAGCCGTCATCCGCACCCGATCGCAGTCACCACAGAACGGCTTCGTCACCGAGGGAATCACGCCGATCTCTCCCGCCCCGTCGGAGTAGCGCCATCTCGTGGCGGGTTCGGCACCGTGGGCGACTTCCTCGAGCGGGAAGATCGAGCCGATCGTGTCGACGATCTCGTCCGCAGAGACCACTTGCTCGAGCGTCCATGTGCCGTCGGCGTCGAGCGGCATGTACTCGATGAAGCGGATCTGGACCCCGCGCTCCCGCCCGAAAACGGCGAAGTCGACGATCTCGTCCTCGTTCTTGTGGCGGACGGCGACGACGTTCACCTTCACCGGGTCGAGGCCGGCGACGACGGCCGCGTCGATCCCCGCGAGCACATCTGCGAGGGCGTCCCGCCTCGTAATCGCCAAGAAGCGATCAGCTCTCAACGAATCAAGCGACACATTCACTCTCGTCAGGCCGGCGTCTCGGAGCAGGCCGGCGTGCCGGGCGAGGGAGGAACCGTTCGTGGTGAGGGAGATCTCGACGGGAGCGCCGGCCGGCGTGCGCAGGGCCGCCAGCATGGAAACGAGCGTTGGGAGGTCCCGGCGGACAGTGGGCTCGCCGCCAGTGAGCCGGATCGACTCGATGCCGAGGTCCTCGACGAAGAGGCGTGCAAGGCGGGCGATCTCCTCGTAGCTGAGGATCTCGTCGCGGGGCAAGAACTGGATGCCCTCCTCGGGCATGCAGTAGACGCAGCGGAAGTTGCAGCGGTCGGTGACCGAGATGCGGAGGTCGCGGGCGGTTCGGCCAAACGTGTCGACGAGCGGGCCCGGCAGTTGTTTCTGGCTCATCCAGCCAGCCTACGCCCGCATTCCTCCCGTGCCTCCGCCCCCCAAATTTCGGCGGTTGAGATTGTTGTCCCGTACGGGCAAACAACCTCAACCACCTAACTCACCAGGGCGGCACCCGCTCCCGGGCGGCGCCAGGGCTAGGCGAGCGGCCCGAAGATGAGGAGGTCGACCGGTTCGCCAACTCCGACGGTCTCACCGGAAGGCACCAGCGCGAGAGCATTGGCCGACGCCATCGCCGACAGCTGATGTGACTGCTGACCCCCAGTCGAGCGGACGGCGAGCAGGCCGTCAGGCCCGAAGGCGGCCTCAACTCGGAGCAAGTTCAGCCGGCCGTCCCGGCTCGCTCGCAGCTGCTCGGCGGCGATGGCCCGCACCGGCCGGGTCAGGGGACTCGTCACACCAGCCATGTAACGAAGCGCAGGCGCGGCGACGACTTCGTAGCTGACGATCGACGAGACGGGGTTGCCCGGCAGGCCGAAGAAGGCGACGCGCTCGTCACTGCCCGGCGAGCGCGGCAGCCACGCAAGCGCGAGCGGCTTGGCCGGGCGGATCGCGACTGCCAGCTCGAAGTACTCGCCGCCGAGCTCGGAGGCCATCTGTTCGAGCACCACCTTCACGAAGTCGAACTCGCCTTTTGAGACGCCACCAGATGAGAGAACGACGTCGCAGCTGGCGAGTGCCACCCGAAGCGCTGCCTCGACATTGTCGGCACTGTCGGAAACTCGCCCGAGATCGACCGCCTCGTGCCCATCCCTCATCACCAGCCCGAGCAACGTGGGCCGGTTCGAGTCGCGTATCTGTCCGGGTAACAGTGCGACGCCTCCATCGACAAGCTCGTCTCCCGTCGACATCACGCCGACGCGAGGACGTCTCCAGACCGGGACGTCGACAACCCCGACGCTTGACAGGATCCCGACCTGGGCGGGCCCGATCAACGCGCCGGCTGGCAGTGCTACCGAGCCGGCTCGGAAGTCCGAACCGGCCGGGCGCACGTTCGTCGCCGGGTCGATCTCGTCGAGGATCCGGACGAAGCCGTCCCTCGCCGGTTCGGTCCGCTCCACGATCGCTATTCCGTCGGCACCGAGTGGCATCACGGCTCCGGTCATGATCTGGAGCGCCTCACCATGGCCGACCGGTACGTCGGGTGGGGGAGACCCTGCCGCAAGGATGCCAATGACCCGAAGCTCGACCGACCCGCCAACGGTATCGGCAGCCCTCACAGCGTACCCGTCCATCGCTGAATTCGCGAACGGCGGGATGTCGGACCCGACGAGCACTTCTTCGGCGAGGACGCACCCGAGCGCGTCGCGAACCGCAACGGCGGTGACCCCTAGCGGCCCGCAGCGCTCGAGGACCAGCTTCTGTACTTCCTCGAGGGAGATCATCGGCTCGTCCGGGTGGATGTGCTCGTGGATGTGCTCGTGATCGTCAGCCACCATCGAAAGCGCCTCCTGCCTCGTTCGATATACTTAGCACTCGACCTACGAGAGTGCTAAACACCCACGCCGGGAGTGCCACCCAGAATGCCGACATACGAATACGCATGTAAGCACTGCGGAGAGCACCTCGAGGTCGTTCAGGCCTTCACCGACGATTCCCTGACCGTATGCCCGAATTGCGGTGGCGACCTGCGCAAGGTGTTCGGGAGCGTCGGGATCGTGTTCAAGGGGAGCGGCTTTTACAAGACGGACAGTCGCGCAACCTCGAAGTCTTCCAAGGGATCCGAGGCGGCTTCGGCGAAGAGCGAGTCCTCGAACGGCGACTCGGGTTCGACGCCGCCGGCTAAGGCTGACAAGGCCGAGACGGCGGCGAAGACCGAGAAGGCTGAGACTTCGGCTAAGGCCGACAAGGCGGAGTCCAAGCCCAGCTCCTCTGCCACCGAGTCGAAGTCGGCCGCCGCCGCCGCCGCCTCCTGAAGCTTGAGCCCGTCGCCCGACGCGAGGGCTAGGCCGGGGCTATTCCTCGCCAGAAGGACGCACCGACGGCACGATACGCGCGCGCCAGGGGCGAGCCGAGTCGAAGTGGTGACCAATCACCCGGCCTGACCTGAGCCCTGCCAGAAACTCCAAGGGACCCTCGAACGCAGGCATCTCGACGTAGGCTGCGCCGATCGCATCAGGCACATGAGCATCGCTGCCTGCCCCCGCTGCAATGCCGAGTCTCACGGCCGCCGCCGCCGCCTCGTCGTTGAGCGATTCGAGCGAGGTCTTCCCGTTGCGCGCCTCGATCGCATCGACGAGGCCCTCGGAGGCAAGTGCTTCGAGCGACGACAGGCCGAGCCGGTGCCGCATCGGGTCGAACGGGTGGGGCACGTAGACGAGCCCTCCCTGATCGCGCACCATGCGTGCCGCCTCTTTCGCCGACCTACAGCCGGGCGGGATCCGCTCGGAAAGGAACAAGCCGATGATTTCGCCCTCCGGCGTGCGCTGCTCCTGACCGATCACGACCCGGCAGGGAAGCTCAGCCGCTAACCGCACGGCACCAGTGATCGTCGAATGATCCGTGATGCAAAGGACGTCGATCCCACTCGCCACGACGGCGTCGGCCAGCTCGTCCGGCGTCGTCGTCGAGTCGCCCGACCACATCGTGTGCATGTGGCAGTCGACTCGTACGCTCTCGGAAGTCGATCGGGCCTCGGCTAGATGTGGGTGGCGGGCGACTGCCTCATCGGTCGGCCGGCGGCCCAGCAGATCGCTCACTCGCCGCCCAGTGAGACGTCGTCGATCGCAAGCGTCAGCCCTGCAGAGGAGCCCGGCAGCCAGTCGAGGTCCGAGCCGACGTGGCGGACGTGCAGCAGCATTCGCTGGATAGTCGAGGCAATGGTCATCTCCCGCACTGGCTCAGCGAGCGCCCCGTTGCGGATCATGAGGCCCTCTGCGCCGACCGAGAAGTCGCCGCTCACCGGGTTCACGCCTGAATGAACGCCCGAGACGGATTGAACTAGAAGGCCGTCGCCGACGGCGGAGATGATCTCGGACTGCGTCAACTCGCCCGGGAGCAACGAGATCGCCCGCGCGCCGACGCCCGGCGTCGTGCGGTAGCCGCCTCTCACCGCCGAGCCGGTCGAGTTCGTGCGCGCGACACGGCCGGCATGGGTGTCGTAGAGGTAGCCCATCAACTTGCCACCGGAGATCAGCTCGTTGCGCCTAGTCGCGAGTCCCTCGCCGTCGACCGGAGTCGCGCCGAACGCCGAGGAGTCGGTCGGGTCGTCCACGAGAGTCAGCTGCCCGTTCCCGACCTCTTCGCCGAGGCGGTCCGCGAACAGGCTTCTTCCCTTGGAGACCTCTTCGCCAGAGAGCGTGCTGGCGATGATTCCGAGCAGCGTGGCCGTCACCCTCTGATCGAGGACGACGGTGAGGCGGGAGCTGTGGGGTTTCTTGGCGCCGAGTAAGCGCGTGGCCCGATCGACCGCGTCGGCCGACGCCTTTCCGACATCGAGGTCGTCAGCCGAGCGCCCGACCGAATAGCCGAAGCCCGTCTGGGTGTCGTCGGAATCGCCCGCGATCGCATAGACGAACAGGTAGCACGTCGTGCGCCTGGTGGACTCGGAGATACCCGTCGACGTCGCGATGGCGGACTCGCCGATCGCGTCGGCGTAGTCGGAGCTCACGACTTGGCGGATCCGGCTGTCACCGGCGCGCACCTGGCGCTCGAGCTCCAACGCGAGCGCGACCTTCGATTGCGTAGGGAACCCAGCGAGCTCTTCGCGCCAGAGGTCGAGCGCCGCTGCCCGAACGCCGTCGGGACGGGCGAGCCCTGCGTGCTCATCGAAGGTGGCGTGCGACACGTTGTCGCGCGCCTCAGTAAGAGCCTCGCGGGCGGCCGCCTCGTCGAGCGCACCAACCCACGCAAAACCCTGCTTCCCATCTCGAACGACCCGCACCCCGATCCCGGCCGAGTCCGCCGAGGAGAGCTGCTCGACCTCGCCCTCGAAGACTCGGATGGACGTCTCGCGGCCCCGTGAGACGTATGCCTCGACCTCCTCGCCTGCGCGGTCGTCCGCATGGCGCGTGACGGCCTCTGCGAGATCGATCAGCTCAGGCATCGGCAGTCCCTCCGATCGTCACCCCGGTCACGCGCAGAGTCGGCTGGCCGCACCCGACTGGCACGGACTGGCCGTCCTTGCCACAAGTGCCCGGGCACATGTCGAAGTCGCTGCCGACCGCATCGATCTTCGACAGGACGTCCGGACCGTTGCCGATCAGGTTGGCGTCGCGCAGCGGCTCGGTGATCCGACCGTTCTCGATCAGGTACGCCTCGGTCATACCGAAGACGAAGTCGCCTGTCGCCGTGTTGACCTGGCCGCCGCCGAGGTGGGCGACGTAGACCCCGTGCGGGGTCTCCGCGACGATCTCCTCGGGGTCGTCCGCCCCCGGCAAGAGAAACGTGTTCGTCATCCGCACCATCGGCAAATGCTGATAGCTCTCGCGCCTGCCGTTGCCGGAGGACGCGCGGCCCTTCTTCTTCGCGCTCAGCCCGTCCCACATGTAGTCGACGAGGACTCCGTTCTCGATCAGCACGTTGCGCTGGGCGGGCCGCCCTTCGTCGTCGATGGCCATGCTGCCCCAGTTCGGGCCGACGGTCCCGTCGTCGACGAGCGTCACGAGCGGGCTCGCGACCAGTTCGCCGAGCCGGCCGGTGTACACCGAGCTGTCCTTCACGATGTGGTCCGCCTCAAGCCCGTGACCGCATGCTTCGTGGAAAAGGACGCCACCGCTGCCGCTCTTGATCACGACCGGTACGACGCCGACAGGAGCGGGGCGGGCAGAGAGCTTCGTGACGGCTCGCCGCGCAGCTTCGGCGGCGACGTCCTCGATCGAGCGTAGGTCGAACAGCTCAAAACCGACGGTCAGCGCAGCCGTCTCGTACCCCGTCTGCATCCCGGTGTCGCCGGATGCCACGCAGACAACCGAAAAGCGAGTCCGCACGCAGTCGTCACCGCTCAAGAGCCCGTCGGAGTTCGCAACGAGGATGCGCCGGCGTGAATCGCCGTAGCCGGCGCTCACCTGGACGATCGAGTCGCTCTTCGAGCGGGCGATGTCGTCGGCCCGTAGCAGCAGCTCCACCTTCGTAGCCTTTGCGACCTCGCTCGGGAGCGTCCGGATCTCGTTAGGTGCCGCCGCCCTCGACTCTCGAAGCTCGACCCGACGAGTGCCGCCGCCTCCCTCGCGGGCAACAGCCGCCGCCGCCTCAGCCGCCGCCTGCAGCCCCGGCTCGGAGAGGTCGGTCGTATGAGCAAAACCAGTCGTGTCCCCAACCACGACCCGTATCCCGGCACCCCGGTCGTGCCCTGACGAAAGCTCCTCCACGCGACGGTCGTCTAACGAGATGCCCGTCATCTTGCGGTCCTCGACGAAGACTTCGGCAAAATCACCGCCCCGTGCTAACGCGGCGCCGAGAACTCGCTCGAGAACATCCGGCTCGACGAGCGCTGTATCGGTCATGGTCATGCGTCGCTCCTTTGAAGCTTTCCTGCTCGAGCGCCCCGCGAGGGCCGATCCGGTTGAGCCGCCGTATCGTACCGGCGTGGCCTCGGGCATTGACCAAGCACCAGGTGGCGACGAGAGCGAGCGCCGCGGGATCGTGCGCGGGCTCGTAGCCGAGGCGCGCATGGTCGTGAGTGCGGCAGATACAGCGCAGGCGCTCGGATCAGGAGAGGTCGCTGTCCTCGGCACCCCGCGTGTCGTGGCCCTGGCAGAACAGGCGACCGTCGCAGCGCTTGCAGGCCGGCTCTGCCCCGATGAGACGACTGTTGGGGCTCGTGTAGAGATCGACCATGTGGCCCCTTCGTTCGTGGGGGATGCGGTATGTGCCGAGGCGAGCCTCGACGACGTCGCTGGCTCCCGCCTGACGTTCAGCGTGACCGTCTCCGACGAGGTTTCCGGGCGGGAGCTCGCCCGAGTGGTCGTGGGGCGGGTTGTGGTGGGGCGGGCGGGTTTCGAGAAGAAGTAGGCCGGACTCAGGCCAAGTTGGAGGTGCGCGGATAGGCGACGGCGGGATCTGTCAGCACGTTGACGAGATAGGGCACGCCCGAGGCGAGCGCCCGGTCGAGCGCCGGCCCGAGATCACCGGGTCTGCTCACCGTCTCGCCCGCCCCACCGAGCGCCTTTGCGACCTCGTCGTAGCGCGTTGCCTGGCGGAGGTCGGCCGCCACGTCGTAGCCGTAGAAGAACTGCATGGGGTGTTTTTCCAGGCCCCATATGCCGTTGTTGCCGACGATCATGACGACCGGGAGGTCGTGGCGGACGAGCGTATCGATGTCCATCGCCGAGAAACCAAACGCTCCATCCCCGAAGCACGCCACGACCTGTCTCGTCGGTGCCGCCACGCGGGCAGCCATCGAGTAGCCGAGCCCGGTGCCGAGACACCCGTAAGGGCCCGGCTCGAGGAAGCAGCCCGGGGTGTAGGAGTCGATCAGGCGGCCCGCGTAGGAGACGAAGTCTCCCCCGTCACCAATCACGATGCCGTCGCGATCGAGGCGCTTGCGCAGCTCCCCGTAGATGCGGGCGGGGTGGATGGGGTCGGAGTCCGACTCGAGCTCCGCAGTCTCGGCTTGACGGCGAGCGCGTTCCTCGTCGCGCAGGCGGGCGATCCAGGGCTCGTGATCAGCAGTCGGTCCGGCGGCTGCGGCGAGCGCTTCGAGAACAAGGCGCGGGTCGCCGACGATCGTCACAGCGGTCTTGGCGTGTGCCGCCCGCCTGTTCTCGTCGTCGACGACGTGAATGACCTGAGCGTCGCCAAAGCGCCCGAAAGACAGGCGAAAATCGAGCGGCGTACCGATTACGAGGACAATGTCGGCCTCCTTCGCGAGCGGTCGTGCCCTCGAGTAGCTCATCTCGTGGTCCGCAGGGATCGTGCCCCGGCCAAGGCCGTTCACGAACACCGGGACGCGACAGTTGGCAGCGAAGTCGACGAGCGCGTGCTCGCCGCCGGCCCAGTAGACATCGCCGCCGGCGATGCAGACGGGTCGTTCGGCCGATGCGATCAAGGTGGCTGCGCGGGCGAGGTCGTCGGGATCCGGCTCGGTGGGAGCAGCTGGGGGAGTGAGGGCGAGCTCGACCTCGGCATGCCCGCCGATGACGTCGAGCGGGAAGTCGACGAAGACCGGGCCCCGGTGGGCGGTCGTGGCTTGCCGGAGGGCGTGCTGTATGAGCTCTGGAATGCCGGCCGTCTCGGTGGCCGTGGCGGCGAACTTCGAGACCGAAGAGACGATCGGGATGTGGTCGAGCTCCTGGAGTGAACCCGATCCCCAACGGCGCTGGGGGGCTCGGCCGCCGAGCACGAGAATGGGGGAGCCGTTCAGGTAGGCGCCGGTGAGGGCGCTCAAGCCGTTCGTCACGCCAGGCCCGGCCGTGAGCGCGGCAAAGCCGGGCGTGCGGGTTACCTTCGCCATGCCCTCAGCTGCAAAGACGGCCGTCTGCTCGTGCCGGACGTCGACGATCCGCCAGTCGAGCTCGTGCGCCGCGTCGAGCAACGGGAAGATGTGACCTCCCGACAGGGTGAACATGGTGTCGATGCCGCTTCCGGCAGCCTGGAGCGCACCGAGCACGAGTAGGCCGCCGTGGCCCGAGAGGGTTGTGGACACGACGCCTAGCCTACGCAGAGGATCCACCAAATATCCGGGTCAACTCTGTACCATCCGGCCAAAGGGGAAGCGCCCGGGAGGCCATTCAATGGACGAGAGCGAAGCAGTAGACCAGCAGGGCCTTGGGGCGGCCACTCCGATTTTCAGCGTGTACCGGCGGGGCTACGACCCCGAACAGGTCGACCGCTATGTCGCCGAGCAACAGCGCCGGCTGGACGAGACGGTCCATCGTGCGTCCGAGTCAGAGCGCAAGCTGGCGGCGGCCGTCGGCCAGCTCCGGGAACTGCACCGGCGAGTGGCCACCTACGAGAGCGAGGCCCGCAGCACTCAGCCGCCGGCGCTCGACACGCTGGGGGAGCGGGTGCAGCGGATCCTGCAGGAGGCTTGGGAGGGCGCCTACAACCTCCGCCAGGAAGCCGAGCGCGAGGTCAACGAGCTGAAGGAGCTGACCCAACGCGAGGTCGATGCCCAGCGCGAGCAGGCCGAGGCGGACGTCGAGGAGCTCCGGCAGGTGGCGAGCAAGGAAGCTGCCGACCTTGTCGACGAGGCGACGCAGCGGGCGCTCGCTCTCCGGGACGAGATGGACCGGCGGCGGGCTGTGTACCTCGAGAAGGTCGAGCGAGATCGGCAGAGGGCGGTGTCGCAGATCACGTACCTATATGACCAGCGGCAGTTGGCGCTCTCGGAGCTGGCTCGCTTGCAGGCGACCGTCGAGGCGACGGTCGAGGAGATGGTGCGCAGCCCGCTTGGCAAGCCGTCGGCCGCTATAGCGGACGCGGCAGCGATGAGAGCGATGCGGGAAGAGGCGATGGCGGCGCCTGAGCGGGCGTTCGAGCCTGCATTCGAGTCTTCCCGGGCCGAGCACATTGCCGACGAGATGGCGGCCGAGATGGTGATGGGTGCCGGAGTGGCTGTCGATGTTGGTGATCGCGCCATTGAGGGCGATAGGTACGCCGAGGCTGAGGCCGGCACTGACGCCGGAGTAGCGGAGGCGGGTTACGCCGAGCAGCGCTACGTGGAGGAGCCGGACGTACGCGCCGCCGGTGAATTCCTCGCGGGGAACTCGCAGGCTTCTTCATGGGATCCCGACGAGACGATCGCGTCGCCGGCTAACGAGATCCCGACCGGGCCGATGAACGCAGTGGACTACGGATACGACTACTCCAGCTACTCGAATAAGCCGGCGCACTCGCAACGCAAGGCCCGGACGGCCGAACCGGTCGAGTCGGTCGAGCCGGTCGAGCCTGGAACGCGCGAATACGGCGGGGTCTACGACGCCGAGGTCGACGGCTGGGGCTGAGCCCGCCCCGGGCTCGAATTTCAACTGCTGGACGCCAACGTGGTGCATGTGCGCGTCCAGCCCACGGAATAGTTGTGTAGGCAACAACTGTTGACTCCATCAGATCGAGGAGGAGACAGACATGCCTGCGGTAACTGCTGACACCCTTTCCCTGCCAAGACTCGAAGAGCTGCCCGAGGTTGGCACCGCGTGGCGACCCGTCCGGCGGGTCGTCGACACCGTCAAGACCTTCGAGGGCGAGGGATTCCCGGTCCGCCGGCCCTTCCCGAGCAAAGACCTCGAGCTGGCTGATCCGTTCCTGCTACTCGACCACCTCGGCGCGGTCGAGTACGCACCTGGAGAGGCCAAGGGGGCTCCGTGGCACCCACATCGGGGTTTCGAGACGGTGACCTACATCGTCGACGGTGCGTTCGAGCACCGCGACACGACGGGCAGCGGCGGCCTAATCACCGACGGTGCCACCCAGTGGATGACGGCGGGGGCCGGGATCCTCCACGACGAGATGCCGCCCGAGCAGCTCATCATGAAAGGTGGGTTGTTCCACGGCATCCAGCTATGGGTGAACCTGCCGGCCAACCTGAAGTGGACGCCGCCAAGGTACCAACCGATCGAGGCGAACGACGTCACTCTTCTCTCGAGTCCGGACGGCGGCACGCTGATCCGGATCATCGCCGGCGAGCTCGGCGGTCACGAGGGGCCAGGCAGCACCTGGACCCCGATCACGCTTGCTCACGTGTCGGTGTCGCCCGGTGCTCGGGTGAGCCTGCCCTGGGCGCCGGGTTTCAACGCTCTTGCTTACTCGCTCGCTGGCAACGGTTACGCAGGTGCGGAGCGCTCACTTCTGCCCGAGGGCCAGATGGCGCTGTTCGGCGACGGCGACGCCTTCTCTCTCACCGCTGATCTGGTGCAGGACTCGAGGGGAACAGGCAACTGGGAGGTGCTCGTGCTCGGCGGCCAGCCGATCAACGAGCCGGTCGCACGCTATGGCCCCTTCGTCATGAATACCCGCCAGGAGATCCTCCAGGCAGTGGAGGACTATCAGGCGGGGCGGCTCGGGACCATCCCCGCGCAGTGGCTTCCCCACCAGACGACGGCCGACGACAAGCCGTAGACCGAGCGAGCTAGACCGCAGCGGGCTGGGAGATCCCGACTCCGCCTTTCGTGTCCGAGCCGTACTGCGCCTTGGCTGCGTCGATGTCGAGCGGCTTGATGCCGGCGCGGCCTTCGAGCACGCTCTCGTCGAGGCGGTCGGCCGGGACGATCCAAGCAACCTCGAACTCGATGCCGTCAGGGTCCTTCGCGTAGAGCGACTTGGTCGTCGAGTGGTCGGAGGCGCCCGCCAAGGCGCCGGCATCCTGCAGGCGATGGGCCAGTCGGTCGAGCTCGTCGAGCGTGTCGACCTCCCACGCGAGGTGGTACAGCCCGACCTGTTCGCGCCCGGCGGTGGTGGGCCCGGCGGCGTCGCCGATCTCGAACAGTCCGATGTCGTGGTCGTTCGTGGACCCGGGTGCCTGGAGAAACGCAGCACCGCGCAACTCACCCCCGATGCCCAACACCCGAAAGCCGAGGATCTCGGTGTAGAAGGCAACGCTGCGCTCGACGTTGCGGACGTACAACACGGCGTGGTTGAGGCGAGTGATGGGCATCGCTGATGGTTCCTCTCGACTTGCCGGTTCAACACGATCGGCGCCGGAACCATTCCGCTCGCGGTGGCCCGCTGCCCGCCCCTCTTGGTGGTTGAGACTTTCTGCCCATACGGGACAACAATCTCAACCACCGAGGGGTCAGCTCGAGAAGTCGACCGTGACCTTGATCTCATCAGTCGCCCGGACCACATCGAACTCGACCGACCCGCCCTCACCGTCGAGGACTGCGTACAGGTCGTCGACCGACTTGAGCGCCTCGCCACCTGCCGAGACGAGCACGTCGCCTCGACGCAGTCCCGCGCGATCGGCCGCGCCGCCCTCCTCGACGCCTCTTATCAAGAGCCCGTCGACCTCCGGCAGACCTGCCGCCGACCGGAGATGCCGAGCAGCCTGCGGGGGCGCGATGGACGCCCCGAGCCGGCGCCGGACGGGCGCTTTGCCTTCGGCGAGGTTGTCAATCCTCCGGCGGAGGTCGGCGTCAGCCGTGACAGCGAGGTAGAAGCCCTCCTGCAACCGGTGCGTGTTCACCCCGAGGACCGTTCCCTCGGTGTCGACCACCGGCCCACCGGACGACCCGCGCCCGAGAGGCGCAGTGTGCTCGAGGCCTCCACCGATGCGCCGCCCGCGAGGTCCGCGGAACGAACGTCCCAGCGAAGAAACCGTGCCGACCGTGGCCCGCAGCCCGCGCCCACGCGGGTTGGCCAACGCCACGACCACCTGACCGAGCTCTGCGGGTTTGTCGGACCATGTCACGGCAGGCGCCCCTTCTGTCTCGACCGAGAGCACCGCGAGATCGCCGTCGATGTCCGAGCCGTTGACAGTCGCTGTCACCCAGCGCCCGTCAGCGAACTGGACCAGAGCATCGCCGCCGCCCCGAAGATTGTGAGCGTTTGTCACGACGAGGTTCTCCCCGATCACGACTCCGGTGCCGCTGCGATTCACACTGACCACTGATGGGCCGACTGCCTCGGACACCTTCTGTACTGCTGCTGTGAGCTCTTCGAGTGCACTCATGACGTCCTCCTGGCTGCTTCGATCTGTCTAACGCTAAGGTAGTAACTTGCAAGTAGCAAGTCAATAGCGAATCTAGCGCCGCACCGAGCGCGCCGCGCCGCGCCGGTAAGGCCGATGGTGCGGGTCGTAGTCGACCGGGAGGTGTAAACCACACAGCGATGTCGGACACGCCGAACACCGGGAGTGCCGGGGCAAGCGCGAAGCCGCTCGCGGACGCGCTGGAGCGCATCGGCGACCGGTGGATGCTTCTCGTGATCGGCGCGTTGTTGGAGGGGCCGAGACGATTCGGGGAGCTCCAGCAATCGGTTCCCGGCGTGGCGACCAACGTCTTGAGCGGCCGGCTCCGAGAGCTCGAGCGCCAGGGACTCGTCATAGCGGAGCCCTACTCCACCCGTCCTTTGCGCCTCGAGTACCGCGCAACCGCCCGGGCGGCAGAGCTCGGTGGTGTCCTTCGGTTGCTGGCAGCGTGGGGATCGGGCGCCAGCGGAGACCTCGAGGCTCCCGCCCACGCAGTCTGCGGAACGGCGCTCGAGGTGCGCTACTGGTGCCCGACGTGTCAGCAGGTCGTCGAAGAGGACGAGGAGGTCTGGTTGTGACGAGCACCGGTAGCGAGCTACTCGAGGAGCTCGCGGGCAAGCGCCTTGCGACGAGGAGGACGGAGCGCTGCACGGCGCACACTGGTGGGTCGTCGCGGACGAGTGGGGGACGTTCCGAGCTGCGGGATACGAGGGCCAGATGATAGTCATCTCACCCGGGCTCGATCTCGTGATCGTCCGGCTCGGCAAGACTCCCGAGGAGCATCACGACGACCTCGTCGAGTGGCGCCACCGGGTGATCCGAAGCTTCGCCGAGGCGGTAGGGGACTAGGCCCGGCTCAGGCGTGGCAGATGATCTCGCCGTGTAGCACCGCGAACCATCCGTCAGATTGCTCTGCCCAGCGATGCCAGGCCGCGGCGATCTCCGCGAGCTCGTCCTCGGTCGCGTACCCGAGCTCCATCGCACGGCTGGCCAGGCGCGTCGCGGTGATGCGCTCGGCCCACAGATCGGCCCACCACGCCCGGTCCTCGGTCGTCGAATAGCACCACGCCGAGGCCGAGCACTCGACGTCGGAAAGTCCTGCCTCGCGCGCCCACGCCTTCAGGCGGCGCCCGGCATCCGGCTCGCCGCCGTTCGCGCGGGCGACAGCGCAGTAGGTCTCGAGCCATCGGTCGAGAAGCGGATCGGCTGGGAACCAGGTGAAGGCGGAGTAGTCGCCGTCCCGCGCCGCCACCACGCCTCCCGTCTTGCACACTCGGGCCATCTCCTCGAGGGCCCGGTGCGGATGCTCGAGGTGTTGCAGCACCTGATGCGCGTGCACGACGTCGAACGAGCCGTCGTCGTAAGGAAGCGCGTAGATGTCGGCCTCGTGGAACTCGACATTCGCGACGCCTGCTTCCTCGGCGACGCCGCGAGCCTCGTCCAGCACGGCGGGCTCCGCGTCGATGCCTACGACTCGCCCCGGCGCGACTCGCCGCGCGAGATCGACCGTCAGCGTTCCCGGCCCGCACCCGACGTCGAGAAGTGAGTGGCCGGGAACCAGGTGCCCGAGAAGATGAGCGGCGGAGTTCGTCGCGTTGCGCCAGCGGTGTGAGCGCAGTACGGCATCGGCGTGGCCGTGGGTGTAGCTCACCTCATGACCGAACTAGTTCCACCACCGGTATCACTCGATCGGTCCCGTCTTGGTACTCGCGAAAGCCGGGAAAACGAGTGGCCTGCTCGTCGTAGACACTTGTCCGCTCTTCACCTTCTAGAGACGCAGCCTGCGCCGTGAACTTCTCAGACCCGAGCTCGACGGTCACCTCGGGGTTCGCGACGAGGTTGTGATACCAGTCGGGGTTCGTCGGCGCGCCTGCCTTCGAGGCGAACACAAAGATCCGGCCGTCAAGATCGAGGTACATCGTGGGGTTGACTCGTGGCTGCCCCGACTTCGCCCCAGTCGTGCCGAGAAGCAGGACCGGGGCCCCCTCGAACTGGCCACCGACCTTCCCGTCGTTGGCGCGGAACTCCTCGATGATCTTGCTGTTCCAGTCGTTAGGGCTCGGTTCGGACATATAGACCATCTCCTTGGGGTCGCCGACTATGAGCTCGGTTGTCTCGTTCCGGAACGGTATCCGACGGCTGTGTCAGGCCGGGTCCAGGCGGGAGTCGCCCGATACTGGGTCGAGATCAGTCGCCGACCGGCTCGCTACGTCGGTGCGGTGATTGCGGCTACTGCGGTGTTGTCAGCGAGCCGGCGTGACTGGCGATCGACGTAGCTCGGCGGCTGAGGCGGATGACGTGCGCGTCGAGGCCACTTGTGAGGTAGCAGAACGAGATGCCCGTGTCGGGATCTGCGAACGCGAGTTGGCCGCCCGCACCGCCGTGGCCGAACGTCCTCGGCGACACGGTGTGGCCGAAGCCGCGGAGGACTTTGTCGCGCCCTTCGCCGGCGATGACGAGACCGAGCGCGCGATTGGAGGAGAGGCCGGTGAGGGTTTCTGGCAGGGTCCCATGCACTTCTCGTGAGCCGGCGGCTAGCACCGCCGGGTCCCAGAGCTCACCGGTGTTGTGGAGGAGGGCTTGGTAGTAGAGCGCGACGTCGGCGGCGTCCGACATCCCGCCGCCGCCGGGAAGGCCGGAGGCTCGCACGTCGGCCCGGTTCAGCGAGAGCAGCATCTCGTCGCTGAGTGCCGTCTCGGCGACCTCGGTGGGCAGTCCGAGTGCGGCGAGCTCCGCGAGCGTTGCCGGCTCTCCGCACACCTCGAGCAGGTTGACCTCGCCCTGGGCCTCCGGCGGAGCACCGAGTTGGAACTTTCGGAGGCCGAGCGGCTCGAGAACCCGCTCGCGCAGGAAGTCCCGGAAGTCCTCACCAGAGAGCGCCTCGATGAGGTCGGCGATGACCCAGTGGGCCGAGGTCGCGTGGTACTCGAAGCGAGTGCCCGGCTCCCAGTTGAGGTGCCAGGCGGAGAAACGCTCCCGCCGTGCCGGATTACGTGCTTCCGTCAGCGGGTCGAGCGGAGCGAGCGGGAAGCCGGCCTCGTGGAGGAGGAGCTGGCGGATCGTGATCGTGTCCTTGCCGTTGGTGCCGAACTCCGGGATCACGTCGGCGACACGATCCTCGACGGAGACCTTCCCCTCACCGAGAAGGAGCCAGAAGGCGCCAACTACGAAGGCCTTCGTGGCAGAGAAGATGATGTAACGGCTTTCTGCGTCCGCATCTCCGAACGTCTCGAAGTGCACCACCTCGCCGTCTCTTGCTACAGCGATCTGGCACGACGGGAGGAGACCCTCGTCGATCTCGCGCTGGCAGCGGGTGATCAGCGCCGAGAGCGCGGCCGGGTCGATGCTGAGTTGTTCCATGCAGCTGGCTCCTAGCTGTTGAGGACGTATGCGAGCGGGTGGCGGGGTTCGTAGAGCATGATCTCGCTTGCTAGCCGAGGATGTCGCGGAAAATCGCTCGGGCCGCGTCGGCGTCGTCCGCGTACACGAGCGTGTGAACCGCGTTGATCATGGCCGTGAGCGTACGTCGTGGTCTGGCCGCTTGCGCGTGAAGGGCCGGCGAACGCGGTCGCCTACGATGACGGATCGGTCGTCCGGGTTGCCCGCGGGGGATCGGCTGCCAGCTGGCTGTGCAGTCTTGGGCCGCTAGCTCATCGGGTAGAGCAGGGGACTTTTAATCCCAAGGTGCCGGGTTCGAGACCCGGGCGGCCCACCGAGTAAGGACATGCCAGACAGCCGATCACGCAGCCGGTGTCGGCGACTCCGCTGGCGGAGGCTGACGTTCTGAGCGTCTCCAGTCCCTGCTTCCAGTCCCTGCCGGACCGCTGGGTGAGCGTAAACTGGTATTCAGCCAGATCTAGACTTACTCCAGCATATGGGTTAGCCTCCCAGCGTGTCCAAGGAGATGTCCGTTGACGACGATGCGCTTCTTCGCCGGCACGGTCTGCACGTCACGGCCCAGCGTTTGGCTGTCCTGCGGGCGGTGTCCGACCGACGGCACAGCACTGCGGACGACATATACGCGGTGGTACGGGCCGAGATCGGTGCCATCTCACGTCAGTCGGTGTACAACGCTTTTGCGGTCCTCACCGACAAGGGCCTCCTCCGGCGCATCCAGCCCGCCGGGTCGCCGGCTCGCTACGAGGACCGGGTCGCCGACAACCACCACCACCTCATCTGCCGGACCTGCAGCCGGATGGTCGACGTCGACTGCGCGGTCGGCTACACCCCTTGCTTGACGGCCGCCGACGACTCAGGCTACGAGATCGACGAAGCCGAAGTCATCTACTGGGGCCGATGTCCCGAGTGTGTCGCGGTGACTTCGGTCTCGTCCGACGGCCGAAAGCGGAAACGCAGCGTGCGACACCAGCTGAACATCACAGCCTTGGATCCAGAGCAACCAACGTCTAGAGCAACCAGCCATCAGAAGGAAACAACGATGAAGGAGAAGGACCCACGTGTCTGACAGCGGCAGCGAAAGCGAGAGCCCAGTAATCCCCGCCCCGACTCCCAAGGCGACTCAGCCCAGGTCGAACCGCGACTGGTGGCCGAATCAGCTGGACCTGCAGCTTCTGCACGAGCACTCGTCCCAGTCCAATCCGATGGGCGAGGACTTCAACTACGCAGAGGAGTTCAAGACCCTCGACCTCGACACGCTTAAGCAGGACATCATCGAGGTGATGAAGACGTCGCAGGACTGGTGGCCGGCCGACTACGGCCATTACGGGCCGCTCTTCATCCGGATGGCTTGGCACAGCGCAGGCACGTACCGCATCGCCGACGGCCGGGGCGGTGGCGGCAGCGGCGCTCAGCGCTTTGCCCCCCTCAACAGTTGGCCCGACAACGTGAACCTCGACAAGGCGCGCCGGTTGCTCTGGCCCGTCAAGCAGAAGCACGGCCGGAAGTTATCTTGGGGCGATCTGATTATCTTCGCCGGCAACTGTGCCCTCGAATCGATGGGTTTCGAGACGTTCGGCTTCGGCGGCGGGCGAGAGGACATCTGGGAGCCCGACGAGATCCTCTGGGGCCCTGAGGACACGTGGCTTGGAGATGAGCGCTACAGCGGCGACAGGGAGCTCGCCAATCCTCTCGGCGCCGTGCAGATGGGCCTGATCTACGTGAATCCGGAGGGGCCAAACGGCAACCCGGATCCGCTTGCTGCCGCCAGGGACATTCGAGGGACCTTCGCCCGTATGGCGATGAACGACGAGGAAACCTTTGCGCTCATCGCCGGCGGCCACACTTTCGGCAAGTGCCATGGTGCAGTCGGTGCGGAGTACGGCGGTCCGGAACCAGAGGCTTGTCCCCTCGAGGCGCAAGGCCTCGGCTGGAGGAACACCTTCGGCCGAGGCAACGGCGCCGACACGCTCAGCAGCGGCCTAGAGGGCGCATGGACCAACGAGCCGACGAAGTGGGACAACGGGTACCTCGACAACCTGCTCAAGTACGACTGGGAGCTTACGACGAGCCCCGCCGGTGCGAAGCAGTGGACTCCCACGGATCCAGCGGCGCAGGGCACTGTGCCCGATGCTCATGATCCGTCGAAGCGGAACGCCCCCATGATGCTGACGACGGACCTTGCGCTGAAGATGGATCCGATCTACGGGCCGATCGCGAAGCGCTTCCATGAGAACCCGAACCAGCTCGCAGAAGCGTTCGCCAAGGCGTGGTTCAAGCTGACTCACCGCGACATGGGACCTGTCTCGCGCTACCTCGGCCCGTTGGTTCCCTCGAAGCCGCAGCTGTTCCAGGACCCCGTCCCCGAGGTCGATCATGAACTGATCGGGGACGAGGACATCGCTGCCCTCAAGGGCAAGATCCTCGCATCGGGACTGTCCATCTCCCAGCTGGTCTCCACCGCTTGGGCTTCGGCGGCAACCTTCCGCGGCACCGACAAGCGTGGCGGGGCCAACGGGGCGCGGATTCGCCTTGCGCCGCAAAGGGACTGGGAGGTCAACGACCCGGCCGAACTGGCCAAGGTGCTGCGGACCCTCGAGCAGATCCAGCAGGACTTCAACCTCGCACAGTCCGGCGGCACGAAGGTCTCGCTCGCTGACCTGATCGTTCTGGGCGGGTGCGCTGCCGTCGAGCAAGCTGGGAAGAACACCGGGTACGACAGCACGGTCCCGTTCGTGCCGGGGCGCACGGACGCCTCGCAGGAGCAAACTGACGTCGAGTCGTTCGCGGTGCTCGAACACGCCGCAGATGGGTTCCGCAACTACCTCCGAGCCGGAGAGAAGTTGCCGGCGGAGACCCTGCTTCTGGACCGGGCCCACATGTTGACGCTGACCGCCCCGGAGATGACGGTTCTCATCGGCGGCATGCGGGCACTGAACGCCAACTTCGGGCAATCCCAACACGGCGTCTTCACCGACCGGCCCGAGACGCTGACGAACGACTTCTTCGTGAACCTGCTCGACATGAGCACGGATTGGAAGGTATCCGTCTCGTCTGAGAACGTGTTCGAGGGTAGCGATCGCGCGACGGGCGAGGTCAAGTGGACCGGCTCCGCCGCCGACCTCGTCTTCGGTTCGAACTCCCAGCTCCGAGCCATCTCGGAGGTCTACGCATGTGACGACTCGAAGGAGAAGTTCGTGCGTGACTTCGTGGCCGCATGGGACAAGGTCATGAACCTCGATCGCTTCGACCTCGCCTGATCGACGTTGCCGGTCTGGTGACCGGTTCGACGTAAACCGGTCACCAGACCACCACTCGACGCGCCACGCGAGCTGCTCAGCGGACGCCGGAATCGTCCGGCTCGGTCCACGGGCATAACAACTGGTTTCAGGTCCATCCATCGGATATACCAAGAGTGTGGCTGACTCTTCGGACCCTCCCCGGGAGCTACCCGGTCCTCCGGAGACCCATCACATCGGCCTTGGCTCGGACGACCCCTTTGCGACGCCCCTGGAGCAACGCCGGTTGGACCGGCGTTTCAGGGGTCGCCTCGTTGCTCCGGTAACGGTCTGGACCGCTGGTTCAGGTGACCGGCGCGCCGGGCTGACCATCTCGTCGCTGCTCCTCGCCGAGGGTGACCCTGCCGAGGTGCTCGGTCTGCTCGATCCACTGTCGGACCTCTTTGACGTGATCGTCGAGTGCGGAAGCTTCGTCGTCCATGTGCTCGAGGCGAGCGATCAACGACTCGCCGGGATGTTCGCCGGTGCCTACCCTGTCGACCCCTTCGAGGAGGTCGAAGCCGCGGACGGCGAGTTCGGGCCGGTCATCGAGGGCACTCGCCACACCCTTGGTTGTCGTCTCCTCGGATCTGCGGAGGCGGGCTTCCAGATGCTCGTGCGGGGGCGCGTCGAGGCACCCGAGGTCGTGGCAGATTCCGGGCAACCGCTCGTCCGGTACCGCGGCCGCTACCGTAAGCTTTCACCGGAAGCCTGAAGTGCGAGGGGAGGGTCCGCCGCAAGCGGCCGTTACCTGAGTCTCGTACCCCTCGAGGTCGAGGTCGATCTCGTGCAGCAGGTCGGAGGCGGTGAAACGGAGGCGGGTCCGGTCGACATTGGGCCTGCCGGAAGGATCGGCTCCGAGCGCGGCGAGGGCGGCGGAGTGACAGGCATCGAGATGGAGACCGTCTGATCGAAGTCGGAGAAGGTCTTCTGGCTCGAGACGCTCGATCCGTTGGCGAAGGTGACCGTGTACTCGTCCTGAACGATGTAGCCGGCCGGCGACACGTCCACCGTCGCCTTCAGCGGCAGGTCGTTCAGCTGCTGGACCGCGGTGCTCAGCGTTTGCCTCTCCTGAGCGGTGACGTTGGGCTCATCTAAGAAACCCCTCGTCGCGATCGATACGTCGTACTCCTCGACCTGCTGGCCGCCGACGGTGACCGCGCCGACTGGTGTCGCACCGGCAATCGCTTGTTGGGTGATGTTGATCTCACCGCCGGGGCTGCCTGTGCCGAGCGACATCAGAGCCTTCAATTGCTCGCCGACTGCGCTTCCGGCCTCGCCCATGAAGGCCGACAACGGCACTGGGCCCGTCCACACGCTGGTGGTCGCCGGGGGAATCGAGTCGGGAGCATCGAGCTCGTACCACACGTTCATGTCGTCGAAGCGAATCGCCACGTTGCCGTAGGGCGAACCGGTCGTGATCTCTTCGACGGCGAGCGGGTCGAGGTCAGCCGATCCCGAGCTCGTGATCTGGACGTTCGAGCCGGTTCCCGACTGCTCAGCCGACGCAACCCACTGGTAGCTCGAGACGCTGTCGGTCTGAGCGACGGCGTTGTCCAAAGCCCTCGTCGCAGCCGAAACGTGTGGCGTAGCGCCCTTGACGACCGGTGTGTGTCGCTGCCCCGTCGGGTCTTTCCGAGGAAGGGTCGGGTGGGAAGGGCCCGAAACGTGGTGCGAGAGCTTCGCCGTCGCACCGTTGGCCGGCTTGCTGAGCCGGAAGGCCGTGAGTCCTACGGGTACCGCCGCGATGAGAAGCGCCAAGCACCCGATCACGATCAGTCGCCTCGTCGCTCGCACCCCCAACCGTCTCATGTGACGGGAGATTTGCCAATGCTAAGTCAGATGTCGCCGAGGCACTCAGCGAGGTAGAGCCACCCGTCGAGCTCGTGGAGCTCTCACGTGCGCCTCTCAATCCCGCGGGCGAGCGAGCCCGATCCGGTAGGCGTACCTCACTGCCTGGGCACGGTCTCGGACACCGGTCTTGGCGAAGATCCGATTGACATGTGTCTTGACGGTGGCCTGGCCGAGGTACAGACGCTCGCCGATCTCGCCGTTGGAGAGACCGTCAGCGATGAGCGCCAACACCTCGCCCTCTCGGGCGGTGAGACCGTCCGGCAATAGCGGTGCGGCCGCTCGATTTTCGGGGGCGCCCCGACGAGAAGCCGACTGATCCTCGTCGGGCGCCGCCGAGATTGCAGCAACGAGTCTTTGCTGAACGACCGGGTCGAGCCAAGTCTGACCACTGTGAACTGCCCGGATGGCGTCCTCGATCTGCTCGGCACTGGCATCCTTCGTGAGATAGCCGGACGCGCCGGCCTGCAGGGCAGGAAACAGCGACTTGTCGTCGACATACGTCGTGAGCACGACGACCGCAGCGCCTTGGGCAGCTTTGATGGCGCGTGTTGCCTCGACTCCATCCGTGCCGGGCATTCGCAGGTCCATCAGGATCACGTCCGGGCGGAGCTCAGCTGCTGACTCGATTGCCTCCGATCCGTCCGAGGCCGCGCCCACGACGACGACGCCGTCGATGAACCCGACGATCATGCTCAGCCCGTCGCGCACCACCCGCTGGTCGTCGACGATCAGCACCCGGATGTCGTCTCCGGCGTCGCTCACACCGGCACCACCACGTCCACACACCATCCGTGACCGTTCGGACCAGCCGAGAAACGACCCCCGAGCAAGGTCACCCGCTCCCTCATCCCGACGAGCCCCCATCCACCTCCGGAACCGTCGACTGCCGCCTTCGGCTCGGTGCCATCGTCGACGACTTTCAAATGTATCTCGGTAGGAGACCAACTAAGGGCGACACTCGTGGTTGCTCCGGTAGCGTGGCGGGTCACATTCGTAAGCGCCTCATCGGTCACGCGGTAGAGCGCCAAGCTGACGTCGGGCGGCACTCGCCGGGACTGGCCTTCGACGACGAGGGTGACGGGGAGTCCGATATCGCGCTGGTAGTGCTCGACGAGCGCGGGCAGCCGCTCGACGGTTGTCAGATCGTCGTCGCGCAGAGCCCCGACAGCGCTGCGAGCCTCGACGAGGCCCTGCTTGGCTAAGGCCGCCGAGCGGTCGATCACGTTGCGGAGCTCGGAGCTGGCGCTCTCGTTAGCGGCAAGCTTCCGTGCTCCCTCGAGCTGGATCGAGAGTCCGGAGAGAGAGTGGGCGAGGACGTCGTGGATCTCGCGAGCGATACGGGTACGTTCGGCGACCGCTGCCGCGCGGGTGTGGTCGTCGCGGGCGTCCTCCAGCTCGGCGAGAAGCAGCTCGGTCCGGTCCTGGCTCAGGCGGGACCGGCGCACCAGTGCGCCCACGATCCCGAGCACGACACAGAGCAGCACCGCACCGGCGACGTCCTGGCCGCTCGAGTTGCTCGCGAAGGCAAGGCCGAGACCGACCGTCACTAGGGTGCCGACGAGGGCCGCGGTTGGCGGGGGGAGCCGGATAGCCGCCATGAGGACGGCGGCACTTGCGGGCAGCTCGGCCGCTGCCTGCGGCTGGAGTGCGGCTAGCGCGATCCCGGCCGCGCCGACGCACAAGAAGTCGAGGACCCAGAGCACGTCCCGGCTGCTCGGCTGGCGCCCGCGGGCCAAAGGGAGCATTCCCACCACGAAGACCACTAGCGAGAGGGTGATCCCGAGACCCTTCCCTTGCAGGCCGGGCGACGGCGTAGCCAGCACGGCGGGGATCAACACCACGGCCACCACTATGAGGCGGAGCGGGTAGAGGAGAGCGCCGTCGCGATAGTGACGCAGGAGGGCGGCGTCCTCAGCGGCCGCCACTCGACCGCTTACCCAATGACGTCTCGACCGTCGCGACGAGTCGATCTGGCTTCCGGAGCCGGGATCGGTCACAGCCAAGACGCTACGACGGCTTGCTCCCGTCGCAGCGCCAACTCCGTCAAACCGGTCCCGGTCCTCCACGGTCAACCCCGGGACGTTGCCGACGCTGCGATCCTGGACGGCAGGGTCTGGGTGATGTCTGCTGTCTCACTCACCATGGCGGCGCGCACTCGCAGGACCGCCAGACGAGTGAGGACCTCGGCCAGCGCCATGATGACGAGAGCTGCCACCCAGGCCTCGGCACCAGTGATTTGGTGGGCAATGCTGAATCGGATGATCGAACCCGATCCGCCGTGGGTCGAGAACTCCTCGAAACCAAGCCGGCTCCCGACACCGACGACCCACAGCACTGCTGCCGCGATCCCGGCCTTCGAGTGAGCAACTCCATCCGACGCCCGCCACACTGTCGTCGTTAGGGCACACGCTGCGCCAAGGATGAGGCCGATGGTCCCGAGGCCGAGGTCGAGGACCACGTCGTTACCGGCGGTGGGAATGCCCTTCAAGTAGTAGGCGGCCGCTGCTGCGACGGCCACGACCGGAAGGACGAGGCTCCGCAGGTCCATACAGCGGTCACGTACCTGGACGAGCACCAAGAGGATCAGCGCGAAGTTGATGGCGTAATCGGTGAATGGCATGAGCACAGCATCCGCCTTGCCTGGCGCGAAGTCGTCGGCCTCGGGGTTGGTCGTCGGGATGAGGGTCCTCAACCCATGGGTTGACCCGCTCGGCGTCGACCGCCTGACGATCGAGCGAGCGACGGCTGGTACTTGAACAGATCGTGGCATCATGGAGTAGCTGGCCGACGCCATCGATCGGCTGCGATGGGGGCAGACAAGTGAGCGATTTCGACCCGCCTGCGGTTCCAGAGTTCGTCGCGCCGCTTTTGGAGGACCTCAACGACGGCATGACTTTGCGCGTCCCATCTGGTGTCACACAAGAGGATGACGAGCTGATCTTGAAGGCCGAGCCACCGGCTCGTAAGCGGCGCGGCCGCATCGTCGTCGCCGGCGTAGCGATACTGCTCGTCACAGCAGCTGTGGCGATTCCGCTCTCGATGGAGCAAGCGCAAACCGTCTCGGCTGCAGTGTCGGGTGTGTTCGCGCAGTCGACGGTTCGTTTCGCCTTTTCCGCCAGCGTCAAGTCGCCCGGCCCAGGTGGCACCGACCTTGGGCCGCAGGACCTAGGGAGCTACTCGGTGGTCGTCGAGATCACGAACCCGACCGC
>PLDN01000088.1 GCA_003136185.1 Acidimicrobiaceae bacterium | reverse complement strand
GCCATCATCCGCTTCAGGTAGACGATCTGCTCCGCCTGGATGGCAATGTCTGCTGCCTGACCCTGCATCTGTCCCGAAGGCTGGTGCATGAGGATGCGGCTGTGAGGAAGAGCGAAGCGCTTACCGGGCGTCCCGGCGCAGAGGAGAAACTGGCCCATCGAGGCAGCCAACCCGAGGCAGATCGTCGAGACGTCGCAACGAATGAACTGCATCGTGTCGTAGATGGCGAGCCCGTCGGTGACCGAACCGCCGGGCGAGTTGATGTAGACGTAGACGTCTCGCTCGGCGTCCGCCGCCTCGAGTAGCAGGAGTTGGGCGCAGATCAGATTGGCCGACGACTGGTCCACCTGGGTACCGAGGAAGACGATGCGCTCCCCCAGCAGCTGCTTGAAGACGTCCGCCGACGCGTCGGAGAGGCTGCCCTGGCCAGCCATCATCTCGCTAGTTGTACCCGTCATCGTCTTCGTGGTCCTCCTCGTTCCGGTCGAGCGGATCGAGGCTACCGCGAGAATCCGGCGCTCCGACGAGTACGCTCAAAACGCTGAACAACACGCGGGTGTGGCGAAATTGGCAGACGCGCCGGGTTTAGGTCCCGGTCCCTTCGGGGGTGGAGGTTCGAGTCCTCTCGCCCGCACCAGGAGTTTCATCGGCGGGAGAACTCCTCAGACAAGCTCTCGGAGCAATTGCTAACGGGATGCTAACGGCGGAATAGACTGGCGAACCGTGCGGGGACATTTCAAGAAGCGTGGCGAGAAGTGGTACTTCTGGGCGGAGCTGGAGCCTGGAGCTGACGGGCGACGGCGCCAGGTCTCAAAGGGCGGATTCCGGACGCGCAAGGAGGCGGAGAAGGGCTTCGCTGAGTTCCGTGACCAGGTGCGCCGAGGCGAGTACGTCGCTCCGTCCAAGCTGACGGTCGGATTCTTCCTCGAGGAGGAATGGCTGCCGGCGATCAAGGCGAGCATCCGGCCAGGCACCCACGACCACTACTCGAGGATGGTCGGCGGCTACGTCGTGCCTCGGATCGGAGCTCGCCGCCTCTCCGAGCTGACCCCGAGCCAGCTCAACTCCTTTTACGCCGGCCTCCTCGTCGACGGCCGCCAGCAAAAGAGCGCCTCCAAGCCCGCCGGCCTCAGTCCAAAGACCGTGCGGCACGTCCACACGCTCCTGCACAAGGCCTTCAACGACGCCGTTCGGTGGGGCAGCCTCCAGCGCAATCCTGCGGACCGTGCTGAGCCTCCCCGCCCTCGCACTCCCGAGATGAAGGTGTGGGACGTCACCCGGCTCCGGATCTTCTTGAATCAGGTCGCCGACGATCGTCTGGGGCCGATTTGGCTGCTCATCGCCACTACAGGGATGCGCCGAGGCGAGGTTGTCGGATTGCGCTGGTCTGATGTCGACCTCGACGCCGGCCGGATCTCCATTGTGCAGACCCACGTCCTGGTGAATCGCCAAGTCATGGTCTCGGAGCCGAAGACTCTCAAGGGCCGGCGCTCGATCGCCGTCGATGCGTCGACGGTCACTGCGTTACGGCAGTTCCGCCGGCTGCAGCTCGAGGAGCGCCTCCGCTATGGCGAGCTCTGGACCGACACAGGGCTGGTCGTCACCCACGAGGACGGCACGGCTATCAACCCCCGGCTGTTCAGCTCCTGGTTCGCCCAGCACGCCCGAGCCGCCGGCCTGCCTCCGATCCGCCTGCACGACCTAAGGCACTCCTACGCCACCGCAGCGCTCGCCGCCGGCATCCCGGCCAAGGTCGTGAGCGAACGGCTCGGTCATGCCAACACCGCCATCACTCTCGACACGTACTCGCACGTGCTCCCGAACATGCAAGAGAAGGCTGCCGAGCAGGTAGCCCAGCTGATCCTCGGCTCCTGAATCGTCCGTCGACCCGAGACCGGAGGTATCCTCGAGGTCGTGGTTCGACACGCTTCCGACCTGCCGAGTGACCCTGTGATCGTGGTGACCAACCCCGACGAGGACTGCTCTCCCGAGGCGTTCCGGATCATCATCGACGAAGTCTTGTCCGAACCGGAGCCTGAGCTGGAGAGCATTGGGGCAACGGAACTGGTCCGGCAGCTTCGCGATGGCGATATCGAAGCGTGACCCGGGTCGTCATTGATGCGGCGGCTGCCGCCGAGATCCTTACCGGCTCGTTGAAGGGCCGGGCGCTCGCTCGCCTTCTGCCACAGGACGCTGAGGGTTGGGTGCCGGAGCACTTCTATGCCGAGGGGCTCTCAGTGGTGCGGCGCCAGACCGTGATCCAGGGCGTGCTGTCGGAGGTGAAGGCGACCGACATCGTCAGGCGCCTGGCCGAATGGCACCTTCACCGTGCGTCGCTCGACTCCCTCGTGATCCCGGCCTGGGCGTACCGCCACAACATGACGGCAGGTGACGCGCTCTACGTGGTGCTGGCCCAGCGCCTGAGCGCTGCGTTCCTGACGACTGATGACAAGCTCGTCGACACTCCGACGTTTCCTGCCTCGATCCGAGTGCTCCGCCTACCCGACGTGCAGTGAGACGCGTCGCGGAATTGGCGCCGAGCATGGATCGTTCGGAACTGACCCGGCTCCTCGGATTTCAGTCCCGATGGCCGTGGCGGGCCACCCACGATGGATGAAATGCTGTTCGCGGCTGCCGGGCGCTGACGCCGAACCCCGATTGCAATCGCGTGTGCGCTTTCAGTCTGGCGCGTGGACTGTGGGGTACCAATGATTGTCGCTACGAGCACGAACCCCAGCTTCCGCTTCGCCAAATCCACTGCCCGGCAGCCTCCCCGGTGACCATTGGGAGGTGAGCATTGAAAGAGTTACGCGACAAGGTGGCAGGTCTCGACGTCCACCGCGACACAGTCGTCGCCTGTTGCCGGATCCGACAAAGCGGGCGTTCCGTGGCGATCACGAAGGGTTCCTTCGCCGCTACGGCAGGTGGCCTCGCAGAGTTGGCGACCTGGCTGGCGCAGTCGGGGGTAACGACCGTGGCCATGGAAGCCACCGGCGTCTACTGGAAGCCGGTCTACTACGCCCTCGAAGGGCTGTTCGAAGAGCTCTGGCTCAGCAACGCCCATCACGTCCAGAACGTGCCGGGCAGGAAGACCGACCTCAGCGATGCTGAATGGCTGGCCGACGTGGCGGCCCACGGGATGGTGCGCCCCTCGCTCGTGCAGCCACCTGAGATCCGCGAACTGAGGGAGTTGACCCGCTACCGAAAGACTCAGGTCGACATGCGAACCCAGCAGATACAGCGTCTCGAGAAGGGGCGACCGTGGGTGCCTGTGTGCGTACCCCAGGGGAGCAGGGCGCCGAGCCGGACGCCGAATCGGCTAACTGCCCAGCTCATGCAGCCAAGGGGACCGGGTCTGACCTCTGCCTCCCGGATCTGCGGGCGTCCGCTTTTGGGCGCCGGTCAGCGGTCTGTCCACCTAGCGCCACCAGGAGTTTTAGGGAGGTAGACAGAACGGGGGTCGGCGTACACAACCTGACTGCCCGGCTACCTGGGTGGTCGACTGTGCGCCCTCTCAGGTAGCAGCTCGGGCGGAGCGCACCGGGGCGGGCGACGGAGCGGGGGCGGAGCCCCGGAGGCGGCCGGGGAGCCGCGGGTACCGAGGCCAGAGGACAAAGGACCGGGGACACGGGGCGGAGCCCCAGGGCCTCACTGCCGCGGGTGTTGACGCCGGGCCGCCTCGGTCAGGCGCCGTGTCGAGGCTGATGTGGGTAACTATCCCGCCACTGCCGAAGGCCCGGTCAGATACACTCTCGGTTACCCGCCAGGAGGAAACCCGGAAACATGAGCAAGCTGGGCGTGTCGGCCGCCGCTTGGGCGAGGGACGTGGGTAAATGGTGGTGGGCTACCGTCGTCTTCGGCCTTTCAGCGGTCGCTCTAGTGGTGACCGTCCGACAACTCCGGCATCACTGGGAGCTGTTGCTCGCTTGTGGCATCGCCCTGCTTCTTGCAGGGAGCTTCTGGGCCTATCACCAGTTGCGTGTACGGATAGAAGTGGATGGGGTACCTCCTACGGATACCCGCCGCGCCGCTGCCGTGAAGCGCTTAACCGAACTGATCCGCGAAGGCCAGCGAGTTCTCGAACTGAAGGACGAGCACGAGCTGTACGACGCGTCCTGGACCTTTGCTCAAACTGGCTACAGCTTCCTTTACGAGGCAATCGGGCCGCCCTTCGATGCCGACTTCCGCAACTCTCCTACGCCGCGCAGCGCCAACACGGCTGTTGCCACTGCCAAAGGAGCGATGCTGTTCAAGCAGGGAGTCAGGCGGCGCATGGAGATACTTGGCATGCTCCACCAGCAGATCGAGACCATCAAGATTCTGGAGGACTGGCAGCCATAGGGGGTGATCCCCGGTGAGTGAGCTACCGCGGAGGGTACGCCGGTCTGGCGCTCCAGATGGACGAGTTGATCGGCGCATCCTGGCGGCCGAAAGCACCGAGCAACTTATAGATGACGTCAGCGGTATAGCCGGTCATGATCCAGGCGGACTGCCCTCCAGCCCGCAATGCACTGCGCCCTACACGCATCGATATGTTAACAATGGCGTCGCCGTCCATCTTCACGTTCGGGTGCGGAGTGGCGCAGAGAACCCTCAGGGGTATTGCGTTCTCCTGCAACACGCGCCGGTCGATCCAGGTAGTGCAATCGATGGGCGGCCGAGGGCTATCGACTGGGCGCAGTGTGTGCTCATTGAAGTGGAGGCCCCAGATGTTCACGAGTCTGTGCTTGTCCTTGTTCCAGAGATCGTGCAACGTGCGGATTGCGACGCCAGGCGCATATCGCCACCGCTGTGGATAGGGCTGCAACTTCTCGATGAATGCCTGTGGTCCCGCTCCGATGCCCCGGATTTGGTAGAGCCCTCCGCCTCTGGTGTGTCTCTCAAAATCGCTTCGCCGACTAGACACCGGGAACCCAGTTCCTGGCAGCGGACGTCGGCCGTGGTCGATAGTGAGCCAGTAGACGCACTGTTCAAGCGCCGAGCGAAGGTCATGCACGGCCTCCCCCATGATGATCGCCCATTCGACAGGCAGGGGACGGTCCAGCTTGAGCCGCCAGAGGTGCTTGCATCCGTGGTCGTGCATCTCCTGGACGAGTCGGTATGGCTGGTCTGTATGCCAAGCGAGCATCTCATCGTGGAGGACTCCGAAGTGCTCTTCCGCTCGCTTGATCTTGACGTCTATCCCCGCGAGGGCGCGCTGGTCAACTTTCACGACCTAACCTCGGAGGCAGATGGAAGACGAACCGGAAGACCAGCCGACACAAGAGACCCGCGAAGGTCTCCCGATCCCGGTGCCGACCCGCGATGAGATCGAAGATGCGCTCACGCGGATCGCAGCACCGGACGTGGACCCCGACAACACGCGCTCACTCCGCGACAGGTTGCGCCGAAAGAAGAAGTAGAAGCTCGAACATCGCCCGCGGGTTGTCGCGGCGGTTGTACCGCCAGACGTACTCGTTCAGGTACCCCTGCAACCACTTGGCGGAGACCGAGTGATGGGTACCGGACAGCGAGCGCTTCACGAGCGACCAGAAGCCTTCGATCGCCTGTGTGTGAACGTCGCCGTTCACGTAGACGGCTTCGGAGTGCTTGATCGTGTGGTGCTCCCAGCCGTCCTTGCCGAGCCTGCGGTAGATCGGAGCGTCGTCGGTGTAGACGACCGAGGATGTGGCGACGTGGCGAACCATGTGGGCATTGACCGTCTTGGCCTGAACGCTTGGCACGACGTACGCCACGACCTTGGACGTCCCGCGGTCGGGGACGATCTCGCCATCCGCGGTGACGGTCTCAGCGTTGCGCTGGACAATGCCGAACACCGGAGTCTTGTTGGCGTCCGACCACTTCTGAGCTTCGGAGTACCGGGCACCCTGGGTGCCAGCCGCTTCAGCCTTTCGTGCCCACTCGGCTTTGTCCGACTGGCGCGGCTTTCCACCGACGAACATCTCGTCCATCTCGACCTTGCCGTTCATCGGCATCTCGCGGTCTTCGACCATGAGCTGATTGCGGATCTTGTTGAACATACGCCATGCCGTCTTGTAGGTGACTCCCAGCTCCCGTTCCAACTGCTTGGCAGATACGCCACAACGAGTGCTCGCCATGATGTACATGGCGTAGAACCACAGGTGAAGCGAGGTAGACGACTTGTGAAAGATCGTGCCCGCTGTCGGGTAGAGGTATTGCCCGCACGCCACACACGTCCACGCTTGGCGCTGTTGCTTGCCGTCGTACTTGCGGAAGGTCTGCTCAGCGCCGCCACACTTCGCAGACGGGCAAGGCGCGTGCTCGCCATCCGGCGCGTAACGGGTGCGCCAGAGGTAGCCGAGGCAGGCGTCGTCGTTCGGGAAGCGGTCGGTGAACTCCGTGATGGAGTACTGAGACTCGGACGACTTCGCCCTGGTGGGAGACTTGCGGTTACCTGCTGCCATGTAGATAAGTGTACTACGCAGGACTTCGGCAGTCAAGGGATAGTTGCCCTGATGTGTCTGATCCTGGCAGCTGGGTCCGCTACCTTGCGATCACCATGGACAAACGGAAGCGCCGACGGTGGAAGCGCCTCCTCGTCGCCGGAGGCGTCGTGGTGGTCGCCTTTCTGGCGCTCTCCGCCGTCCTGTTCGTCTGGCCCAAGACTAACGCCCCCCGGAAGGTCGATGCCATCGTCGCGCTCGGAGGTACAAACGCTAACCTGACGAAGGGACTGAAGCTGGCTTCGGAGGGTTACGCACCGACGCTGCTCATCTCCACCCCCGACCCTTCGGCGTGCGGGTACAGCATTCCGGGGGTCTCGATCATCTGCTTTCAGCCATCACCCGCGACCACACAGGGAGAAGCACGTTACGTCGCCAAGCTCGCGTCCAGAAGGCATTGGCGCCAGATCATCGTGGTTTCCGGGATGGCCCAGACGCTACGCGCCCGCTTGCGATTCGAACGCTGTTACCACGGCACGGCGTTGTTCGACCCGGCAGGTTCAGTCACTGTCGCCGATGTCATCTACGAGTGGGGCGCCTTGGCCAAGGCACTGACCATCCAGCGGGGTTGCTGACGGGGCCTCCGCCGAACGACTGGGCTCAGGGTGCAAATCGCGAACTCTCGCTGAGTGTCGCCGCTCAGGATATGTGGTCCCGGACCTGTATCCCTCCAAGCCGCGAGAGTCGATCAGTCGTCCGCCACCATCCACAGGCCGGTTCCGGTTACACGCTTGACTTCTCGGTTGACCCTACCGCCGGTCTTCGAGACCAGCTTTTGTACATGCTCGTAGTAGTCCGTGACGGCGCTCTTGCGTACGCTTCCGAGCGCCGCTCCGCGATGCGCGATGGCTCCTCGGAGTTCTACGTACCGATCCAGCTTCGCTGAGGCTCGTGCTGCAGTCATGTGCGGCCAATTCCAGGAGCTTGACACTTTAGGTATGCCTGTGGCCTTGGTGAACAGCTCATTGATCTGTGCAGTCTTGGGCGTGTTCAGACGCCGGTTCTGCTCGTCTCAGCTCACAGCTCCTCCTGCCGACAGGTACGTATGCCACCTGGACCTGCGGGCGTGCCGTTTCCGGCCACGGACCCCGAGTTGTCCACCTGGCGCCACCAGGAGTTTTATCGCCGGAGGAGCTCTTCGAGCCTGTGGCGCGTAGCCTTGTGACCTCGGCTGAACCTCTCATCGTGGACTGTCGCCCAGGCGCTCTTCGGCGGCCCAGAACGCCGTATAGACGAGGCCATCGGTGCCCCGTCGCTCCTCACAACGGAACTCGGCGCTCGTCTCGGCCACCCACTCTCGTACCTGCCGATTGCGTTCTTCTCGCGATGCCGCCTCAAGCGAGATCCGTTCTTGGACACTCATGTCGCGTCCCGTTGCTGCCCGGAAGAGATCGTCGAAGCTGTACGCACATTCATCCCCCAACGTGTCCTCCTCCTTTTTCCCAAGAGCGAGCCAGCTGGCCTGGTTCCAAGGTATCGACATCAGAGCCATCCTGTCTCGGCCACGACTCGCGCAGAAGGCCGGCGTCGGGCGCAGGTTAAGACGCATCAGTTCTTCCGGCCGGCGACGCGCTAGACCTCGGCGAGCTCCTCGATCGCGGACTCGATCACTCGTGCGAACTCTTCGCGGGCGCGCTCGGGAGTGAACAGAGCGGCCCGCTGATGACCCTTCTCGACGAGCGAGGAACGGAGAGTCTCGTCGTCGAGTACCCGGTGCACTGCGGCTGCGACAAGCGAGGGCTCTTTCGAATCGAGGACGACACCCGCCTCCCCCACCGTATCGGGCACCGCAGCAGCCCCGTAGACGACGATCGGTAGGCCGTGATGCATGGCCTCGAGCAGGGGGGCGCAGAATCCCTCGTGATCCGAGCACCCGACGAAGACGTCACAAGACTCGTACAACGCCGTGAGCTCCGGGGCACCGATCGAGCCCTCGAAGGTGACGGACCCCGAGATGCCGAGTTCGTCGACGAACTTCCGCACCCCGAGCGCATAGGCAGGGCAGGCATCTCGCCCAACGACATGAAGGCGAGCCGCTCCGTCGTAGGCGCGCAAGTACGCCGCAAAACCCATGACGAGATCGTGCTGAGCCTTGTGCGGCAGCATCTGGCCCACGTACAACCAGTCCGCACCGCCCTGGCTTCTGGCATCCGCCATGTCGGCGAGGCGCCGCGGATCCGGTGGCACGTCGAAGTTCGTGCGGTCGAGCATCAGCATCGAGACGACGCTGCGCCGGTAACCCCACTCCTCGAGCTCCTTCACGTTGTAGGCCGAGTCGCCGATCCCGAGTGACGCGAGGGGCGCGAGCTCAGCAAGCTGCTTCCGGCCAAGGCGAACCTCGTCGCCGAGCGATGGCATCCACTTCTCGACGAGATGAGCGGGAGTGATGTTGTGGTAGTCGACCAGCTTCACCCCGGGATGAGCAGCGACCACATCTGCGCCGCGACTACCGATCGACGCTTGATAGCAGACCCACTGCCGGTCGCCGGGCTCCTGCGGCAGCTCCGAGACCGGATGGGCGCGCCCCGCCATCTCCGGTCCCATCGTTACCGCGTAGATCTCCGAGACGAAGCCGAGTGACCGAAGGACACGCTGCGCCTCGAGGTAGTGGAAGCTCACCGCGTCACGGTCGACGATCGACGGAGTCACCTGGTCGATGCGCGTAGGCCGGCCACGTACCCTTCCTCCGGACAAGCTGAATCCTTTCGCTCCTTGCCTGCGACGTTCGCCGAACATGCTCACCGCTGACTCGATTGCCGCAGCGAACTCGCTCCGCGCGCGCTCGAGAGTGAACGTGGCGACTCTCGCCCGACCCCGTTCAACGAGCGTATCTCTCAGCCCTTCCTCCGAGAGGACCCGGTGCGCGGCTGCTGCAACTATTGCCGGCTCCTTCGAGTCGAGCACGATGCCGCAGTCACCAACTGTCTCAGGAACCGCGGCCGCTCCATAGGCAACGATCGGCAAGCCGTGATGCATGGCCTCGAGGAGCGGCGCACAGAAGCCCTCGTGGTCAGAGCAGCCGACGAAGATGTCGCAGGCGTGATACAGCGCCGTCAACTCCGGAGCGCCGATCGAACCATGGAACTCGACAGCGCCGGTAAGGCCTAGCTCGTCCACGAGCTGGCGGACAGCGAGGACGTATTCGGCACAGGCATACCGACCAACCAGGTGAAGACGAGCAGCCGAGTCGTATTTCCCCACGTACGCAGCGAAGCTCCTCACGAGGTCGTCGTGGGCCTTGTGTGGAAGCATCTGCCCGACGAAGAGCCAATCTGCTCCGCCTGCGCGCTTCGCATCGCGGAGCTCGGCTGCTCGCGCCAGATCGGGAGGCGCGTCGAAGGTCGAGCGGTCCTGCATCAACATCGACACCGCTGTGTGCTGGTAGCCCCAGTCCTCGAGCTCCCGAGTGTTGTAGGCAGACACGCCGATCCCGAGCGAGACAAGCGGGGCAAGGCGCGCGAGCTGCTCCCGGCCGAGCCGGGTCTCGGCTCCAAGTGACGGCATCCATTTCTCGACGAGCTCGGCGGGAGTGATGTTGTGGTAGTTCAGGAGCTTGACACCCGGGTGATCTGCTACGACCTCCGCCGCCGGGCTGCCGACTGATGCCTGATAGCAGAGCCACTGACGATTGCTCGTGTACCAGGTCAACTCGGAGAGCGGCTTGACCTTGTCCACCAATGCGACACCGGGACTGAGCGTGAAGATCTCCGACTGGAACCCGAGCGACCGCAGCACGCTCTGAGCCTCCAGGGTGTGATAGCTCACGGCGTCGCGCTCGACGATCGACGGGATCACTTGGTCGATCCGTTCGGGACCGCGCGTCACTTCATGGACCTGGCGCTCTAGACCGGATGCGCGACGACTCTGATTTCGGTCTCGGCTTCAATATCAGCCCGAAAGCCAGCCGCCGACAGGATTCGCTCGACCTCTTGGGGTGTATAGAACCTCGCCCGAGCCGGTTCAGTCGATGCTCCGTTATGAGCGTATTGCAGGAAACTCTCGAGATATCCGTCCGCAAGCAAGTTCGGGTACGACAGCACCACCGTGCCGCTGGGCTTTATCAGACGGCGTAACTCCTCGAGCAACAAAAAGGCGTCCTCTCGCTCCAAATGCTGCAGGACGAGCAAGCTGTAGGCAAGGTCGACGCTCGCGTCTGGGACCTCAGGAATCGAGACATCCTGACTGTGCACAAAGCTCACGTTCTTGAATGCGCTCAGGCGTACCGCGGCCATTTCGAGCATGCGCTCGGAGACATCCACGGCCCACAACTTGGAGCACTCGGGTGCCACGAACCTGGCGACGCGCCCGATCCCGCAGCCAAGGTCGAGAACCGTTGCATCCTCGTTGAACCACGGACTGAGACGTTGAAAATCGACGCGACCGCCCTCTGCGAAGCTCTCTTCGCTCTCCGTGAGATAGATCAAGAGCTTTGCATCGCCCTCGGTGGAAGGCGTCCAGGTGGACTCGTAGCGGCTGCGGGACGCGGGCGTGGCAACCTCGGTCTCGCTGGTTTGACCACTCGCCGCGCCTTGATTTTGCAATCGTGCCCGAGTGGCAGAGAGAACTCGACGAATCCGCGCGGCGGCTGGAACGCTCCCCTGTTGCATGCCGCTCATCTTAGGTGGACGCCAAGGTGCGCCATTTTAGAGGCCCGTCAGGGCAGCTCGACGGGTTCGACGCCGACCTCGGCGAGGAGCGCCTGCGAATAGGTGATCTTTCCCGTCAGTTCCCGTGGGTCGCCGCTGCACAACACGAGGGCGGCTTCGGCCATGAACCCGACCGGCTCGTGACGTTCTTTTGGGACTCTCTTGTCGAGCTGGTGGTGAACAACTCCCGGCGTGACCACGAGACCGGTCGGGGACAGCACGTTGACGGCGATCCCGTCTGGATAGAGCTCGGACGCGAGCCCTGTCGTGAAACGCTCGAGTGCGGCCTTGCACATCCCGTAGACCGTGCCACCGCCTCCCTGTTGATATGGCGGCCCCTTCGGGTGAATTGCCGCCGGCGAGGAGATGTTCAAGATCCATCCCGACCCGGCGGCACGCATGCCGGGGATGACGAGCTGTGCCAGGTGAAACGGCCCGAGCACCTGAACGTCGAACATCAACTGGTAGCGGTGGAGATTGAAATCGGCGACCGGCACGAAGTAGGTGACAGCCGCGTTGTTGACGAGGATGTCGATCGTTCCCAGCTCGTCACGGACCGTTTGGACGACCCGCTCCCGGTCCTCTGCGCGAGCGAGATCAGCGGCGATCGCCACCGCCATCCCGTCGGCCTCCTGAATCGAACGAACGGTGCTGTTGATGCTCCCGGCCAGAGGATGATCCCCGTCCTCGACGGTCCTGGCCGTCACCGCCACTGCCGCACCCTCCATAGCGAAACGACGAGCTATCGCCTCGCCGATCCCCCGGCTGGCGCCGGTGACGAGCACGACCTTGCCGACTAGAGACTGCTGAGATCCCATTGCCCGCTCCCCTCCATGATCAAGCCACGTTACGAAGACCCTGCCGCCCTTCGCCAAACGCTAGCCCCTTGCTCGCCGGGCAACTCGTGGGAACGGTGGGCGTAGGATGCCGAGACATGGGGTTTCTTTGGAAAAAGCTCGTACGACTCTTCCGTACCAGACGGCTTCAGAAGCAACGCGCCGGGCGCTAACTACTTCCGACGACCAGTTTTCGGCCGCGCGACTCCGCGGGCGCCTCCCCGACTAGGTCCCGGCGTTGTCGCCCGATAGGTCAATCGTGATGGACTCAGAGGCGATGTTCGCGAAGAGCGAGAAGCTGGCGTCGTACTCCTTGCTGGCGACGGCGTCCGGTGCGCCTACAGGACAGAGAGAGCGGCCGCCATCACGATCGCGCCGCCACGGAGGTCTCCCACTAGGCCCGACTCCATACGGTTCATGACGTAGGAGACGCTCAAGCGAGCGTCGAGGTCGATCACGATGACCGACCCTCCCCAACCACCCCAGTAACAGGTGTGGGGACCGACCGGCATAAGTTCCCCGGAAAGGCCGAAGCCCATCCCGAACCGGATTGGTTGGCCGAGTACGAGGTCGGGGCCGTTCGACTGCTCCTCGAAGATCGCTTCGCATCCGGCGGATGACAACAAGCGAACGCCCCGCGCCTCGCCTCCGCATGCGAGAACCGAATGGACCGCCGCGACGGACCGTGCGTTCCCGTGGCCCCCGGCTGCCGGGATCTCGGCCCGGCGCCACGGGACCGTCCACGAAGCTGTGGCATCGAGGACTGGGTTCAGAAACGTTCGCAACGCGATACTCCCGGGCTCCATGTCCGCCACGGTCGGCATCTCGGTCGGCGCGATCACGGGGGCAACGCGCGAGTCCGCCTCGGGCGGCGTCCCGATGAAGAAGTCAGCCCCGAGAGGTCCGGCCACCTCCTCCGCGAAGAAGCGCCCCACACTGCGCCCGCTCACTCGCCTTATCACCTCACCAACGAGGTAGCCCTGGGTGACGGCGTGGTAGCCCGATGCCGAGCCCGGCTCCCACCACGGCTCCTGCGCGGCCAGCAGACTGGTCACCTTCTCCCAGTCATAGAGGTCTGTGAGTTCGATCGGCTCCTCCCAGCCGGACAGCCCGGCTGTGTGCGACATCAGGTGGCGCACCTCGACTCCCTCTTTACCGGCGGCCGCGAACTCGGGCCAGTACTTCGCCACCGGTGCGTGAAAGTCGATCTCTCCGCGGTCGGCGAGCATCAGCGCGCACAGCGCCGTCATCGTCTTCGTCGTCGACCAGACGTTGATGATCGTGTCTTCCTGCCAAGGCTTGGTCTTCTCGGCGTCGAGGTGCCCGCCCCACAAGTCGACCACCGGTTCGCCGTCGAGGAAGACCGCAGCGGAGGCACCGACGTCCAGTCCCTGGTCGAAGTTCGCCTCGAATGCTTGGCGAACCTGCTCGAAACGCTCGTCACACGTGCCGTACACCTCAGCCATCACTCACGCCTTCCGAATGATCCCAACACCGCTTTGCCGGTGCTGCTCAGCCGCAAGCTACAAGACGGTCAGGCGAGCCGCTCGTAGACCTCGTCGTCGTAGGTCCCGTAGAAGCCCATGAGCTCATCGACGAGCTCGCCGAACGAAGCTGACGCGTAAAGAACAGGCTGGTAGCGAGTGATGTCGTACTCCGTCGAGCCCATCTCGGCGAAGTCGAGGGCCCGGATCTCGGCTTGCTGGAAGACATCGAGCTCTCCGAAGGAGGACAGGATCCCCGCGCCATACGCCTTCGGTTCGCCATCTTCGAGTACGACCCCGAACTCGAGGGTGAACCAGAAGACGCGCGACATGAACGCCAACGCGCCGACGTTCTCGGTCCTCCCGACCGCCTTGCCCACCTCCTCGCAGATTGCCGCGAAGCTAGGATTCGCAAGTTGATTGGCGTGGCCCACGACTTCGTGGATGATGTCCGGCTCCGGCGTGTAGAGCGGAGTCGAATCGTGCCTGAGGTACTGAGTCGAAAAGAAACGTCGCTCGGCGAATGCCCCGTAGAAGTCCCGCAAAGGCGCCAATCCGGCGACTGGTTGGTAAGCAAAGCCGGTCAGCGGGGTCAATAGTTCGCTGACCTCGTCGAGCTGAGGCACGTGATCGCGAGGGAGGTCGAGGAGCGCTCTTGCTTCGTTGTAAGCACTACAGGCGTAGCGATCGTGCTTCGGCGCGAGCTCCCTCGACACGATCCGCCAGACCTCGTGCTCGGGCTCGGTGTACTCGATGGGTGTGATCGGCTGACCCAGCCGGTGAGATGCCGAGATGGACGCGATCTCATCGCGTCGTGTCCTGTAAGCCGGATCTGAGAACCCCGGATGATCTCTGTCGAGCTCCACTCGAAGCCCGGTCGTCGATTCGATCACGGGCGAGTAGCCGCTAGCGGTTGCCATCAACGCCTCCTGAGAATACNNGTTCGATACAATCGTCTCTGATGCCACCTTCCAGCGAAGCGCAGCTGAGACATCCCGCGAGATCAGCCCTTGACGATGCCGATCGACGGATGATCGAGCTGCTGCAAGATGACGGGCGGCGCTCGGTCAACGACCTCGCCGAGCGGGTCGGCGTTTCCCGTGCCAACGCATACCAGCGTCTCGCCCGGCTTCGCACGGACGGGGTCATCACCGGCTTCACGGCGCGCACTGATCCCCGTCGGCTCGGGCTCGATGTCGCTGCCCTGATCATCGTGAACGCCGATCAGCGATCGTGGCGCGACCTTCTGGAGAAGCTCAAAGAGCTGCCCGGGGCGCAGTATGTGGCCTTGACCGCCGGGGGTTTCGACTTCGTGCTCCTCGTTCGCGTGCCCGACGTCGAGACGCTCCGCGATGTCGTCCTCGAGCGACTTGCGGGGCTGCCGGGCGTCCGGTCGACCCAGACCATGTTCATCCTGGACGAGTACGACCGGCTCAGCCGGTGAACTCCTGCAGCAAGCTGACGAATTGCGGGGGGTCCTGCAAGAGGGCTCCGTATCCTGCGCCGTTCCAGAGGTAGTGCTGAGCTCCACTGATCGCCGCACTGAGCGCCGTGGCGTCGGCACTTGGGAACACGTTGTCGTCGTCGCCCGCGATCACGAGAACCGGATGACGCAACCCAGCGAGACCGCTCACGGAGTCGTTGCCGGTCCAGAACGCGGACTCGAGGCGCGATTGCATCGAGATCGTCTCGCTCGTGACGTCATCGGGGATCTGCTCGTCCAACTCGTGCAGCCACTCGTGGCGAGCGGCGGCTGCCGCCGGGGGAAACATCAGCCGCGAGATCGCGGCAGGCGTCGCAGTCGGCGAGCCGAGCAGACTTGCGGCGGGGGTGCTCATGGGCTGGCTGCCGGAGGTGGGAAGGCCAGTATCGGCTACGACAAGGTCGCTCACTAGGGTGGGGTGACGCATGCTCAGCGCGACCGCAATCTGGCCGCCCATCCCCCACCCGAACACGACGGAGTTTGACAGGCCGAGCTCGTCCGCCAGCCCCGCTGTGACGTCAGCGAGCCAGTCGATCGACAAAGGCGCGCTCGGCGTTCCCGAGTAGCCAACTCCGGGAAGATCGAAGATCGTCACTCGGTAGTGCTGGTCGAGCGCCTGGATGAGCGTCGGCGACCACCAGGTCATCGAAGCGTCTTCGCCCTCTATGAGCACGAGGGGGGTGCCCGAACCCGATTGCCGGTAGGCAACGGTGACAACTTGGCGGTAGGCAGTCGTCCCAGGTACGGGCACGTCGGTCGACGAGAGGCCGTTCGGGACGGCCATGACGGGCATGCGATCGACGGCGCCGAGGTAGCTGAGCGGTCCGCTCTCGGCGGTGCCCGCTACGACCGAGGGGACGATTGTGGTGGTCGGGCCAGCGCCGCCGGGAGCCGAGGTCGGAGAGGCGCCGTGACCCGACGGCCCGGTGCATCCAGTCAACAGCAAGACCGCTCCGATCGAGGCGGCGCCGGCACGGCCGAGCCGCCCTTTGAGCAAGAGAGATCGGCTCAATCGGCCCACCGGATCTTGCGAAGTCGGCGCGGAACGACGTAGCCGTTGTCCGCGAACCATCGGGCCGACCGCGCGAGTGCCTCGCGGGCCGACCGGGAGCTGTATCCGAGCTCGGACCGGGCTCGGGCGTCGTCGTAGATCATCTTGGTCGTCGCCATCTTGGCGCCTTCGAGCGGCACCGACGGAGCGCGGCGAGCAAGCTTGCCCTCGACTATCTCCGAGATCCGTGCCGCCGTGAGCGCCGCGCCAGCTGGGACACGCAGCGTCGGTCGCGCAAGGCCCGTTACCTCGGCGAGGATGTCGAGGATCTCCCGGAAAGCGTGGTTCTCGCCCCCAAGGACGTAGCTGCGGCCCTGGCCACCGTGTTCGGCCGCGAGCAGGTGGCCGGTCGCGACGTCGTCGACGTCGACGACGTTCATCGCCGTGTCGACGTAGCCCGGCATCTTCCCGTTCAGAAAGTCGAGGACGGTCCGGCCGGTCGGAGTCGGGGCCCGATCCCTCGGGCCCACCGGAAGCGTTGGTTGGACGAGAACGATCGGCTGGCCTTCGGCGGCAGCCCGCAGGACCTCGTGCTCGGCCACGTACTTCGAGCGCTTGTACGAACCGAAGAGGTGCTCGACCCGCGGCCAGTCCGACTCGCGCGCAAGACGAGTGGCAGGGTCGTCCCGCCCGCCTGAGGTGTGGTCCAGCCCGATCGTTCCAACGGTGCTCGTGTAGACGACTCGCTCCACTCCCGCTTCCGATGCCGCACGCAAGACGTTGAGCGTGCCGCCCACGTTGACGTCGTAGAACTCGTCGGGGTCCTTGGACCAAAAGCGGTAAAGAGCAGCCACATGGAACACGAGACGGCACTCGGCCACCGCGGCGGAGATCGCCGCCTCATCGCGGAGGTCCGCCTCGGTCTTCGTGACGTCGAGCCCTTCGAGGCTTGCCTGGTCAGCGCCGGGTTGCACGGCGGCGACAACTCGCGCACCGCGCTCGAGTAGGGCGCGAGTCACCGCCGAGCCGATGAAGCCCGCTGCACCGGTGACGAGGATGCGGTCACCCGGCGCGATCGCCCGGGCGCTCGGTTCGGGGGTCACTCCCTCATCGGTGCAGCGCGCTCTTCGCGAGCGTCTTGCCGAACTCGAAGACGAGTGCCGAGTTGCGGTGTGCGTCGCCGAGGACGTCATCGAGGGCTTCGACGAAATAGTCGATCTCTTCCTGCCCGCAGATGAGCGGCGGCAGCAGCTTCACGATGTTGACGTTGTCCGCGGCAACCTGGGTAAGGATCCGGTGCCGGTTGAACAGAGGACCCACGACGAGCTGCGAGAACAAACCTTTCCGAGCCCCTTCGAGCATCTTCCAGCGCGCCTTGAGGCGAAGGGAGGCCGGTTCGCCGAAGACGAGGCCGATCATCAAGCCCTTGCCTCGGACCTCGTGGAAGAGCTCGTACTTCTCCACGAGCGGGGCCAGTGCCTTCTCGAACACCTCGCCCGAGAGCCGCGCGCGGTCGACGATCTCCTCGTCGTCGATCGTCTGCAAAGTCGCGAGACCAGCGACCATCGCCAACTGGTTGCGACCGAAAGTCGTCGAGTGGACTACTGCTCGCTCCATCTTCGAGTACACGCGGTCGAAGATCTCCGGCGAGCACGCCGTCGCTCCGACAGGCACGTACCCGCCCGACAGCGCCTTCGAGACGGTGACGATGTCCGGGTGCAGCCCGTAGTGCTCGTGCGCCCACATCCGTCCGGTGCGCCCGAGCCCGGTCTGCACCTCGTCTGCGACAAAGAGCGTGCTGTACTGCCGGCAGAGCCGTTGGACGCCCGCCCAGTACTCGTCGCTCGCCAGGTAGACGCCTTTTCCCTGAATGATCTCGACGACGAAGGCGGCGACATCGCCTCGCCGGAGCTCGCGCTCGAGGCTCTGCAAGTCACCGAACCCGACCGGGTCACAGCCTGGCAGGAGTGGCCCGAAGCCCTCCCGGAACTCCTTGCCGCCATTAAGCGAGAGGGCGCCGTTTGTGAGGCCGTGGAAGGCATGGTCGGCGTAGAGCACCCGTGGGCGCCCCGTCGCGTACCTCGAGAACTTGATGGCCGCCTCGATCGCCTCGGCTCCCGAGTTCGAGAAGAAACACCGCCCGATCCCCTCATGCATCGTTCCCACCAGCGCCTCTCCGAGGAGGCCCGGCAGGAGAGCACAGTCGAGCTGCGCGAGATTCGGAAGGTCCATGTCGAGGGCATCGTGTAAGGCCTTCTTGACGACCGGGTGCGATCTCCCTAGTGCGTACACGCCGAAGCCCGAGAGGAAGTCCAGGTACCGGTCACCGTTGCGATCGATGAGGTAGCAACCCTCGCCTTTTTCGTAGAAGCGGTCGAAACCGAGGGTCTTAAGCACGCGTGCCAGCTGCGGGTTCAAGAACTCCTGATGTAGCTTGAAGTTCTCGCCTTGGCGCGCTTCCATCAACGACTCGAGATCGAAACTCATCAGCCCTCCGATCGGACCCGGCCCAGCGTAGTTGCGACGGCTGCTCCACTAGACTCGGAGCATGTCAGCTCCTCCCCGACAGCGTGGTCGGGAGGGTCGGGACGAGGCTCGAGAGCCCGTTGTGAGGCAACGTGCGCGTGTCGGGATCACTCCTGCCGACGTGCATGAAGTCCTCTCCCGCCACCTCCTTGTCGATGGCTTCCCACTCGTGCTCGACCTGGCGAAGAGCCACGGCTCGTGGCTCGTGGACGCCCGAGACGGTAGCGAGTACCTCGACTTCTACACGTTCTTCGCATCGTCGCCGCTAGGGCTCAACCCCCCTGGGCTCGCAGATGATGCTGCGTGGCTTCAGGAGTTCGCAGTCATCGCCGCCAACAAGCCCGCTAACTCCGATGTGGCAACCGTTGAGCTCGCCCGCTTCGCCCAGACGTTCGCGGACGTGCTCGGGGACCCGGCGCTGCCGCACCTTTTCTTCGTCGAGGGCGGAGCGCTCGCTGTCGAGAACGCCATCAAGGTCGCCTTCGACTGGAAGTCGCGCAAGAACGAGAGCGCTGGTCGCTCTCGCGATCTCGGCACGAAGGTGATGCACCTGCGCTACGCCTTCCACGGTCGCAGCGGCTACACGATGTCACTCACGAACACCGACCCCGTCAAGGTCGACCGGTTCCCCAAATTCGACTGGCCCAGGATCTCGTCGCCCGCGATCAAGTTTCCGATCGCAGAGCACGTGGGCGAGATCGAGGCAGCCGAGGCGGAGGCGCTGGCCGAGGCCGAGAGGGCATTCGAGGCCTACCCCCATGACATCGCGTGCTTCCTCGCCGAGCCGATCCAGGCCGAGGGAGGCGACCGGCATCTGCGGGCGGAATTCCTGCATGCCATGCAGGACCTCTGCTGGCGCTACGAGGCGCTGTTCATTCTCGACGAAGTTCAAACGGGCGCCGGGGTCACCGGGACGCCGTGGTGCTACCAGCAGCTCGGCCTCGAACCCGACGTGGTGGCGTTCGCGAAGAAGGTCCAACTCGGAGGCATCATGGCGGGGCGCCGCGTCGACGAGGTCGACCAGAACGTCTTCCGGGTCCCGGGTCGCATCAACTCGACCTGGGGAGGAAACCTTGTCGACATGGTGCGCTCGACGAGATTGCTCGAGCTCATCGACGAGACCGATGCGATCGCGAACGCGCGCGAGGTCGGCGCCCACCTGCTCGCTCGTATCGAGAACATCAGCGCCGAGCACCCGTCTATCGCGGAGAACGCCCGTGGGCGCGGGCTGCTCGTGGCGCTCGACGTGCAGACCGCCGCGCAGCGAGACAGCATCCTTGCGAAGTTGCGTGAGGACGAGCACGTGATGGCGCTCGCCTGCGGGGATCGCACGGTCCGCTTCCGGCCGGCGCTCTCGGTAAGAGTTGAAGAGATCGACCGTGGATGCGACGCACTCCAGCGCGTTCTCGAACGCATGGAGGTGACGGCGTGACCACAAGACAGTGCTCTTCGATCATCGGCAACAAGGTGACCGGCGATGGGGAGGGCGGGACGCTTCACTCGACGAATCCCGCCCGGCTCGACGACGTGGTCGCCGACGTTGCGCTCGGCAGTGCTGAGACCTTCGTCGACGCGGCCCGATCGGCCAAGGCCGCTCAGCGCTCCTGGGCCGAAGTCCCGGCACCGGTGCGAGGCCGCGTGATCGCCGAGATCGGCCGTATCGTCGAGGCGAACAAGGAGTCTCTCGCCCGCCTGGTCACTCGAGAGGTGGGAAAGCCGCTCGCCGAGTCACTCGGCGAGGTGCAGGAAATCATCGACACTTGTGACTTCTTCATCGGTGAAGGGCGCCGCCTGTATGGCGAGACGGTCCCTTCCGAGATGAGGGACAAGGCGCTGTTCACCTTCCGGGTCCCGGTTGGCAACGTCGCCGTGATCACCGCCGGGAATTTTCCCGTGGCGGTGCCGTCCTGGTACCTCGTGCCGGCGCTTCTTTGCGGGAACAGCGTCGTGTGGAAGCCGGCTGAGTACTCGTCGGCTATCGCGACGGCGCTTTATGAGTGCTTCGTAGCAGGCGGACTGCCCGAGGGCGTCCTGAACCTCGTGCTGGCGGAGGGCCAGGCGACCTTCGCAGGTCTCGAGATTGCCCTCTCGGAGCAGCTCGTCGACAAGGTCGGATTCACCGGCTCTTCCGCAGTCGGCTCGGCGATCGGAGAGCTGTGCGGGCGCCACGTGCAATCTGCCTGCCTCGAACTGGGCGGCAAGAACCCGATGGTCATCATGCCCGACGCCGATCTCGAGCTCGCGGTCGAAGGTGCGCTCTTCTCCGGTTTCGGCACCGCCGGCCAGCGGTGCACCTCGCTCGGCACGGCGATCGTGCACGAGTCGCTACACGACGAGTTCCTGAGCCGCCTGGTGGGCCAGTTGGAGGCCTCCGCCATAGGCGATCCGTTCGAGAGTGTTCTCTACGGCCCCATGCTCGACGAGCGTTTTGCCGCTCGATTCGAGGAGTACCTGGCCACGCTCGTGCAGCCGCACCACCGCTTGCTCGGGAGCAGCGCAAGTGGGCGTATCACGGGAGGGTCACCTCGGGAGGGTTTCTTGGGGGATCCTGATGCAGGGGTCTTCTGTCACCCAGCCATCGTCGACGGTGTCACTATCGACGATGAGATCGCGCGGACCGAGACGTTCGGACCGATGATCGGCGTGGCCAGCTTCGGCGATTTCGACGAGGCGATGGCGCTCGCCAACTGCTCGGGATACGGCTTGTCCTCGTCGATCTACACGAGCTCGGCACAGGCAGCGTGGCACTTCCGGAGCCGTATCTCAGCCGGTATGGTGAGCGTAAACAACTCGACCTCGGGAGCCGAGGCGCACCTGCCCTTCGGCGGCAACGGCAAGTCAGGCAACGGCTCGCGTCAGTCGGGCAAGTGGGTGCTTGACCAAATGACGCGGTGGCAGTCGATGAACTGGGACTACTCCGGCCGGTTGCAAAAAGCCCAGATGGACACGGACACGATCACCGCGAACCGGGAGTTCCGGGTACTGCCCTGACGAGCGGCTACTTGGCACCCTCAGGAGGTCGCGAGGTACCGGTGTAGGGCCTTCGCATCGGCCCGATCGCATCGAGATCGACCTCGACGAGGTAGGGCTTCCGAGATCCGAGCGCGTGCTTCATCGCCTTTCCGAAGGCGGCCGGCGTCTCGACGCGCTCGGAGTCCACCCCTAGCGAGCGGGCCAGCGCCGCGAAGTCGGGACGGCCGAGGTCGACCCCGATCCGGCGCTCGAACTGCCGGTCTTGGATGTTGCGGAGGATGCCGTAGCCGCCGTCGTTGAAGAGGGCCACTACGACCGGCAGGTGCTCCTCGGCGATCGTCGCGAGCTCGGAGGCCGTCAACATGAAGCCGCCATCCCCCGCCATGCAAATGACCGGGGTCCCACCGGATCCGACCGCCGCGCCGAGGGCATGCGCGAGGCCGAGGCCGATCGCGAAGCCGTTCGGCATGATCGCAGTGCGGGTCTTTCTGACTGGGAGCAGGCGGTTGCCCCAGGTGTAGGCGGGAATTGTCGAGTCCTTCACGACGACCGTGTCGGCTGCGACGAGGGGGGCGAGCTCGTCGAGGAGCGCCTCTTGGGCTCCGAGAGTGCCCCTCAGGCGAGCCCGGGCCGCCGCAGTGACCGTGGACACGCGCTTGAGCCAAGCCGGGTCTTGCTTGCTGACCCACGGCTCCATCTGCTCGAGATGGCGGAGCAGGTACCCCACGACCTCCTTCGCATCGCCCTTCGCCTCGACCGACGCCCGGTAGTTGCGACCGGGCACACGCGGATCGACGTCGATCTGGATGATCGACGCGGGTAGCTCCATCTTCCAGTTATCGGTGTTCGGGCCCTGGTATCGCGTCCCTATGCCGATCAACAGGTCGGATTCCATCACGAGCTCGCGCACCTGGGGGTCCCACGGCAGGTTGCCGATGCACAAGGGGTCGTCCTCGGGAAGCAGACCGCGGGCGTTCGCGCTCGTGATGAGTCCCGCACCGACGCGACGAGCTAGTCGTGCGACCTCCTCCTCTGCGTGCGCCCGCACTGCGCCGCCACCGGCCCAGATGAGAGGCGACCGGGATTGGCTGATCATCTCGGCTGCTTTCACCCAGGCGGCTGGCCGGCTCATCTTGAGCGACTGGTGGCCGAAGTCGACAGCTGGCCGCCAAGCCTCGGGGTTGGCCTCGGCGTATTGGAGGTCGATGGGGAGCTCGACCGAGACAGGTCCCTGCGGTGCGGTCATGGCGAGGTTGGCGGCCTCGGCCACCGTCGCCGCAATGGAGTCGGTCTTCTCCGCCCGGAAGACCTGCTTCGAGAGCGACGCCAGCATGGCGGGCTGGTGGGGCACCTCGTGTATGAAGCCGCGGCCACGATCGAGGTGACGTGTCTCGATCTGACCCGTGAGATGCAACACAGGACTGCCCGACACGAAGGCCTCGAGCTGTCCCCCCATCGCATTCGCCGCGCCAGGGCCCGTCGAAGTGATGAAGACTCCGAGCTTTCCAGTCACCCGGGCATACCCGTCGGCGGCAGCTGCCGCAGCTTGTTCGTGGCGGACGGTGATCGCCCGGATCGTCCCCCTGCGCTTCAGCGCGTCGTAGGTCGGCAGGTTGTGGACGCTCGGGATCCCGAAGACGACCTCGACGCCGGCCCATTCGAGTACGTCGACTACGGCGTCGCCTCCCGTGTGGGGAGCACTGTCCCGAGACTGCGCTGGCTGGGTCACGTACGCCAACCGTAATCACCCTTGAGGCATCCCCGGCCAACGCGCACCCCTTGAGTATCTTCCGATCAATGGCTGATCCGAGCGCTCCAGGCGACTTCTGTTTCGTACACGCCGCTGACCTGCATCTCGACACGCCCTTCAAGGGTGTGTCCGAGACAGCGCCACGTATCGGCGCGGCGCTCCGCGAAGCCTCGCTCGACGCCTTCGACCAGCTGGTTCAGCTCTGCCTCGACCGTCTCGCAGCTTTCCTCCTGATCGCAGGGGACGTCTACGACGGAGCCGAGCGCGGATTGCGGGCCCAGCTGCGCTTCCGCGACGGCCTCGAGCGCTTGTCAGCCGCAGGCATTTACACGTTCGTCGTCCACGGCAACCACGATCCCGTTGACGAGGGCTGGTCCGCTGTCGGGGTCTGGCCCGAGCGCGTGCACTTCTTCGGCGCGGGCGAAGTGGAGAGCGTCCCCGTTGCACGCGACGGTGCCTTGATCGCGACGGTGCAGGGCATCAGCTACGGCCACCGCGAGGTGACGGAGAACCTGGCCCTGCGCTTTACGCGTCCTCGGTCGGACGGACTGCAGATCGGACTTCTCCATTGCAATGTCGCCGGAGCTCCGGACGGCCACGCGTCGTACAGCCCTTGCACGCTGGCAGACCTCGAAGACGTAGGTCTCGACTACTGGGCCCTCGGTCATATTCATTCCCGCACCGTGATGGCCGGCGAGCCCTACGGCGGCAAACCGTTTGTCGTCTACCCGGGGAATCTCCAAGCTCGCAGCCCGAAGCCGAGCGAGCGTGGACCGAAGGGCGCGACGGTCGTCGAGGTACGCGGCGGCCGGATCGCGGCGGTCGAGGCGGTGGCGTGTGATGTCGTGCGTTTCTCCGAGATCGACCTCGACCTGCGCGGTTGCGACGACTTGGTGGAGGTTCGCAACGCGCTCGTGGACCGAGCCTCCGAGGAGGTCAAAGGATCAGCTGGACGGTCGCTCATCGTCCGGGTCCGATTGACCGGCCGGAGCGCTGTCCACGGCGAGCTCGCCCGCGATGGCGTACTCAGTGGGCTGCTCGCCGCCGTCCGCGAGGACTGCGACGGCACCGACCCATTCGTCTGGTGGGATCGGATTGAGGACGCGACTCGAGCTCTGATCGACCTCGATCGAGCGCGGGAAGCAGGCGACTTCGTGGGCGACCTCCTCGCGACGGCGGAGACGCTGGGGGGTGGGACCGGCTCACCGGCACTCCCGCTGCCAGCGTCCGCCTCTCTCGGCGAAGAGATCCTCGAGGAGCTGCTCGGCAAGATGCCGACGGAGCTACGATCACGCGCCATCGGGCTCCTTGGCACTGAGCTGTCCGTCGGGGAGCTCATCGAGACAGCTGCTGCGCTCGCGCTCGACCATCTCGAGGTGGCGTCGTGAGCGATATCGCGCGCCCGCTGTTCGGGGTTTCCGCGGCGGACAACGTACTTGCTCCGCGTCAGTTGCAAGGTGTGCTCGCGGGCCAGGCTGGGCCGTACGTCTCGTGGTTGTCGGTTGACGGTTTCGGGGCGCTCGCCAACCTCGAACTTCGCGATCTGAGCCCTGGCTTGAACGTGCTGCTCGGTGAGAACGAGGCGGGCAAGTCGACTCTCTTCGACTTCGTCACCGGCGTGCTCTTCGGTTTCCCCCGCTTGAAGGCCGACGAGCATTTCCGGAGCCCCGTGAACGGCGGACGTCACGGTGGTCGCGTCGGCCTCGTCGAAGCGACTGGAGACACCGTGGTGGTGGAGAGGCACGGAGGCCCGCAAAAGCAGCTCCTCGTGACCCGTGCCGATGGTTCTGCTGCCGACGAGAGCGACCTCGCTCGTCTGCTCGGAGGCGCCAACAAGGATCTCTTCCAAGCAGTGTTCGCGGTGGATCTCGACGACTTGCGCCGACTGGACGGCCTGTCGAGCGACGAGGTCCGTGAGGTGCTGTTCTCGTCAAGTGTCGTCGGCCAGCGCCGCTCAGCGGCCCGCGCGCTCCGGGAGCTCGATTCGTTGCGGGACGAGCTCGTGAAGCCCCGCCAAGGCGGCAAGGCCAACGGCCTCGCTACCCAGCTGCGAGACGCCCGCCGCGACCTTGCCCGCGCGCGGGCCGAGGCGGCACGCTTCGCCAGCTTGCGGATCGAAGCCGACGCGAGGAGCGAAGTCGTCGGAAGCCTGCGTCGAGACCTCGAAGCCGCCCGCGTCGAAGTTCGCGACCTCGAGGTCCTACAACGCTGCTGGACTGTGGTGGTCACCCATCGCCAGGCGTCGGGGAAGCTCGAAGAGCTGCCGAGATTGTCGGCGGACGATCTCCAGGCCCTTCAGACCGAACCCAACGTCACGGCGCTGAGGGTCGCTCTTTCCGGTCACATCGAGCGCCTCGAGCAGTTCGAGGAGACCCAGGCTCAGCGATCCGGCCTCGAGCGCTCGATCAAAGAGCGTGTAGAGACGCTGGGGCCGTGGGCGATCGAGGTCGCCGGCAGCGCGTCGATCAACCTCGAGTCGCTCCGAGACCAACTCGAGGAGCGGGCCGCCGGCGTCGCGGCGGCGACCGTCGATCGCAATGCAGCGCGCGGCCTGCTAGCGGGGGCTCGGGCTGAGCTGCCGCTCGAAAACGACGAAGGCGGCACTGGTGCCGTCGATACGCCGCCGGTTCCAGATTCGGTCGAACTGGAGGGTCGCGTGGAAGCACTCCGCGAGCTCCGTGGCCTCGCCGCTGAGACGGAGGCCCTCGCCCGCGAGGTCGAGCACGATGCCGAGCGCGAGCGCATCCGTCGAACCGCCGTCGGCAACCCGAAAGGAGCCTCAGCGTTCGAGGGTGCACCTTTCACGGGCCTCGTATCGGCGCTTGTCCTCGGCTTGATCGCCGGCGTGCTGGTGTCGCGGGGCCAGACCGCCGTAGCGGTCATCGCCGGCCTTGCCGCCGCGGCCTTTGTCGTTGCTTCAGTAACCTCGATCGTCGCCCGCCGTCGGAAGATCGCTCGGCCGGAAGCAGAGGTCCACGCAACGGTTGGAAACGACCTCCCCGACTTCGGTCCCGAGCGCCACGACCGCCTGCAGGCCCTCCGTCAGCGGCTGACACAGCAAGCTGTCGAGTGTGAGCTGCCCGAACCAGTGGTGCTCGTCTCGGTCCAGCGGGCGATGGACCACACCGAGCTGCAGCTCGCTGAGCGACGCCGCCTCGATGACCGCGCACGGGTAGAGGGTGATCTTTCGCGTCGTTGCCGGGCAGCAACGACCAAGCTCGAGAACGCAGATCGTGCGCTTGCAGCGGAGCTCGACGCCGTCAGCTGCGTCGCCGAGCGGTGGGGCCTACCGGTCTCGCAGGACACCGCCGGTCTGCTCCGTCTCGTCTCGCAGCTCGTAGAGCTACGCGAACGGATGGCTGCAATCCGCAGGATCGACGCCGAGGCCCGAGCCGACGGTGACGAGATCCGACGCTTCGAGGCCGGCTTCCACGAGCTGGCCGATTCACTCGGCCTGCTCCTCGACCCCGCCGCCGACAATCTGCAGGTAAGCGGCGACGAGCTCGAGCGGTTGCTTCGCACAGCGGAGAACCTCGTAACGGCTGCGAGAGCTCTCAGCGCGCAACGAGCCGAACTCGAGTCGGAACAAAAGGGCGCAGAAAGCGAGCTCGACCGGGTGCTCGGCGAGGGGGTGCACGCAGACAGGCTGCGGGCGGACCTCTCCTCGGGGCTTGTGCTCGAGTGGGAGGCCCGCGCCACGGCCGCGGCTGAAAGAGTCCGTTGCCTCGAGGAACAGTATGAACTGGTCCTTCGGGAGCATGAAGGCCTCGTTCTTCAGCTGGACGAACTCGTGCGATCTGATGCCATAGCAGTGTTGGAACAGCGCTGCCACGAACTCGAGGCTGAACTCGACGCCACGATGAAGTCCTACCTCACGACGAGCGGCGCCAGGCTGCTCGTCCATCGGACACTCCGGCGCTATGAGGCCGAGCGGCAACCTGCGGTACTCGCCGGCGCTGGCGAGCACTTTGCGAGGGTCACCGACGGTCGGTACCAGCGACTCGTCGTCGACTCCGCGCCTGACGGCTCAAACCCGACAGTGCAGGTCGTGAAAGAGAACGGTTCGCTCATCGACGCGACGGCTCTCAGTCGAGGCACGATCGAGCAGCTCTACCTTTGCCTTCGCTTGGCGCTCGCCGAGTCCTTCGCCGATCGCTATTTGCCGCTCCCGATCGTGCTCGACGACGTGCTCGTCAACTTCGACCCCGCGCGCGCACGGAGTGTCGTCGACGAGCTGATCGTGACGGCTGACCGCCACCAGGTGCTGTTCCTGACTTGTCACCCGCATCTTGCCGAGCTCGTGTCCGGAAGGGCTCCGCGCGCCGCCGTCAAAGAGCTGCCACGCATCTGAGAGCAAAGCGGCTGACGTGGCGAGCGGCTGAGACCTACGCGTCAGCACCCACGGCGTGGCACCACGCCCGCTCGGTCGTCAGAACTGAGTCGAGCAGAACGGCGGGCGGGGCCCGACGAACATCCGATCCGCCCGGTCGAGAGCGCCGGCTCGGATCTCGGTAATCAATCCGATTTCCGCCAAACCAGAGGGGCGAAGCCCACCGAGGTAGATCGCGCCGAGCGCCGACACGTCGAGCGCGACATCGACGCTGTCGACCTTGCCGGCAAGGTCGGTGCGCTCCACGGTCGCCTCTCCATCCGGTCCGCCAACCGACAGCCGGTAGGTTCCCGAGTTCCAGTCGCAGAATGGATCGGCAACCGCCAGGGTGAGGTCGCCGGCGTCGTGGTATCGCCGGGCCGAAAGAGCCCGCGCGACGTCCACCAAACGCACGAAAGTGTGCTCTGACGTCCACATGGTTCGCATGCGGCGGTAGTCCGACAGCGCCCACCGGATCGGCTCGTCGAGCGGACGGGAGCCCGTCTCGAGGGTCGGTACGAGATCGATGTCGACGAGGTAAGACCAGAGCGCCACGTACGACGCAGGCGTTGCAGCGCACAGCTCGACGAGTCGCATGGTCCGGTGGCCCCAGTCGACTGGATCGGCCACGATGCGATAGACGGCGTATCCGGTGACAGCGCCGGCCTCTTGGAACTCCACGAAGAAACGATCGCGCTGATCCTCGTCAACGGGCCGCCCGAGCGTCATCGTCCATCCGAGATCCAGCCGTGACACCTCGCCGGCCCGGGTCGCCTGATAGGTCGCGAATACCTCGGGGAAGCAGCTCGTGGCGCGGGCGAGATCGACGATCCGGACCGTGCCGGCGGGAGCCGCGAGCTCCGCGGACCCAACGCTCACAACCCTCAGGTCTCGCTTTTCCAATCTGTATCCGCTCCCGAGCGTCGCTGGACCGTACCCGAAGCGCTGGTAAATCCGGGCTTCGCTCGAAGTGAGGACCGCGACGGAGTCTCCCCGCGCGTGTAGGTCGTCGAGCTGGTAGCGCATCATCGCACTCAGCCGGCCCTGACGGCGGTGCGTAGGCCAGACCGCCACGCCGACCACAGCAGCGACCGGCTCCACGAGCGGCCCAGGAAGTGTCATCTCAGCGGGTACTGACACCGCCGTGCCGACTAAGTCCTTTCCGTCCCGGCTCGCCACGATGCGGTCGACGATCGACGACTGCCTGATGACTTCGCGCTCGTGCTTGGACATGCGGTTCCCAAAGCCGAGCTCGTCCGCATCGAGCGTCGCATCGATCTCGTCCTCGGTGACTGGGCCGGCCTTCAGCTCGTCGATGGCCCTGCCCCGTGCTCCGCGGCGATCGTCTTGCGGATGAGCTCGACACGGGACTCGGACGCGTTCACGTCCTCGCCCTTTTCGTCGAACAGCGCGAGGCGATCCTTTTCCGCCTCTGCCTCCGCGCCGTCGTCAGCAGCGGCCAGCCTGGCCTCGATTCCCTCGGCAACGAGGCTCTTGGCCTCGGCCACGAGAGCAGAGACCATCTCGTCCTCGGGCACCACGCGGATGATCTTGCCCTTTATGAACAAGTGTCCCCGCTTCTTGCCGGCTGCGATGCCGAGGTCGGCCTCGCGGGCCTCTCCCGGCCCGTTCACGACGCAGCCCATCACGGCAACCTGGATCGGGAGGTTGAGCTCTTCGAGTGCGGCTTGAGCTTCGTTCGCCACTTTGATCACGTCTATCTCGGCACGACCGCACGATGGGCAGGCGATGAGGTCGAGGCCCTTGCGCTCCCGCAGGCCGAGCGCTTCGAGGAGCTGGCGACCAGCTTTCGCCTCCTCGACAGGATCTGCCGTTAGCGAATAACGGATGGTGTCGCCGATCCCCTCCACCAGGAGCGACGCGATACCGGCGGTTCCCTTCAGCAGACCCGCGGGAGGCGGCCCTGCCTCGGTGACGCCGAGATGCAAAGGGTGGTCGAATGTCTCCGATGCGAGGCGGTATGACTCGATCATGAGCGGCACGCTCGAGGCCTTCACCGAGATCTTCACATCGTCGAAACCGACCTCTTCGAAGTATGCGAGCTCCATCCGAGCAGACTCGACGAGGGCCTCGGGCGTCGCACCTCCGAACCGCTTGTACAGCTCAGGGTGCAGCGATCCGGCGTTCACACCGATGCGTATGGGCACGCCGCGGTCGCGTGCCTCAGCGGCGATCATCTTGATCTCCTCCGGTTTGCGAAGGTTGCCGGGATTGAGCCGGAGGCCCTGCACGCCGGCCTCGAGGGCGGCAAGGGCCATCTCGTGATGGAAGTGGATGTCGGCGATGATCGGCACTGGCGATCGGGGGACGATCCGGGCCAGTCCCTCCGCCGCCGCCTGCTCATTGCAAGTGCAACGGACGATGTCGGCACCAGACGCTGCGAGTGCGTAGATCTGGGCGAGGGTGCCGTCGACGTCGGCCGTCTTTGTCGTCGTCATTGACTGCACGCTGATCGGCGCGCCTCCACCGATCGGAACGCTGCCGACCCTGATCTGCCTGGTCTTTCGCCTCTCGGCGTTCGTAATCGCGGCCCGTGCCATGGTCTTTAGCCTATCGACACGGAGCCTTCGCCAGCGGCGAACACGCCACCGACCCCGGCCTCATGGACACGAAAGTGGAAGGATTTTACCACTATCAGTAGTCAGACGACCACTCATGGTGTAGTAATTGCGGTATGGGATCCGGGACATCCCCGCAACTCGTCTCCCACCTGTATCGGCGAGCAGGTTTTGGCGCCACGCCTGACCAGGTCGCCAGGCTCGCCAAGCAGAGCTGGCCAGAGCTGGTGGAGGGGCTCCTCGCGGGATTGCACGAGGTGGACAATGCCGGCTCGAAGGTCCGTCTGCCGCACCTCACAACGATCCCCCAGGCGAACGTCCCCGGTTACCAGTGGAACGGCTACGAGGAGTTCGTAAATCTCGTCACCTGGTGGCTCGAGAGAATGGTGGTCTCGGACACGCCGCTGCGGGAGAAGCTCACGCTGCTCCTCCACTGCCAGTTCCCGACCTCGTGGGAAAAGGTCGGCTGGGCGTCGCTCATGCACGCGCAGAACCAGATCTTCCGCACGATGGGCGCGGGGCGCTTCGACACGCTGACCGAAGCGGTCGCGAAGGATCCCTCGATGCTGATCTGGCTGGACACGGGGACCGACTACAAGGCGGACCCGAACGAGAATTTCGCTCGCGAGCTGATGGAGCGCTTCACCATGGGCGCGGGCAACTACACAGAGTGGGACGTGCGGGCCGCTGCCGAGGCGTTCACCGGCTGGCAGCTCGACTACACGACGGGCGAGTTCTACGCGAACCGCTACGACCACGACAACGGGAACAAACACTTTCTCGGCCGCACCGGGCGTTTCGACGGCGAGCAGGTGGTCCAGATCGCATGCAACACAGCCGCCTCCCATCGGTGGGTCACCGCACGGATGTGGTCGTGGCTCGCCTACCCGATCGAGCCGAACAACTCGATCGTCGCCGAGGTGGCGGCCACATACGCTAAGACGCTCCAAATCGAAGACCTCGTCGGGGCGATCCTCATGCACCCGGCATTCCGCTCGCCGGCCGCACTCGGCGGCCTCGTGAAGCAGCCCGTCGAGTACGTCGTCGGCACTCTTCGGCTCCTCGGAATGAACACCGCAGCGGCGCCGTCGGGAGACCTCTTCTACACCCTTTCGAACTTTGGTCAGCTCCTGTTTGCTCCACCGAGCGTCGGCGGCTGGGGGTTCAACCAGTACTGGCTCTCGACGTCGAACGCCAACAACTTCCTCGGCTTTGCCGGCGGCATGTCGGCCTACGCCGACCTGACGGCCCTCGCGGACCTGAACGGCAATCCGTCCGCCCAGGTGAAGAAGATGCGCGAGATCCTCGGTCTCGAGACGTGGTCGTCGAGGACCTACGCGGCCCTCATGAAACTCGGTACCAGTCTCAAGTCCGACAGCGGCACTTGGCCAGCTCAGCAACTGATGACTATGGCGCTCGTGTCCCCCGACTACCTGCTCAACTGAGGATCGAGGCGAGCGACGTGAGCGACGTGAACGAAGTAAACGACCCGCAAGGGCCAGCGAACGGTGTGCCCGCGAAAGATCTGGCAGCGAACGGGACGCCAGTGAGCGCGGGAGAGGCGTTGAGCCGGCGAGGGTTTCTCGCGGGATCCCTCGGAGCGACCGCAGCGGCGGGCACCGCCCTCAAGGTGCGACACATCCGCCTTTCCGGCAACGCACGCGCGGGCGACAAAGCATCGGGCCGCCCTAGCACGACAAAGGTTGCCGGCCCGCTCGTGCTCTGCACGCTCTATGGGGGGAACGACGGGCTGAACACCGTCGTTCCCTACGAAGAGTCGGCCTATCACGCCTTGCGCGGAGACCTCGCGATAACCGAAGACGAGGCTCTGCCCATCGGCGAAGCCGATGGCGTCACGCTCGGCCTTCACCCGTCGCTCACGGGGATGCAGACGCTCTGGAACGCCGGCCAGGTGGCGATCATCCTCGGAGTCGAGTACCCGAATCCGAACTACAGCCACTTCGAGTCGATGGACATCTGGCAGACCGCGGATCTTTCCGGCGAAGCGGGCTCTGGTTGGCTCGGGCGCTGGCTCGACGCGACGGGCACCGATCCGATGCGGGCACTCTCGGTCGGCTCTCAAATCCCGATCGCCTTTGCAGGCAATGTCCAGCAGGCGGGCACGCTCGCTGACTCAACGCAGGGCAACTCCCAGTTGCCCTATGGAAACGGCCCGTTCACGAGCGCCTATAAGGAGCTCATGAGCGTGAAGAAGGGCGAGGGGGCCATCGCCAACATGATCGCGAGCGACGGCACCAACCTGCTCACCGTAGGCAACGATGCAGCCAAGGCGCTCAATAACGAGTCCGTGCCTCCCGGGGTGACAGACCGCTATTCCGCCGATATCGGGAATCAGCTCAACATAGCCGCCGAGCTGATCGAGTATGGCCTCCCGACGCAGGCATATGGCGTCTCGTTCTCCAGCTTCGACACGCACTCCGACCAGGCGGGCACTCACGCGACGCTGCTCTCGCAGCTCGATNNCAGGCCGGCAAGAGCCCGGTGCTCGTCATCTACAGCGAATTCGGGCGTCGGCCGGAGGCCAATGCCAGCGCTGGAACCGATCACAGCTCATCCAGCGTCGTGTTCGTGGTCGGGCCGTCGATAAAAGGTGGTTTCTACGGGGCGATGCCGAGCCTCACGAAGTTCGACGAGTACGGCAACTTTGTCGTGACGACGGACTTCAGGAGCCTTTACGCCACGATCCTCGAGCAAGTCCTCGGGATCGACAACAAGTCGATCCTCGGGAAGTCCTTCGACACCGTTGGCTTCCTGTAGAAGAGAGGCTCAGGGCGTCTCAGCGGGGCCGCTGGAGCCCCCTGGCGGCGCCGGGAGGATCAGCCGCCCGGCAGGTGCACCGGCTGGACGATATTGGCGTACAGCGCACCTAGGCCGAGCAGGACGATGAAGGCGAGGAAGACGTAGGCCACCGGCATCAGCTTCAGCACGTCGGCGTGATAGCGCTTGCCTTTCCTCGAACGGATCCGCTCGTAGACCGCGATCGCGACGTGACCGCCGTCGAGCGGGAGCATCGGGAAGAGGTTGACGATCCCGACGAAGAGGTTGATCTCGGCGAGGAGCACGAGCAACTGCCCGAGATTGGCCTGAGAACCGACCTGAATGAATCCAAGGATCGACATGACCTGCGGACTCTGCGAGGCCGAGCTCGACGAGGACGCACCTGAGCCCGCGCCAGAACCACCGGAGGCCGCGTGGCTCGACCCGGCCGTCACCACCGAGTGCGCGAACTGGCTGAGACCGTGGAACGAGAAGACCTCCGTCAAGCCTTGAAACGTGACTGAGGCGATGGTCCCGAATTCGCCGAAGGCGCGCGGCACCGATGCGAGCACACCGACCTTCTTCTCAATTCCCGACTCGAGCTCGACTCCGATGATCCCCGTCGCGCGCTTGCCGGTCGCGCTGACCGCCTGGCCGCCGACGTACTCGGTCACGTGCCTCGCATCGACGGGCCGAATGTTGAGGTGAACGATCGATCCATGGCGGTCGACGACCACGTGCAGCATGGTCCCGGCGTTCTTACCGATCTCGGCCTGGAGCACACCGAAACCTGTGATCCTCGTCCCGTCGATCGAGACGAAACGATCGCCGTCCCGCAGTCCTGCCAGCTGAGCCGGCGTCTTGCCGTGCTGGAAGTGGAGCAGCTCGACGACGTACGGGCTCGTCGGCGACTCCGCTCCGACGAAGACGAAGATGCTCCAACAAAGTGCGATCGCGATGAGCATGTGCATCGTCGAGCCGGCGACGGCGACGGCGATCCGTCTCGGGAACGAGGCTTGCCGGTAGCTACGGGGCTCGTCGGCGGAATCGATCTCCTCGAGCATCGTCATCCCGGGGATCTTCACAAAGCCGCCCGCCGGAATCGCCTTCACGCCGTACTCGGTCTCGCCCTTGCGAATGGACCACAGCCTCGGCCCGAACCCGAGGAAATACTCGGTCACTTTCATTCCGCTCGCTTTGGCCACGATGAAGTGGCCGAACTCATGCAGCATGATCATCGCGAGGATCGCCAGCACGACCACCAGAACGCTCACCGCGTGGAGGGCGACGGCAAGCAGGATTCCGCCTACGAGGAACGCCACGAGGCGGGCGATAGCCGCTGCGGTCGATCCGGATTGGGCCGGCTGGAGCGGCTTAGCGGTGGACTTGCCAGCGCCCGCAGGCGTGCTTGCGGGCGGTGCGGCGGTCGACGGCGGGGCGGTGCTCACGCGGCCTCTCCCCGTGTGGCAACTGCGGTGGCGGCGCGGGCACGAGCACTGGCATCGGCCTCGAGCACGTCCTCGATCGTACGCAAGTGAGTGGCCTCGAAGGTCGCGAGGGTCTCGGCGACCACCTCGGCAATCTGGGGCCAGCCGATGCGGCCTTCGAGGAACGCTGCGACCGCGACTTCGTTCGCGGCGTTCAACCAGGCGGGGGCAGCGCCTCCGGCGCGCCCAGCTTCGAAGGCCAAGCCGAGGCAGCGAAAGGTCTCAAGATCGGGCGACTCGAACTCGAGCGAGGAGAGCCGACGCCAGTCGAGCGCCCCATAGGCGTGCGCGAGGCGATCCGGGAACCCTATGCAGTAGCCGATCGGAAGGCGCATATCGGGCTGCGAGAGCTGCGCGATAGTCGCGCCGTCACAGAACTCGACCATGGAGTGGACGATCGACTGTGGATGCACCACTACTTCGATGCGGTCGATCCCGACGCCGAAGAGCTCGTTCGCCTCGAGCACCTCGAGCCCTTTGTTCATGAGGGTCGACGAGTCGACGGTGATCTTCGGGCCCATTGACCACGTGGGGTGCGCAAGCGCGTCGGCGATCGACACTGTCTCGAGCTCGGCGCTCGTGCGGCCCCGGAAAGGTCCCCCGCTTGCGGTGAGGATCAGCTTGTTGACCAACACCTCCCGGTCAGCGATGGCCGACCCGGCAAGGCACTGATGGATCGCGCAGTGCTCAGAATCCACGGGGAGGATCTCCGCCCCCGGCGTCGAGCGAGCCCGACTTACCACTGGCGCGCCCGCTATGAGCGACTCCTTGTTGGCAAGGGCGAGGCGCTTCCCGCACTCGAGCGCTCGGATCGTCACGTCCAGCCCGGCAAAGCCCACCACGCCGTTGAGCACGACGTCGACATCGCTCTCGTCGGCGAGAGATGCGAGGGCTCCGGGGCCGCAGCGAAGCTCGGTCCCCGCCGGCAACCGGCCATCCATTTCGCCCGCTCGCGCGGCGTCCGCCAACGCGACGATCCGGGGCCGGAACTCAGCGGCCTGCGCCACGAGAAGGTCGACCGACGACGAAGCTCCGATCGCCGTCACCTCGAAGGCATCCGGTACGGACCGTGCGATCTCGAGCGCTTGCGTGCCGATCGACCCGGTCGAGCCCGCGATGGCTACACGGCGTCGAGAGGTCGGATGTCCGGTTGTCAAGTGGACGTCAGCCGTGGAAAAGCCGTACGAGGATGTACGTAGCCGGGAGGACGAAGAGCAAGGCATCGACCCGATCGAGCACTCCTCCATGGGCCGGCAACAAGGTGCCCATGTCCTTCACGTTCATGTCCCGTTTGATCATCGACTCCACCAGGTCGCCGACGGGCGCCACGATGGCGACTATCACGCCGAGGGCTGCCGCACGGCCGAAATCCCATGGGTGCAGATGCGGCACCACCGCCATCGAGATCACGAGGGCGGACAGGCTGCCGCCGATGAGGCCCTCCCAGGTCTTGTTCGGGCTGATCCTCGGCGCGAGCTTGTGCTGGCCGATCCAGCTGCCGAATGCGTACCCGCCGACGTCATAGGCAACCGTGACCACCGCTGCTCCGAGCAGGTACGCCACGCCGTGGCGAAGCGGGAAAACCGTCGGATCGAGCAACAAGCCGGCGAAGCACCCGAGGCCGGCAATCCATGCGATTCCGAGTACCGATACGGAGATGTTCGCCACCACGGCCCGGCGCGTGACGCCCGAGAGATACCAACATATCGTCGCGATGGTGCCGATCGCGAAGACGACCGGGACCGCCTCTGGGCCCTTCAGGTACGCAGCTACGGCGAAGCCTGGAGCGGCCACCAACCCGAGCAGGGTCGCCGGCTGGTACCTCACCCTACGCAGGGTTTGGAAGTACTCGGCTGCCGCCAGCAGGAGCACAACGCACGAGAGTGCGAGGGCTGTGATCGGGCCTGCGAAAAAGCAGAGCAAAGTGAACCCGCCAATAAGCAGCCCGGTCACCGTGGCAACGACGGCGTTGCGCTCGCGGGGCGCCGTGCTCGGCTCGTGGCTGACGGGCTCGACGATCTCGTCCGGCACGTCGGCTGCGACCGCCCTCCCGGCAAAACGTACCCGCCCCACACCCACTTCCCCCGCCCGCTCACGCGCGCTCGGGAGATGGAGCCCCTCATTGCCGGAGGTAGCGATCACACGGTAAACGGTCGTATCACCGTGCACGGGCCCACGCTCGGACGGGTCACCCGTCGGCGGGCCGTCGATCCCGTCGAAGCGGTCGTAGTTTTCAAAGCCGAAGTCGTCTTCCGCGTCGGCGCCCTCGTCATGCGCGATCACAGCGACGCTCTCGCTCACTATCTCGGCGAACGCCTCTGAATCCTGATCGAAGTCGCGCTGGGATTCACGCCAGACCGGCCCCGCGATCACCGGTCCGGGCGACTGGCCGTGCTGGAGCAGCACGCGGGGGACCTCTCGGGTCGGTGGATCAGTCCAGTCCGGAAGCTCGATGCCCTCGGCGATCTCGTCGGGCACCTGTTCGGTGTAGAGATCCTCGGTGGGCGACAGGTGCCTCGGCGCAGCGCCCGGTACCTGACCGCCCACTTGCGGGCTCGTCGACGGGACGAGGCCCGCAGCGATCCCGGCCTCCACTCCCTCGATGCGAGGCCGCCCGATGTTCGAGCTCGGGAACCGCCGAGCCGGTGGGACCGGTGCTGCGTCGCCTGGCAGCGTGCCGTCGGCCAGTTCGCCCTCGCTCATTTCGAAATCACCCGGCTCATGTGGATCTTCCATCAGATCTCGAGAAGCTCTTTCTCCTTCGAGGCAAGCAGGCGGTCGATCTCCGCTACCAGCTCGTGGGTGAGTCTTTCCAGCTCCTTCTCTGCGCGGTCGAGCTCGTCGGAGGAGAGCTCGCCGCTCTTCTCAAGACCTTCGAGCTCGTGGCGAGTCGCCCGCCTGACGTTGCGCACCGCAACTCGTCCCTCTTCTGCCCGGTGTTTGACCACCTTAACGAACTCCTTGCGACGCTCTTGGGTGAGCTCCGGGAAGACAAGGCGGATCACGGACCCGTCGCTTGCGGGGTTCACACCGAGATCAGACGACGTGATCGCCTTCTCGATGGCCTTCATCGCACCCTTGTCGTAGGGGGAGATTACGAGCACGCGAGGCTCGGGGATCTGGAAACCCGCCAACTGCTGGAGCGGGACCTCTGAGCCGAAGTAGTCGACCTTGAGCCGCTCCACGAGGGCCGGAGTGGCCCGCCCGGTTCTGACGGCTGAGAAGTCTGCCCGGGCGTGCTCCACCGCCTTGTGCATCCGTTCGCGACATTCCTCGAGCGCAGTGTTGATCAGGTCGTCGCTCACGAGATCAGCGTACCTATCTGCTCGCCCGCGAGGGCAGCCCGCACGTTGCCGGGCTGCATGATGTCGAACACAAGGATCGGGATCTGATTGTCCCGACAGAAAGCGATCGCCGTCATGTCCATCACGCGGAGATCCTGCGAGATCACGTCCATGAACCCGATGCGCTCGTAGCGCACCGCGTCTGGCTCGACGCGGGGATCCGCGCTGTAGACGCCGTCTACGCCTGAGTGGGTTCCCTTCATGATGACTTCCGCTTCGATCTCTGCCGCGCGAAGGGCTGCCGGCGTGTCGGTGGTGAAGTAAGGACTGCCCATGCCGGCGGCGAGAATCACGACCCGACCTTTTTCGAGGTGACGGAGGGCACGACGCCGGATGTAGGGCTCGCAGACCTGCGCCATCTGCACGGCGGAAAGGACGCGTGTCGGCTGGCCGGCGCGCTCGAGGGCGTCCTGCAGAGCGAGGGCATTGATGACCGTCCCGAGCATGCCCATCGTGTCAGAGGCGGCGCGGTCCATCCCTTCGCCCGCCCCGGTCGTGCCTCGCCAGATGTTGCCGCCGCCGACAACGACGGCCATCTCCGTGCCGAGCTCGGAACAGGACGTTGCAATCTCCTTCGCGAGCCGCCCGACCGTCGCGGCATCGATGGTCTCATCGGAGGCGGCACTCGCCAGCGCTTCGCCGGAGATCTTCAGCACCACCCGGCGCCAACGCCCGACGGACGGGCTCGCAGGGTCTCCCTGCAGGCTCTGTTCTGACACGTGCTCCCCCCAGTCCCAGGGACGTGCCCTAGGAGCCGACGACGACTTGTGCGAAACGACGAACCTCTGCACTGCCGAGCAGATTGGCGATCGTCTGCTTCTCATCCTTCACGAAGGACTGCTCGAGAAGGCATCGGTCCTTGAACCAGCCATTCAACCGGCCCTCGACGATTTTCGGGAGAGCCGCTTCGGGCTTGCCCTCGTTGTGGGCGATGGCGGCCGCCGTCTCCCGTTCCGCCTCCACAAGCTCAGCCGGCACGTCCTCGCGCCTCAGGTACTCGGGCCTCGCGAACGCGATGTGTACCGCGATCTCGTGCGCGAGCTCCTGGCTGCCGCCGGCGACCTCGACGAGGACAGCGTTCACTCCCCGACCGTTCTGGATGTGGAGGTAGCTGTCGAGCACAGTGCCCTCATCAGCCTCGAACCGCACCGTCTTGCCGAGGGCGATGTTCTCTTTGGAGATCACGGCGAGTTTGTCGATGCGCTCGCGCTGCGACTCGAGTGCGGCCTCGCCACCGGTCGCCAGCTCCGCTGCCAGCTCATCTACGAGCTGGACGAACTCAGCTGACTTGGCCACGAAGTCGGTCTCGCACTCGAGAGCGACGACGGCCCCACGGGCGGCGTCGATCACGACAGCGACCGCACCCTGGGCGCGGCCTCGGTCGGCCCGCTTGCCGGCGCTGATCTTGCCCTTCTCGACGAGCCATTTCGCGGCAGCCTCGATGTCGCCATCGTTCTCCTCGAGAGCGGTCCGGCAGTCGAGGATCCCCGCTCCCGTGCGTCTGCGCAGTTCAGCGACGTCTTTCGCTGTGTATTCAGCCATTGAGTGTTTCCTTCGTTCCGTTCTCAGTCAGTCTTGCGTGCTCTCGGTGGGGGCGTCGGGCCCGCCATCTGCCCGGGCGACCTCAGAAACGGTCGCCGGTTCCGACGCCGGTTCCTCGACCGGCTCAGCCGTCGCGGCTGCTGGCTCCACCACCTCTGCAACATCGGGCGCGGGGCTGGCCGCTACTGCAGGCTCGGCAACCGTGTCGGCAGCAGGCTCGGCGGCGGCCGGGGCCGGGCCAGAAGAGGCGTCCGTTTCTCCGGACGCCGAAGCCGGCTCGGTCTCCGGCACAGCGACAGGCGCGGCAGCCGGCGCGGGTGCCACGGCCTGGACGGGCGGCAGGGCGTCGCCTACCCGGGGCCCTCCGTGCTCGACGATCGCCCGGCGGGATGCGATGTAACGCCCTTCGGCGACAGCGTCCGCGATGATGCGGCACATCAGCCGCCCGGCGCGGATGGCGTCGTCGTTGCCCGGGATGACGAAGTCGATGACATCGGGATCACAGTTGGTGTCGACGACGGCGACGACCGGCAACCCGAGCTTGCGGGCCTCCGTGACGGCGATGTGCTCCTTCTTCGTGTCGATCACAAAAATGGCGTCGGGAGGGCCTTGGAGGCGCCGGATACCACCGAGGTTGCGTTCGAGCTTCTCGAGCTCGCGCTCGTTCATGAGCGCTTCCTTCTTCGGCATGGCCGCGAAGTCGCCTGACTCGCGAGCCGACTCGAGCTCGCCGAGCTTTCGGACGCGGCCTGCGACTGTCTGGAAGTTGGTGAGCATCCCGCCAAGCCAGCGCTGGTTTACGTACGGCATCCCGCAGGCGAGGGCGAACTCCGCCACGGGGTCCTGGGTCTGCTTCTTCGTGCCGACGAACAGGATCGTCCCGCCGTCCGCAACGAGATCCCGGACGAACGAGTAGGCGGCACTCACGCGGTCGAGCGTCTGGTTCAAGTCGATGATGTAGATGCCGTTGCGCTCACCGAAGATGAATCGCTTCATCTTCGGGTTCCAACGGCGGGTCTGGTGCCCGAAGTGGACGCCGGCTTCCAAGAGCTGCTTCATCGTGACAACTGCCACGTCATTCCTCCCGACGGTTGAGCTGACCCAGGCACGGCGCCCCGTAGGGCGACCGCGGGCGTGCCCGGACGAGTCTTTTGAATGGTGTCGAGCCCATGCGGGTCTCGGGCGTCGATCGTAGCCGCTGATTAGGTCCGCTCTGGCAAGACCGAGAGCGCCAACGCTCTCAGACCATCAAACCCCGGAGGCGCTGGCGCAAGTGGCCGACGGCCTTGGTGTGGATCTGGCAGGCCCGGCTCTCGGTGACACCGAGGATGTCGCCGATCTCGGAGAGGTTGAGACCCTCGTAGTAGTACAAGGTGAGGACCGTGCGCTCGCGATCGGGCAGGGCGGAGATCGATCGGGCGAGCATCTGGCGGGTCTCGTCGACCTCGACAGCAGCAACGGGTCCGTCCCCCGAGTCAGCGATCGTGTCGCCGAGCGTCTGCTCGCCCTGGCGTCCGGCGAACAGGACCTGGTCGAGCTGCAATACGCCGGCCCTGGCGGTCTGGCGGAACAACGCATCGAGGTCGCTCGACGAGATCCCGAGCTCGGTCGCGAGCTCCTCGTCGGTCGGCGACCGGCGCAAGGAGTGCTCCAGCTTGGAGTACGCCTGATCCGCGGCACGCGCCTTCGCCCTCACTGACCGCGGGACCCAGTCGATCGAACGGAGCTCGTCGAGGATCGCTCCCCGGATGCGCGGGACGGCGTAGGTCTCGAACTTGACGCCGCGGCCCATATCGAACTTCTCGATGGCATCGATGAGGCCGAGGATGCCGTAGCTCACGAGGTCGGCCTGGTCGACGGAGTCGGGGAGTCGTGACATCACGCGGCCGGCCACGTACTTGACGAGCGGCGAGTAATGAAGAATCAAGCGGTCACGCGTCTGGCGATCCGGGCGTCCCTTGTACGAGGTCCACAGCTCGTCGACACGCTCGATCCGGCTGAGGTCGAGTGCGCTCATGTCGCCCTCGGATGGGCTCGTTGATAGACACCAACAAGCCGCTCGGTTGAGACGTGTGTGTAGATCTCG
>PLDN01000107.1:437-6535 GCA_003136185.1 Acidimicrobiaceae bacterium | reverse complement strand
CCAGGCGCTACGGGCTGGCCGGCCCCGGCGGGGGTTCCGAGGACGAGTTCTCGACCGGCGGGTCGGAACTGTCCGCGAGCGGCTCTACAAGCTGAGGTCCCTCGGCGCGGGAGTTCCCCACTTCTGAGCCGACCCGGTATGAGACGAGGAATTCCTCGTCGGCCGGAGCAAGCAGCTCGTGGAGTTCCGAGGGGTCCAAGACCCCCGGCGTGAGCCAGGCTCCGTAGTCCGCTGGTTGCAGGATGACGGGCATGCGGTCGTGGATAGGTGCCATCAGGCTGTTGGCTCTCGTCGTGATGACCGTGCAGGTCCGCAGCCATTCGCTCTCCGGTGTCTCCCGCCAGAGCTCGTAGAGTCCGGCGAGACCGAGCATGCTCCCGTCGCTGGCCTTGAAGCACCATGGTTGGCGCTTACCGCCTCGCCCGCTCGAGCCGCCAGCCACGCCAGCCGCGCCAGCGACTCCCGCGGCTGCCAGCCGCTGCCATTCGTAGAACGCGTCGGCGGGGACGATGCATCGGCGCCGCACAAGGGCAGTCCGGAACATCGGCTTGTCAGCGAGCGTCTCTGCTCGGGCGTTGAAAGCCCGAGCTCCGACATTCGGGCTCTTCGCCCACGACGGCACGAGTCCCCACCTGTAGGTCGAAAGCCGGCGCTCTGGCGATGCCGAGTCTGAGGGCGCGGCGGCGGCGCCCTTGCCGGCGCCCGCGCCGGCAGCAGCATCGCCAGGCGCTTCAGAACGAGGGACCACCTCTCGTATCGCCAGCACCTCGTCCTGCGGGCAGACGTTGAAGCGTGGTCCAGGCAGAAGCTCGATCGGCACGCGCACCTCGTCCACGCCGAACTGCTCGACGATGTCCTCGACCGGCCGTGAAGCTACGAAGCGCCCACACATGACTGGCGAACCCTACCGGCGCGACGCCACGCACTCCTTCCGCGCAGAACGGCCCGCGCAGAACGAGCCGAGCAGACCGGCCCGCGCAGAACGGCCCGCGCTCAACGAGCCGGCGCCGCCGTTCCCGAAGCCGCCGCCTGCATAGAGGAAGAGCCCTCGATCGCGCAGACTTCCGCCGAAGGTTCGGCGCACCGCTCGCATTCGAGCTCGATCGTCGCATGGGCGATCTCATGTTGAGCCTTAAGGCGGTCCTTCAAGACGTCGCCGATCGCTTGGGCTTGTTCGAGAGTCGGATGTCCTGCCAGCACGACGTGAGCCGAGAGCGCTCGCACGTCGTTGGACAAGCTCCAGCAGTGGAGGTCGTGCACGTCGGTGACACCGTCGACCTGCCCCATCGACATCGAGAGGTCCTCGAGGTCGACGTCGCGCGGCGTGGATTCGAGCAGCACATCGACGCTTTGGCGGACGAGGACCACAGCCTCGATGACGACCACCACGGCGATCGCGAGCGAGACGGCCGGGTCGAGCACGTCGTAGCGTCCAGTCGCCAGGATCACAGCGCCCGCAACAAGGACTCCGAGAGCGGCCAGGGCGTCTCCTGCAAGGTGCACCATTACCGATCTCATGTTGAGATCCCGGGAGCGTTCGTAGGCGAGGAAGGCGGCAACGCCGTTTCCTACCAGAGCCGCCGCGGCGAACGCGATGACGACCCCACCGCGGACGTGAGCAGGGTGGACGATGCGATGAACCGCCAGCACTCCGATGAGCACCGACGCGGCAATCAGGGCGACGGCATTGGCGAGCGCCGTGAGGATCGTGACCCTATGGAAGCCGAACGACCGCGAGGGTGTCGCGGGGCGGGTGACGAGCCTGGTGGCGACGAGCGCCAGCCCTAGGGCGCCAGCGTCGGCCAGGTCGTGGCCGGCGGCGGCGAACAAGCCGGCAGAACGACCGAGGAAGCCGCCGACGACCTCTGCCACGGCGATCGTGAGATCGCAGGCGAGGGCCCACACCAAGCGGCGAGAGCGGCTCAACGGTTCACTTCCCGCAAGAGGATGCTCAACAGTTCACTTCCCGCAAGAGGATTCAGTCGTGTGGCCCATAGCGGTCCTTCTCTACGAGCTCGCGGACGAGCGGCAGGTCGTCGGGGTGAGTGATACCGATGCATCGACCTTCGGTCGGTGCGACGCGCACGCGGACCAACCCCGCAGCCACGAGGTCGCCGACCACCATCGGCAACAGGAGCTCTGGCGGTTTGCCGGGCTGGTGAGCGGCAGTGGCTGGGTCGAAGTCGGTGAGCGCCCTATCGAGGTCTTCGAAGATCGACCAATCGAAACCCCAAAGATTCATCGACACGACCTCTGCCCCCGAAAGCGCGTGCATCGCCTCTTCGGCCGGAGCATCGATCGCCTTGCCCGAGAACCCGCCGTCTTGGCGCACTACCTGTTGCTCGGCGATTCGGACGAGCTCGCCGGCGGGCGAGATCTCACAGACGCCACGAGTGACGGGCGCGTCGGTGAGCACCGTGTCCGCCAACTGGTAACCGACGATGGAGTGAGTGTGGTCAGTGAGCTGTGCGATCTCCTGGCTGAGCAGCGAGATCGCAGCTTGCCCGTAGAGGTCGTCCGCGTTCACCACGCCGAACGAACCGGTCACGGCGTCCCGAGCCGACGCGACGGCTTGAGTCGTGCCGGCAATGGGGCCTTGGATCACTGGCCGCACTTCGAGTCCAGGCGGCCAGTACCTCCCGATATGGGCGATCAGCTCGTCTTGCACCTCCTCCCGCACGATCAGGACGACTCCCTCAAAACCTGCCGCGACAGCGTCGGCGGCCGTGAAATCCATGAGGGCTTCACCGTCCCGACCCACAGAGGCGAGCTGTTTCAAGCCGCCGAAGCGGCGACCGTGACCTGCTGCGAGCACGACAAGTTGCACGCCAGCATGGTACGGCTTCCTACACTGGCCTCGACAGGAGGTACGACGGTGGCAGGCGATGAGGAAGCTATGGCGACGACTGGCGATGGCGCGGCGGTGGCCATCGACGACGCCGAGCGCGTCCGGCGGACAACCGCCCTCAATGAGCTGCTCGACCTGATGAAGCCGGCCGTGCAGGCGGACGGTGGCGACCTCGTGCTGACCGACCTCGACGTGGAGCGAGGGATTGTCGAAGTCCAGCTCCAGGGTGCGTGTGGCTCGTGTGCCATCTCCGGCGCCACGCTGCAGGGCGGCGTTGAGCGGCTCCTTCGTCAACGCCTCGACTGGGTGACCGAGGTCCGGGGCACCGTCGACGAGTCGATGGAGTTCTCCGAGAGCGTCTCCCTCGGCAGGGGTGGGTACATCCCCCGCTACTGAAAAAGCATGCAACGTAATCGGGCTCTCGGACGTCTCATGTAAAGGAGACCCTCCGGCGGACGGAGTGTCGGTTACGTCGAAGAGGTTTGGCATGCCGAAAGACAGTTATCGATCGAGTGTGTTGATGAGCGGTTCCGCACGGGAAGCGCCGGTCTCGTCAGATCAGCCCTCGCTGCGGCCCGTCCTCTTCGTACTCGCGCTTTTTCTGGCTGCCGTGGGCGCCGCAGTAGGCACGACTAGCGGCACCTCGGGCGGACGGCCGGTTGTGCACGGGCACCAGCAGGTCAGCCACGTCGCAGTGCTGCTCACCGACCGGTCGGCGGCGGGCCATTAGATCCCTGTCGCCCGGCGCGCTGACGGGGCGCGCCGGGCGACAGCTGGTTCGCCGACTCGCCTTTAGCTAATTTGCTGCTCGGAGATGCTCCGGCCGCCGCCGCCGCCACGTCTGCTGCAATTCCGGGGCCTCCCAGCCGTCATCAGCCCTGTTGAGCGTCGTCCCCGGCGGCACGACCTTGTCGATGCGGTCGAGGATCTCGTCACTCAGCCGGACGTCAGCCCCTGCGATCAGGTCTTCGAGCTGCTCCATCGTTCGTGGGCCGATGATGGCGGATGTCACGCCTGTGTGCGAGATGACGAACGCGATGGCGAGGTGCGTAAGGGAGACCCCAGCGTCGGTTGCGACTGCCTCCAGCTCCTCGACGAGGTCCAGCTTGCGCTGGTTCTGGGGGAGCGAAGGGTCGAAACGGCCCGGGATGCGGCTCGCCCGTCCCGTGGTCATGTCGATCTCCTGTCCCCGGCGGTAGCGGCCGGTCAGCCAGCCTCCGCCGAGCGGGCTCCACACGATGACTCCCATCCCGTACCGCTCGCACGTCGGGAGGACGCCTGCCTCGATGCCGCGGGCGAAGATGGAGTACGGCGGTTGCTCGCAGCGGAACCGTTCGAAGCCGCGGCGCTCAGCTACCCATTGCGCCTCGACGATCTGCTCAGGAGGGAACGTCGACGATCCGATCGCCCGGACCTTGCCTTCGCGGACCAGGTCTGTGAGGACCGACAGTGTCTCCTCGATATCCGTCTTCAAGTCCGGCCGATGGATCTGGTAAAGGTCGATGTAGTCGGTCTGGAGGCGGCGGAGGCTCTGCTCCACCTCGTGGCGGATCCACCGCCTCGAGTTCCCCTGGGCGTTCGGGTCGTCGCCCATCACGCCGTGGACCTTCGTGGCGAGCACGACCGAGTCGCGCCGCCCCTTCAGTGCCTTTCCGACGATCTCCTCGGATTCACCGAGCGAATAGACATCGGCGGTGTCGACGAAGTTGATCCCCGAGTCGAGAGCGTGATGGATGACGCGGACGGAGTCGTCGTGATCCGGATTGCCCCAGAGGCCGAACATCATCGTACCGAGGCAGAACGGGCTGACTTGGATTCCTGTGTTGCCGAGTGAGCGGTAGCGCATGACCGCCACCCTAGGAGCGACGGACGTGGTTCGTTGCGGCCTCAGCCGCCTGTCGGCTTCGGCTCTTTCGGAAGGCCCAGCACGCGCTCGGCAACGATGTTGCGCTGGATCTGCGCAGTGCCGCCCCAGATCGTCTCGGAGCGGGAGAAGAAGAAACTCGCCTGCAGCGGACTCACGGGGTAGCCCGGCCTGCGATGGCGTGCTCCGACGCCGGGGACGAACTCGGTGTCGTCAGTGTCTTGGCCCGTCAGGACCAGACCCTCCATGCCCATGATGTCGAGGTAAAGCTCCATCACATCGCGGTGATACTCGGACCAGTACATCTTGTTGGTGGCGCCGAGGGCGAGGGTCGCATGATCCTCGTTGATCGCAGAGGTGAGCGTGCGCAGGCCNNAGCGTCGTCATGGCGACCTTCCACCCGTTGTTCACGCCCCCGACGACATTGTCCTTCGGGCAGCGAGCGTTGGTGAAGAAGACCTCGTTGAATTCGGCCGAGCCGTCCACCTGGGCGATTGGACGGGTCTCGACGCCTTCCTGGCGCATAGGGACGAGTAGGTAGGAGATCCCGGCGTGCTTGGCTACATCTTTATCGGTACGCGCGAGCAGGAAGACGTAATCGGCGTAATGGGCTTGGGTCGTCCAGACCTTCTGGCCGTTGATTACCCACTCGTCACCGTCGAGCTCTGCCTTGGTCTTGAGCGACGCCAGGTCGCTTCCGGCATCGGGCTCTGAGAAGCCTTGGCACCAGGTGATCTCGCCCGAGAGGATCTTCGGGAGGAAGAACTTCTTCTGTTCCTCGGTTCCCCATTGCAAGATGGTGGGCCCGACGAGCGTGTCTCCGAAGAAGTCCGCTCGCATGGGGGCGTTCAAGTTTGCGAATTCCTCGTTCAGCACGACGCTTTCCATTAGCGACAGGCCGCGACCGCCGTACTCAGTCGGCCACGAAGCGCAGATCCAGCCACCTTCGGACAGCTTCTTCGTCCACTCGGTGTTGAAGCTCTGGCGCTCGTCGGCGGTCATCGAATGGCCCGGCGTGCCCCAGCCAGCGGGGAGATTCTCCTCGAGCCAGGTGCGGAGCTCGAGGCGGAATGCCTCGGCCTCCGGCGGGTAGGTGAGATCCATGCGTCCAGATTAGTGCGGGGCTCGATGGCGCCGTCTCTCGGCCCGCAGACTCGTCAGGTTGCGGGGCACGCCCCTCTTTCGAGGCGCGCGCGGCTCGGCCTCCATTGTTCGATCATGCGGCGGCAACCTGAAGGCAGCGTGAGGGAGCGCAGTGAGGCGGCTGTGCCCGACGGCGATTAGCGTAAGAGGCGCCTTGGTCTCGGCACTACAACTGGTTCGCTCCCTCGTGAGGACTCGCCCCAATGGTCACCATCCCCCTCGTTCCCCTCTCTGAGGTCGTCA
>PLDN01000107.1:0-407 GCA_003136185.1 Acidimicrobiaceae bacterium | reverse complement strand
CGGCGATCGCGAAGTCCGCTTCAACGGCGACAGAGCGACCCTCCGGCCCTTCGAGCGGCGGCCCCAGGAACTGCTCCTCGCGCGCGACCTCCTCGCCCGTCACCTGATCAACGTGGTCAGAGGGCATCTGGTGAGGGCACACGAGATCGAGTTGGCGAACGTCGGTGGGACGTGGCAGGTCGTCGGCATCGACTCAACTGCGAGGACGGTCCTTCGCCGGCTGACGCCGTGGCTCAACCGGAAAGACGCGAGCAAGTCGATCGTCGACTGGGCGTCGATCGAGCCGTTCGTGAGCCACGTGCCGACCGCCCGCTTGCGCATCCCGTATCGCCAGCTCTCACGACTGCGCCCTGCCCAGATCGCGGACATCGTCGAGGCTGCTTCGCACGAGGAGGGCGAGGAGATCA